>CAZKNR010000205.1:0-15362 GCA_964553925.1 uncultured Acidobacteriota bacterium
CTCTCTGGGTCTACAACCCCAAGAGCTACGAGACGGGCACGACGACCATGACCGCGCGCTGGAACCAGCGCGGAGTCGGCTACTGGACGGACGGAGTTGACGCTCGGGTGTACTGGGGAACGGGAGACGGGTACCTGGTGAGCGTCGACGCCAAAACCGGCCGGCTCGCGTTCAACTTCGGCGAGGAGGGCCGCGTGGATCTGATGCGAGGCCTTCCTCGGGCGGTGAGAGGCGAGCGCGACTGGTTGAACGCGCTCACCTACTCGGTCCAGTCGCCTCCGTTCGTCGTTCGCGACACGGTGATCGTGCCGTCGTCGATCTCCTCCTACAACATCAAGAAAGAGCAGATTCCCGGTTTTCTGCGAGGCTTCGATGCCCGCAGCGGAAAGCTGAAGTGGGAGTTCCACACCATTTCTCAGCCGGGCGAGTACGGAAACGAAACCTGGGAGGAGGACTCCTGGTCGTTCACGGGAAAGGTGAGCGTCTGGTCCCTCATGAGCGCCGACGAGGAGCTCGGCTACCTCTATATACCCCTCAACACTCCCGCCCCGGACTACTACGGCGGCCACCGCCCCGGGAACAATCTCTTCGCCGAGAGCCTCGTCTGCCTCGATGTCGAGACGGGAAAGCGCGTCTGGCACTACCAGCTCGTCCATCACGGTCTCTGGGACTACGACCTTCCCGCCGCTCCGAACCTTCTCGATATCGACGTCGACGGACGGCGGGTGAAGGCAGTGGCGCAGTTGACGAAGCAGGGTTTTGTATTCACCTTCGATCGGGTCACCGGGCAGCCGATTTGGCCGATCGAGGAGCGCCCGGTACCGGCCTCGGACGTTCCCGGCGAGCGGGCTTCACCGACACAGCCTTTCCCCACGAAGCCGAAGCCCTTCGAGTATCAAGGCGTCGGTCCGGAGGACTTGATCGACTTCACCCCCGAGCTTCGTGCGCTCGCGGAGAAGGCGGTTCGCAACTTCCGTTTGGGACCGCTCTACACTCCTCCGTCTCTCGTCGTCGACGGTGGAAACCAGGGAACTCTCATGCGCCCCTCGTCTATCGGCGGAGCCAACTGGTCGGGTGCGGCGGTGGATCCCGAGACGGGAATGCTCTACGTGCCGTCAGCGAACCGAATGTCGGTGATTCGGCTCCGTCCTCCGCTGCCCTCCGAATCGAGTAACCTGCGCTACGTCGAGGCCCGGATCCCGACCGTGCCGACGATGCCGGACGCCTTGCCGCTCTTCAAGCCGCCTTACTCCCGCATGACCGCTATCGACATGAACACCGGCGAGCACGTCTGGATGGTGCCGCTCGGCGAAGGCAGTCGCGTTCGAAAACATCGTCTCCTTGCCGGGCTCGAGCTCCCGCCTCTGGGCGGAGACAGCACTCTCAGTGGACCGCTCCTCACGAAGACGCTTCTGCTGTACGCTCTCACCGCGGGAGGCACGAAGGACGGGCCGAGGCTCGTGGCCTTCGACAAGAAGACGGGTGCCGAGCTGGGATCGGTGGACCTGCCCGGCGTGCCCATCGGCACTCCGATGACGTATCTCTTGGATGGAAAACAATACATCGCGCTCACGGTTGCGGGAGATCCCCCGGAGCTCGTGGCGCTTTTACTGCCGTGAGGCTTTCGAGGAGGTCGTGATGCGAAGACTGCTGTGGTTCGTAGTGGCGCTTGGTTTCGGGTTCTCTCCGGCGGCGGAGAATGGCGAAGACGCGAAACGATTCGTAGGGACCTGGAAGCTGGTCTCTTTCGAGTCCGCCGAGTCCAATCCTCTGCGGGACGGCCACCCCATCGGGCTCATCCACTACGACGCCGCTGGAAACATGTCGGTGCAGATCATGCCCGACCGGGATCGACCGAAATGGAAGCAGGGTGAGTCGCCCACTCCCGAGCAGGCAAAGGAAGCGATCACCGGCTACGTTGCCTATTTCGGCACCTACACCGTCGACGAGAAAGCCCGTACCGTGAGCCACCACCGAAAGGGAACCATCAACGCCGGCGGAGTCGGCGTCGACCTGGTGCGACAGTACGAGCTCACCGGGGACAGGCTGATTCTGACTCCCGTCGATACTCCGTCGACGCACCTGACGTGGGAGCGGGTTCGCTAGTTGTTGGGACTCAGCCGTCGCAGCTCCTCGAACCAGTTGAGGACGACGTTGACCGTGGCGGAGGCCCCGGCGGAAGCGTCCTCCATCATGAGGAAGCGGCCATCGGCGGCGACGTCAGCCGGCGCTCGAATCGCGGGAGCCTCTCAGCGCGATATACTTCGCTGTCTCGCGCGATCCGGGATTCGATCTGGTAACGACCGACGAGGACCCCCGGCGGGACGACCATATCGCGCTTGATTCTATTGGGCGAAGCGCGAGATTTCCATCGCGCAATCTGAAACTGAGGAGGAGGTAATCGATGACCGAGCGTGCACTGTGGCTCGAAGCCTTGGGGATGGGCATGACCATCATCGGGCTCACCGCGGCGACCGCGCGGGCGCAGTATCCGCCGCTTTCCGCGGACGAGATTGCAAAGGTCGAGCGGGAAGTCACGGCTGCGGTCCAGACCTACTATCAGCTCTTCTCGTCGCGGGACACGAGAGCCGTGGGGGAGCGCATTTTTCACATTCCCTGGATCCTGCTCGACCCGGACGGAGCCAAGGTCTTCTCGACCCCCGAGGAAACGGCGGCCCTCTTCGAGAGCTCGCTCGCGCAGATCCTGCCCAAAGGCTGGGAGCGCTCGGACTTCCCGAGCCCGAGCGTCTGCGTTTTGAGCCTCGGGGCCGCGACCGCGAGCGGCACGTTCTACCGATATAAGAAGGATGGAAATGTCCTGTCCGCGCACGGCGTGACGTATGTCTTCGGGAAGACTCCGGAGGGATGGCGGATCGCCTCGCTCTTCAGTCATCCGCCTGGCCGAGGGGTGGAGTGTCAAAACTGACCGGAGGAGTTCTGTTCGTGCTTACGGAACCTTGGCCTTCACTTCCTCGGACCAGTTCTGCACGAGATGGATGGAAGCGCCGCCCCCTCGGACGAACAAGAACCGCTCGCCGTCAGGGGAAACGTCATAGTTTCTCGAACCCGACCGGGTCAAGTAAGGCCGGTTCCAGATCTCTTTCGGTAGGCTGGGCTTGAAGGATTCATCGGCGCTCACCGGCACGGCCATCAGCTTCGTTCCGGAACGGTAGACGAGCTCCCGACCCGCGCGCGTCCACAGGGGCCACGCTCCGCTATCGGTAGACATGAGCCACTTGCCGCCGTCCACCTCGGGAAAGGGGTGTCTTCCGACGGAACGCGCTTCCTCATGGTTCGCCGCGAAGTTGAATCTGACCGCCGGCAGCAGCAGTTGAACGTCGTTCTCAACTGGTTCGAAGAGCTGAAGCGCCTCGATCCGAATCGCTGATCCGCGAGACCGGAGCGCGCATGGAGTGGAAGAGCTCGATGTGTCCCTCCACGATCCGCTTGCGCTCCTCCTCGTCGACGTCGAGCGCCCACACCCCGCGCTGCGCGATGCCGCCGAGGATGATGCCGTCCGAGCGCGGCATCATGTGCAATCCGTTTCCGGGGACGGCGCTCGGAGTGGAAACGCCTCCGTTGGTCGAATAGTTGACGTCGGGCTGGGGCACTACGACGGTCAACTGTCCTTTGAGCGGAACCAGCTCCTCATCGCCGAAGAGCGCTCTGGATCCGATACCGCTACAGTTGACGACGAGAGATTCGGGAAGCCACATGAGGTCGTTCCTGGTGTCGAGCTTTCGGATCACGATGCGGCCCCCGAACCTTTGGAAGTCCTCGACAAGGGCGTCGAGATAGATCGAGGGCTCGATGCGCATCATGAGGCCCTGAACCGCGTAGGTCGTGGGGAAAGGATGCTCTCCCGGCTGCAGCAGCAACTGACCCGTCTGCACCTCTGCCGGGAGGAGATCGATCGAGCCCGAGGCCGCCTTGGCATCGTTCGTCGCGGTGTAGGTCGAGACCCAGGTGACCCCGTAGCGGCGACCCACCAGGAGCTGGAGCTTCCGGTACGCGAGGGTGACGGCGCGGCGGAACTGCTCTTCCCACTCCGGGGTGACGCTCTTGAGATCGACCAGCCAGGCCGTTGGGGTGAAGCCGGCGAAGGCCATGTTCGACGTGGTATCGGGCGGCACGGCCATGGCGTAAATCGTGACCTCGAAGCCACGCCGCTGGAGCTCGCGCGCGCAGGAGAGGCCGACCGCGCCGCAGCCGATGACCGCCGCGCGGCGGTCGAGATGAGAGAGCGCCATCTCGGCGGCCATCTGGCCCGTTCCCCATCCGAGGGAAATGCCCGCGCCCCCATGCCCGTAGTTGTGGATGACGGTCTTGCGATCGAGCTTCTCCGAGCGCAGCACGAATCCCGCGTCCCGATGAGGCCTGAGGCCCACCGTGGTCCGGATGATCCGTTCCCACGAAACGTCGGCGGGGGTCAGGCGAATCGGGGGCCGGGTCGGGTTCGAAGAAACGGTACGGGAGCTGCACCGGCTGAGTCCGGCCCCGAGCGCCGCGAGCCCCGCCGTCTCGAGAAACCTGCGTCTGTCCACGGTTCGACCTCCTGAAGCGCCGCGGATCATAGCAGGCCTGATGCTGTGAAGCAGAAGGTCCCTACGACCTAGAGCTCGAGGCCCATCTTGCGCCGGAGCTCCAGGAAACGTGGCTCGGAGCGCCAGGGGTCGAAGACCGGCTGCCCCACGGTGGTCAATAGCTGCGGGATGCGCTTCTCCAAGCCCTCCTCGAGGAACTCGAGCGCCTTCTCTTTGGCTCCCGCCCGGGCATAGAGCTCGCTCAACCTCGTCGGCGTTAATTCATCGCGGGGGATCGATTCGACCCACGCCCTGGCCTCGCTCGTCTTCCCCTGGGCCAGGAGCTGGAAGAGCGTTCTCCGCCTTTCGTCGAGGCGCTCAGCCTCGGCGAGCGCCTCTTCGCGCCTCCCGCCATCCCAGAGCGCGTCGGTCAACATGATTCGGGCGAGGGAAAAATCGGGGTCGAGCTCGAGGGTGTTCCGGAACTCTCCGATCGCCTCCGGATAACGTCTCGCCTGATGGAACCTGAATCCGAGCTCACGCGAAAGGATGGGAGAGGTCGGCTCGAGCTCGAGCGCCTGCCGTCCTTGTGCGACCGCTTCGTCGTGGCGTCCCAGGAGCATCAAGAGCTCCGAGTACCACTGATGGGCCACGGCGTAGCGGGGCTTACGCTCGATGGCCTCGAGGAAATCCTTCTCCGCGGCCTCCCAGTTCCAATCGTAAAGAAAAGAAATATACGCGAGGGTGGTATAGGCCTCCGCGAGGCCTGGGTCGAGCGCGAGCGCTTCCTGCGCCGCGGTTCGCGCCTTCGCCATGGCGACCGCCGGGGGGAAGTCCGCTTCAGCCCCGTAGAACTGGGCCCCGAGAAGCACGTAGCTGTCGGCGAGCCCCACGTGAGCGAGAGCGAGTGCGGGATCCCGCGCGAGCGACTCCTCAAAGAAGAGTATCGCCTTCTTGAAGTCCTCGTTGGTCCGACGGTTCCAGTGGAAGCGGCCCTTCCAGTACGCCTGATAGGCCTCGCTATTGGAGGTGACTTCATCGCCGATCAGAGTGAGTCGCAACGCCTGCGAGATGTTCTGCGCGATCTCGTTCTGCACCGTGACGATGTCGGCGAGCTTCCGGTTGTACTGTTCACCCCAGATCTGCGTCCCGCTTTTGACGTCGACGAGCTCCGCTTGAACGTTCAGGTTGTCGCCCTGCTGAACCACTCGTCCCGTCACCACCGCTCCCACCTTCAGCTCTCGACCCGCTTCCAGGGGGTCGCGCCCGCGGTAACGGAACGCGGTGCTTCTCGCCATTACCCGGAGCTCCGGGACAGGCGAAAGGCGGTTGATGAGAGTCTCGGCGATGCCATCGCTGAGATAATCGATCTCGGGGTCGCTCCTGGTGTTCTCGAAGGGGAGGACGGCAAGGGAGTCGATGGACGCACTCGGGGCTCCGCCGGACCCCGATTGAAAGAGAACGATTCCGAAGGCGGCGAGGAGCCCGGCTGCCGCAACCACAGCTCCCCATCGCATTCCCATCTTCTCCCGACGTGTCGTGGCGGGCCGGTCCTGTCGTCCCGTGGCGCTGTCCGTGTCGCGCTTGAGCCGCTTCAAGTCCACCATCAGATCCTTGGCGTTTTGATAGCGGTGCTCGCGATCCTTCTCGAGAGCCTTGAGGACGACGCGCTCGAGATCGGGAGGCACCTGAGGGTTGTGATAGCTCGGGGGTCGGGGCCCGAGGTTCAATATGGCGTCGTAGATGAGGCCCGAAGTCGCACCTTGAAATGGAAGCTTCGCCGTCGCCATCTCGTAGAGAACGACACCCATGGAGAAGATGTCGGTGCGCCCGTCGATGGGCTCTCCGCGCACCTGCTCGGGGGACATATAGATGACGGTGCCCGGCGTCGAGTCGTGAGAGGAGAGGCGTCCGGAGTAGGTATCGACCTTGCTCGCGGAGAGCGCTTCCATCGCCAGCATGCGGGCGAGCCCGAAATCGAGGATCTTGACGTGACCGTCCGGCGTCACCATGATGTTCGCAGTCTTGATGTCGCGGTGAACGATCTGCTTCTTGTGCGCCGCTTCCAGGGCTTCGGCGATCTCGGCTCCCAGGTCCAGGACTCGAGCGAGAGGAAGAGGGCCGGAAGCGATCTTCTCGAAGAGCGTCGTGCCCTCGATGTACTCCATGGCGATGTAAGCTCTGCCTTCGACCTCGCCAATCTCATAGATCTTGCAGATGTAAGGGTGGTCGAGCGCTGCCGCTGCCTTGGCCTCGCGGAGGAAACGCTCGCGCGCGGTCTTGTCCTCTTCGAGAGCCACCGGGAGGAACTTCAGCGCGACCTTGCGATCGAGGGCGGTATCCTCGGCGAGAAAAACCTGGCCCATGCCCCCCTTGCCGAGAGGCTCGACGAGCTTGAACTGTTTCCACATTTCATGGGCGGCAGGCATGTGGCTCTCCCTGTTCGAAGCGAGCGACGAGAAGATACCCCAGTCGTCGGCTCGATTTCAAAGGCGTCATTTTCGCTCGCGGCCTCAAGCCGATGCCATCCTCATCTTCCAGCATATCGCGTAAGCTCTCGAAGCGGCGCACGAGACGCACCCGCTGCGGACGACCCGAGCTCACGCAACCGTCGTCGAGGGTGGCTCCAGGTACTTCACGAACAGCACTTCGTTGTGCGCCTCATTGTAGATGAGCTCGTCCACCATGGACTGAACGAGAAGAAGGCCGAAACCTCCGGGCCGCAGGCCTAAATCCTCGCGGATGCGAGCGTGCTCCAAGGGATCGTCCGGATGGGTGATCGCGGCGTGGGCGAGGGTCGCGGGGCGGAATCCGGGCCCTGGATCGGCAATGCGATAGAGGAGCATGCGCTTGGTCCTTACGTAAGCGATCCGCACCCGGCGCGTGGGGTCGAGCTTACCGCCCCACTCGACGGCGTTACAGAGAAGCTCTCGAAACGCGGAGCCCACCGAGTCGCGGACGTCGTCGGGAAGGTTCGCATCCAGTCCCTTCAGAAAGCTCTGGATGCGCTCGACGGCCTCGAGCGAGCACGGCACCAGAAGCTCCACCCATTCCGGGCGTGCCGAAACGACCTCGATGGGCGGCAAGGCGGGCGCCGCGACCGCTTTCCGAATCAGCTCCACCATTTCCTTGGGCGACATGGGCTTGGTGAGGTAAGCGTAGGCCTTCTCCCGAACGGCGCGCAGGATCGTTTCCGGCGTATCGTCGGAAGTCATGATCACCACCTTGGGGGGAGAGGGGAGGGCTACGACGCGACCGAGCACCTCGAGCCCGTTCAACCGCGGAAGCCCCACGTCCAGAAGCAGCAGGTCGAACTTTCCCTTCTGTGCTTTCTCGAGCGCTTCGACCCCGTCGGCGGCGGTCGACACCGAGACGCCCTCCGCCTGGAGGAGCTTTCCCACCACGTGGCGCAGCGCCCGATCGTCGTCCACCACCAGCACCCGGGGCCGCACCTTTCCTCTCATGGCTTCAGCGCCGAGTATAATCCCCGTCGGTGCCGGAAGCCTATTCGCAGCCGACCGAGGCCGAGCGGCGCCTTCGGGCGCAGTACGAAACCGCTCGCGCTCTCGTAACCTCGGCAACGCTTGCCGAAGCGACCCCGAGAATTCTCGAGGCGATCTGCGAAGCTCTCGATTGGGAGCATGGAGCGCTCTGGCAGGTCGAGCGCGAGGCCGCGGTGCTGCGCTGCGTCGATATCTGGCACCGTCCCTCGGTGTCGTTTCCCGGGTTCGAGGCCGTTAGCCGCGCTACCAGATTCGAGCGTGGTATCGGGCTTCCGGGCCGGGTCTGGGCCGAGGGCGAGCCGGCATGGATTCCCGACGTGGTGCACGATACCAACTTCCCGCGAGCGCCCATCGCCGCGCGCGAGGGACTCCACGGCGCTTTCGGCTTTCCCGTCCTCGTGGGCGGCGAAGTGCTCGGAGTCATGGAGTTCTTCAGTCGTGAGATCCGCGAGCCCGATGACGAGCTCCTTCGGCTCCTGACCACGGTCGGTACCCAGATCGGGCTTTTCGTCGAGCGCAAGCGGGCCGAGGAGGAGCGGGATCGCTTCTTCATTCTCTCCCTCGACATGCTCGCTATCGCGAACCGCGAAGGTTATTTCGTGCGCCTCAACCCGGCTTGGCAGACGGTTCTGGGCTACTCGGAGGAAGAGCTTCTAGCGCGCCCCTACAACGATCTGGTGCACCCCGACGACCGGGAAGCGACCCTGGCCGAGGCCAGCCGACTGCTCTCGGGCGGCGAGACGGTGGCCTTCGAGAATCGCTACCGAGGTAAGGACGGGGTTTACCGTTGGCTCCAATGGGCGGCCCGGGCCGCGCCCGAAGGAGGCCTGATCTATGCCGCCGCGCGTGACGTGAGCGAGCGCAAGCTGGCGGAAGAGAAGCTCCGCAAGCACGCCCGAGAGATGGAAGCGGCCCGCCAGGCGATGGAGGAGCACGCCGCCGGTCTTGCCCAGTTGGTGAAGGAGCTTCAGATCGCCAAGGCTCAGGCGGAAGAGGCGACCCGGGCCAAGGGAGATTTTCTCGCCAACGTGAGCCACGAGATCCGGACGCCGATGAACGCCATTCTCGGTTTGACCCAGCTCGCGCTCGATACGCGTCTCACAGCCGAGCAGCGCGACTACCTGTTTTCGGTGAAGGAGTCGGCAGACGCTCTGCTCGGGCTCCTGAACGACATTCTCGACTTCTCCAAGATCGACGCGCGGCGCCTTCATCTCGATCCTGTCGAGCTCGATTTACGCGAGACGGTCGAGGATGCCATCCGGCTCCTCGCCCCGCGAGCCCACCAGCAGGGACTCGAGCTCGCCTGCCAAATTTCCACCGCAGCGCCGGAGAGAGTGATCGGGGACCCCGGCCGCTTGCGTCAGATCCTCCTCAACCTGGTGGGAAACGCCGTCAAGTTCACCGAGAAGGGCGAAGTGCTGGTGAGCGTCGAGGTTGCGCATCGCACCGAAGAAGATTGCGTCCTTCGATTCACCGTGCGGGACACCGGAATCGGGATCCCGGCGGAAAAACACGGGACGATTTTCGATGCTTTCGCTCAGGTCGACACCTCGACGACGCGGAAGTACGGGGGCACCGGCCTCGGTCTGGCGATCTGCGCCCAGCTCGTCAAGATGATGGACGGCGCCATGAGCGTGGAAAGCGAAATGGGGCGAGGCAGTGCCTTTGGCTTCACTGCCAGACTCGCCCTCCCACCCGTGGGAGAAGCCGAGGAGACGTCTGGTGTCGTCGCCGATCTCCGGGATCTGCCGGTCCTCGTCGTGGACGACAACGCTACCAACCGGCGCATCTTGATCGAGACGCTCACCAACTGGCACATGAAGCCCACCGCCGTCGAGAGCGCCCAGGAAGCCCTCGAGGCGCTGGAGCGGGCGCGGTCTGCGGGAACCCCCCAGGTCCTGGCCATCGTCGATGCCCTCATGCCGGGTACCGACGGCTACACGCTCACCGAGCGCATCCGGGCCGATCGCCGCCTGGCCGCAACCCGCATCATTATGTTGACCTCGGCTGGCCCCGGAGGGAGAGAGCGCGCCCGCAAAGCCGGTGTGACCAAGTTCCTCACGAAGCCGGTCAAGCAGTCCGACCTCCTGGACGCGATCGTAAGCGTGCTGGCTCAAACCAGGGGGCGCGCGCCGGACGCACCCACTCCGCGCAAAGCGCGCCGCGCGGAAAGGCCCCGCGACATACTCGTCGCCGAGGACAACGCTGTAAACCAGAAGCTGGTAATGCGCCTGCTCGAGAAGCGGGGTCACCGGCCGACACTCGCCCGAAACGGACGGGAAGCCTTCGAGGCGACCGGGCGGGAGGCTTTCGACCTCGTGCTGATGGACGTCCAGATGCCGGAGCTTTCAGGGCTCGAAGCCACCGAAGCGATCCGGCAGAGGGAGAAAGAGAGCGGCGGGCACGTTCCCATCGTGGCCATGACCGCTCACGCCATGAAGGGAGACCGGGAGCGGTGCCTCGCGGCGGGCATGGACGGTTACGTTTCCAAGCCTCTCGATGCCCGGGAACTCTACGAAGCCATCGACGCCTTTGCAGTGGACGGAGCGAAGCTCCCGCTCCTGGATGAATCGGCACTTCTGAGGGGCGTCGCGGACGATCGGAAACTTCTGCGAGAGCTGGTCCAGATCTTTCTCCAGGACTCTCCCCCCCGGATCGCCGCGATCCAAGGCGCGGTCGCGAAGGGAGACGCGGTTGCGCTCGCCACCGCGGCGCATTCGATCAAGTCTTCCGCCGGCATTTTCTCGAAGGCCGGCGTCTTCGAGGCAGCGCGCGCTCTCGAGACAAAGGGGCGCGAAGGCGATCTTCGAGGCGCCGGGGAATCGCTCGCCCGCCTGGAGAGCGAGATGGTCCGGCTCAAGGAGTCCCTCACCTCTCTCGCCCGCCGGCTCGGGCCGCGAAGTCGTCCTCGAAAGAAGATTGCCAAGAAGAAACCGAGGCGGCGCTAGCCGGTAGCCGCCCCGTCTCAACGTGGGTCGTGGTCACGAGCGAAAAAATCAGCAACTGCGCTCGAGGGAAAATCTCGTCCGGACGAGATTTCGGGAAATGTCGTTCTGCTCCCTGGACGGGACGCGACCCCCGACCTCGACCTCCGCGCCAGGCAGGACATCGACCCCGCGCGTTTCCCGCGGTAACGGCGGTCTCGTCGGTACGCTTGACCGGGGACTTGCTTATAATCCCCAAAAGCAAGGACGCGAATGACCCTTTCCGCCGGAACGACCCTTGGCTCTTATGAGATCGCTGGCCCTCTGGGAGCCGGCGGGATGGGCGAGGTGTATCGCGCGCGGGATCGCAAGCTCGATCGGGAGGTGGCGATCAAGGTTCTGCCGGAACACCTGGCCGAAGACGCGGGAGCGCTCGCCCGGTTCGAGCGAGAAG
The DNA here is from genome assembly GCA_964553925.1 of uncultured Acidobacteriota bacterium. Lineage (GTDB taxonomy): Bacteria > Acidobacteriota > Vicinamibacteria > Marinacidobacterales > SMYC01 > DAISKN01. The sequence continues at coordinate 11,405 of CAZKNR010000205.1, forward strand.
CCAAGGCCGTGGCCGCTCTCAGTCACCCCAACATTCTCGCGATTCACGACTTTGGAAGGCACGAGCGGATCGCGTACGCGGTCATGGAGCTTCTCGAAGGGGAGACGCTTCGCGGGAAATTGCAGGGCGCGCCGCTTCCGGTGAGAAAGGCGGTCGATTACGCCCGGCAGATCGCGCAGGGTCTCGGCGCGGCCCATGACCGGGGGATCGTTCACCGTGATCTGAAGCCCGAGAACCTCTTCGTGACGAAAGAGGGGCGCGTCAAGATTCTGGACTTCGGGCTCGCTCGCCAGGACACGCCCCCCGTCGGGCGCGGTGACGAGAGCCACTCGCCCACCGAGGCGCGGCTCACCGAAGCCGGGGCACTCCTGGGCACGGTGGGCTACATGTCCCCGGAGCAAGTTCGCGGGCGAAGCGCCGACCATCGATCGGACATCTTCGCCTTCGGGTGCGTGCTCCATGAGATGCTCTCGGGCCGGCGAGCCTTTCAGCGGGAGACCGCGGCCGAGACGATGACCGCCATCCTCAAGGAAGATCTCCCGCCCACGAGCGCGACGAACGCGCAGGTTTCTCCGCCCCTCGAGCGGATCCTCGCGCGCTGCCTCGAGAAGGATCCTGACGAGCGCTTCCGCTCCGCGAACGACCTCGCCTTCGCCCTCGAGGCATTCTCGGGCTCGGCAGCCGCTATCCCGGAAGTCCCCGCGCTTCCGACGAAGGATCGACGACGACTCGCCTTCGCCGTGGCCGCGGGAGCGGCTCTCGCCATCGCCTCCTTCCTCGTCGGCCGCGGCGCGCAAGCGCCCCCGGCGCCTCTACCTTCTTATAGACAGCTCACCTTCGAGCGCGGCACGCTCCTCTCCGCCCGCTTCGCTCCCGACGGGAACACCATCGTTTACAGCGCCGCCTGGGGAGAGAAGCCCGCGGAGATCTATTCGACGCGGGTCGATTTCCCCGAATCGCGCAGCCTTGGAATCGGAAACGCCAGGCTCCTTTCGGTCTCGCCCACGGGGGAGATGGCCCTCCTGGTCCGGGCCGAGCCCACCCACAACTATGGTATGGAAGGAACTCTCGCACGGGCCCCGATCGGAGGCGGCGCACCGCGAGAGGTTCTCGAGTCGGTGCGGGAGGCAGACTGGTCTCCCGACGGCTCCCAACTCGCCGTCGTCCGATACCAAGGGGGACTCCACCGGCTGGAGTTTCCACCCGGTAAAGCGCTCTATGAGACCGTCGGCTACGTCAGCTACCCGCGCTTCTCGCCCCGGGGCAACCGCATCGCCTTCCTCGATCATGAGTCGGTTGGCGACAACCGGGGCTCGGTAGCGATGGTGGACTTATCCGGCCAACTCACCGTCCTCTCGCAGGGGTGGGAGGCGGAGGAAGGCCTGGCCTGGTCAAGGGACGGCTCGGAGATCTGGTTCACGGCACAAAGAGCCGGCGAGCGCGCTGCCGTCTACGGGGTCACGCTCGATGGAAAGGAACGTCTGATCCTGCGCGCTCCGGGAAACGCGCGCCTTCTCGACGTCGATTCACGAGGTCGCGCGCTTCTGAGCCGCGAGGAGCTCCGCGAGGAGGCCATGGGCCTCGCGCCCGGGGAGGAGCGGGCAAAAGATCTCACCTACCTGGGCATTTCACCTCCGGCGGCGATATCCCGCGACGGCAAGACCGTTCTCCTGACGTATTGGGGCACGGGCGCATCCCCCAATTACGACGTGTACCTCCGCGGCACCGACGGCTCGCCGCCCGTCCGTCTCGGAACTGGGGCGGGCATAGCGATCTCTCCCGATGGGAAGTGGGTCGCGAGCCTCCTCTACGGACCTCCCCAGGAGATCGTTCTTCTCCCGACGGGCCCTGGCGAGCCCCGCAGAATCCGACGGCACGGGTTCGGGTCCTATTACGATATCGGCTTCCACTCGGACGCCCGGCGACTCGTCTTTATCGCCAATGAGCCAGGGAAAGAGCCGACAGTCTTCGCGCAGGACATCGAGGGCGACGCGCCGCCTCGAGCGCTGACCCCGCCGGGCTATGACGCCGGCAGACTATCCCCGGACGGAGAATGGGTAGCGGCCCGCGGCTCCGACGGGAAATGGTGGCTGATTCCCGTGGACGAAGGTGAGAAGCGGCTCGCCCCCGGGGTTCTGGATGGGGAACTCATCGCGGGTTGGAGCGCGGACAGCCGCGCGCTTTACGTCTATCGCCAGGAACGCGTGCCAAAGATTTACCGCGCCGATCTCGAGACCGGTGCGCGCGAGCTTTGGAAAGAGGTCGCCCCGCTCGACCCTGTGGGTGTTCCTTATTCTCACGTTCTCGTGGCGCCGGAGGCGAACGCGTATGTCCTGTCTTCTCGACGGCTCCTCTCGGAGCTGTACCTGGTGGAGGGGCTGAAGTAGAACCCACTTCCAATCCGCTACGTCCATCACGCGAGGGGTGAGTATGCGAGAAGAGACGGTAACTCGAAGAGAAGCGCTTCGTCGTGGCGGGGTCGCCGCCGCGGGCGTAGCCGCGAGTCTCATGGATCGCTCCGCAAGCGCCGCACCCGCTCCCACCTTGCCGGGACTGGCCGGCGAATACGATCGGTTCGACGCGACCGGTCTCGCCGAGCTCATCGCCAGACGCGAGGTGACTCCCGGGGAGCTTCTCGATGCGGTTCGGACCCGCGCCGAAACCTTGCAGCCGCGCTTGAATTGTTTCAGCGCGACCTTCTTCGACCGGGCCGAGGCCCAGATCGAGGCGGGTCTCCCCGAGGGTCCTTTCCGCGTCGTGCCCTTCGCGCTCAAGGATGTTTCGCACCAGCTTGCCGGCACGGCGACTACCAGCGGAAGCCGTCTCTTCCAGCTCAGCGTTCCTGATTTCGACAGCACGCTCGTCACCCGCTACAAGAAAGCCGGACTCGTCCTGTTCGGAAAAACGACGTCTCCCGAGCTCGGTCTCTCGCCAACCACCGAATCAGCGCTTTTTGGAATGACTCGAAACCCGTGGAACCTGGAGCGAACGCCGGGCGGTTCCTCAGGAGGCGCCTACCCCGGGACGACGGCAGCTTGACTCCTGGCCGGATAGCTGCCGCTTACGCCCACGTAAGAAACTCGGGCGGCGCGAGGATGCGTCGTTTGCGCAGCGGCTCAGGACCCTCTTCCTCACAGAGCCGCCGCAGCCGCGGCATGGTTTGGGCAGCACGAACAAGGAAAACCGTGGTAGGGCTTGCGGGCGCGGTCTGAGCCCAGGGCGGCGCCGGCTGTCCAGCGCGGGAGGCCATCATTTCCACGACGCTCGCCGCGACGGCAAGCGCGACCGGCGACAGGCCCTTCGGATTCGGAAGCTCCGACCATGACAGGCGGCATCGAGCGGCGTCGGCTACCCACTGCCTGGCCCGGAGTGCGTCACCTTCCAGTAGGGCCTCGACCAATTCACGAAGCTCCATGCAGCGCCTCCCACAGATCGTCGAATGCGTAGCGCGCTTTCAACTCCCTACCGGGAACGAGGTAGGCTTCCGTCAGCCCCCACACCTCCTCCTTCTCCCCGGGCAATTTGGAGAGCAGCAGGCGAGCGTCGGCGATATCCAGGTCGTCTCTCCAGGCGCTCAGCTTCATGGCGAGCAACTGGGGGACTGCCAGCATCCTGACCCGCAGCGCCGCGCCCTCGAAGACAAGGTCTCCCAAGGCGAGGCCGTGAACGTAACCTTTAGCACCGTCGTTGAGCCAGTCTTCCGGAAGACCAAGTCGCTTACCCACCCGCGCGGCCGCGTCGCGCATTATTTTATCGCTCGATACCGCATCCACATCCCTGGTCGAATCCCTGGCCTGGAACCGCAAAACCAATGCGGCGCCCCCCATGATGGTGAGGTCGTGAGGCGCCGAGGCCGAGGGCAGCTCGGCGGAGAGCGCTTCGAAAGCGCGAAGGATGTCCTCCCGCGTAAGGAGCCTCATTTCAGAATCCTAGCAGACCGAGGGCGTCCTCACGAGGT
>CAZKNR010000206.1:0-5507 GCA_964553925.1 uncultured Acidobacteriota bacterium
CTCTTCTCGAGATGAACATCCTCGGAATATCCGCCTTCTATCACGATAGCGCCGCCTGCCTCGTTCGCGACGGCGATATCGTGGCGGCGGCCCAGGAAGAGCGGTTCACCCGAAAGAAGCACGACCACGGGTTTCCTCGGAGAGCCGCCGCGTATTGTCTTTCGGAGGCCGGGATACGCGCCGAGGATCTGGATTTCGTCGCCTTCTACGACAAGCCGCTCTTGAAGTTCGACCGCATCCTCGAGACCTACATCGCCTACGCGCCGAGAGGATACGAGCTCTTCCTCAAGGGGCTTCCCCTCTGGCTTCACGAGAAGCTCTACACTCCGCGCGAGCTCGACCGGGGTCTCGACGGCCTCTACCGCGGCCGCTACGTCTTCACCCGGCATCACGAGTCCCACGCGGCGAGCGCTTTTTTTCCCTCGCCCTTCGAACGCGCCGCCATCCTCACCCTGGACGGGGTGGGGGAGTGGTCGACGGGAACTATCGGCCTCGGGGAGCGAAACCGCATCGAGCTCCTGAAAGAGCTCCGCTTCCCCCATTCGCTCGGGCTTCTCTACTCCGCCTTCACCTACTTCTGCGGCTTCAAGGTCAATAGCGGCGAGTACAAGCTCATGGGGCTCGCTCCGTACGGTGAGCCGAGGTACCGGGACGTCATTCTCGAGAAGCTCATCGACCTGAAAGCGGACGGGTCCTTCCGGATGGACATGTCCTACTTCGCCTACTGCCGCGCGGACGTGATGACGTCGGAGAAGTTCGCGCGTCTCTTCGGCGGCCCGCCGCGGGCGCGGGAAGCTCCGCTCACCGAGCGGGAGATGGACCTCGCGGCCTCGATCCAGGCAGTGACGGAGGAGATCCTGCTTCGCGCCGCCCGGCACGCGCACGAGGTCACTTCCGCCGAGAACCTCGTTCTCGCTGGCGGCGTCGCGCTGAACTGCGTCGCCAATGGCCGCATCGCGCGAGAAGGGCCGTTCAAGAGAGTCTGGATCCAGCCCGCCGCCGGAGACGCGGGCGGCGCCCTGGGCGCCGCGCTCTTCGTGTGGTATCAGCTCCTGGACGAACCGCGAAAGGCTCTAGAGACCGGCGACTACCAGAAGGGATCGCTTCTCGGGCCGGGCTTCGAAGAGCAATCGCTCCTCTCCTTTCTCGATTCGGTGGGGGCTTCCTACCGTGGCTTCGAATCGGAGGATGAGCTCGCGGGGGAAGTCGCCGAGCTACTCGCCGCGGAGCAAGTCGTGGGGCACGTGGAGGGCCGCATGGAGTTCGGTCCGCGCGCTCTCGGGAGCCGGTCGATCCTGGGCGACGCCCGCTCCCCGAAAATGCAATCGGTGATGAACCTCAAGATCAAGTTCCGCGAGTCCTTTCGCCCGTTCGCGCCCGCGGTGCTGCGCGAGGAAGCGGATTCCTATTTCGAGATGCGCCCTTCGGAAGAGAGTCCCTACATGATGCTCGTGGCCCCCCTCCGCTCCGATCGGCGCCTTCCGGCAAGCGAGAACGGCGCCGTGGGCCTCGACAAGCTTCGGGAGCCGCGGTCGGTCGTGCCCGCGATCACCCACGTCGATTACTCGGCCCGGGTCCAGACCGTCGACCGCGAGAGGAACCCGAGGTTTCACCGCATCCTCGCGAGATTCCGGGAAAAGACCGGCTGCCCGGTCCTCATCAACACCAGCTTCAACGTGCGCGGGGAGCCCATCGTTTGCACGCCGGAGGACGCCTATCGCTGTTTCATGGCGACGAACCTCGACGCTTTGGTGCTGGGGAGGTTCTTGTTAATGAAGGAGGACCAGCCCAGTGCGGGCCGTGCCGGCTCCGAAGACCACCTCGCGCGGTTCGAGCTGGACTGAGGGACAGATGCTCGTTTCGCTCCAGCTGCAGCCGTCCGATCAAAAACTGCGGCAATTCGGGTGGATCGCGGCGGTGGCGCTCCCAGGTCTCGCTCTTTACCTCGAGTGGGGGCGGCTGCCGCTCGTAGTACTCGGGGCGGCCTCCTTGCTCTTCTCGCTCCTCTGGCCCCAGGGAAACCGGCCGCTCTTCGTCGCGATGAGCCTCGTCTCCTATCCGATCGGGTTCGTGGTATCGCACATCGCGCTTGCGGTACTCTTCTTCGGAATTCTCACGCCGGTGGGGCTCTTGTTCCGGCTCCTGGGACGCGACCCTCTCGCAAGGCGCTTCGAGCCCGACCGGCCAAGTTACTGGGTGGAGCTTCCGAAAGTCACGAGCAAGAAGGAATACTTCAAGCAGTTTTGAGCCATGGAAAAAGACGAAGACGTGAGAGAGTTGGCGCGGGCGCGGCGGCAGAGCCTCCCCGCCGAGTTCTGGGACTTTCTCCTTCAGAACAAGAAGTGGTGGCTCCTTCCCATCCTGTTCATACTGCTCCTCATGGGAGCCCTGGTCTTTCTCGGGAGTAGCGGCGCCGCGCCCTTCATCTACACATTGTTCTAAGAGGGGTTCTAAGAGGCGCTCTCAGCGTTTTTCCGGTTCTTGCGGGGGAAGACGGAGCGCCACGAGCTCCGCCGGGTGATCCGAGGCCCCGACGGCGACCACGATGTACTGGACTTCACCCACCATGTACGTCATCGGAACGCCCGTCTGATTCGCGGGAAGCTCGATCTCGGCGAGAATCTCACCCGTCTTCTTGTCGTGCGCCCGCAGCATCCGGCCTCCTCCCCCATACATTCCGAAGAGCCCGCCGCCCTCCCCGGCGAAGAGAAGCGTCTTCGTCACGAGGAGACCGGCGCGCTCTGGCCTCCCGGTGCGCGGAAGCGTCACTCCCGCGAGCGCGGGATGGTTCTTGACGTAGTCGGGAGGGTCCCCGTTCGGGATCATGAAGACGTGCTCGCCGCTATTGAGATCGATGGCGGTGATCCGTCCCCACGGCGGCTTGAAGAGGGGAAGCCCCTGCGGACCGCCTCCCTCGGGGAGCTTCAGACGGCGGCCCTGGATGTAATCCATGTTCGAGGTCTTCGGATCATGGACCATGCCTAAAACCTGAGCGTCGGTGGAAGAAGCGACGTACAGGATGCCCGTCTCGGGGTCGAAAGCCGCACCCGGCCAGTTGGCACCGCCCTGAGAGCCGGGAAGCGACAGTGTCCCTTTCTTCGTCTCCGTTACCAATGACGGCGGGTTGAAGAGCGGGCCCAAGCGGTACGTCGAAGCGATCTCGAGCGCTTCTTTCTTCAGCTCGGGGGTGAAGTCGATGAGGTCGTCCTCCGAGACACCCTGCCTCTCGAAGGGAGCGGGCTTCGACGGAAACGGTTGCGTGAGTGCCGTCTTTTCTCCCGGCACGTCGGTCGGGAGCACCGGTCGCTCCTCGATGGGCCAGAGGGGCTCTCCCGTCCTCCTATCGAACACGAAAGTGAATCCCTGCTTGGTGACCGCGGCGACGGCGGGAATCTCCCGGCCGTCGACCCTGAGGTTCGCGAGGACGGGCGCCGCGGGCAGATCGTAGTCCCAGATGTCGTGGTGCACCGTCTGGTAATGCCAGATTCGCTTCCCGGTCTTCACGTCGAGGCAGACGAGGCTCTGCGAGAAGAGGTTGTCTCCGTGGCGGTGGCCGCCATAGTAGTCCCCGGTCGGCGCTTCCGTCGGAAGGTAGACGTAGCCCAGATCGGGATCGGCGGAGAACGTGGTCCAGACGCCGACGTTTCCCGTGTAGCGCCAGGAGTCGTTCTCCCAGGTCTCGTTTCCGAGCTCGCCGGGCTCGGGAATGGTATGGAAGATCCAGAGTCTTTTTCCCGTGCGGACGTCGTAGCCTCGGACGTGAGCCGGGGGCATCTCCTTCGTCGGCGGCTGTCCTCCCGCGGGAAGCGCGGCTCCGACGACGATCACGTCGCCGACGACGATCGCGGGAGAGCTCGAGCCGATCGAGTCCTTCAACAGATCGACGGGACGGTCGAGGTCTTCCTTCAGATCGACGACGCCGTCGCGGCCGAAGTCGGGAAACGGGCGGCCGGTCCTTGCGTCGAGGGCGATCATAAAGTACGCGGGGGTGAGGAAGATGATTCGCTCCTCCGTTCCGTCGGTCCAGTAAGAGACGCCTCGCCCCGAGGTCTGCCTCGGCGCGGTCTTTCCGCGCTCGCCTTCGTCGAACCGGTAGATCCAGAGCGTCTCCCCTGTCGAGGCGTCGATGGCGACCGCGCTCCGGCGCGAGCCCGCGGTGGCGTAAAGGACACCTCCCACCATGATCGGAGTGGCGCGGAGGTTGAAATCGGGGCGAGGACCGAGGTTTCGGGACTCCCACCGCCAGGCGATCTCGAGCTTCCCGGCGTTGGTCCCGTCGATCTGATCGAGAGGCGCATAACGGGTGCTTCCGAGATCTCCGCCGTAGTAGTGCCACTCGCCCTTCTGCGTGCCGTGCTGTGCGCTCGCCGCGCCAGGGAGCAGAAGGGAAAAAAGGACAAGCGGCGAGAGACGTACCTTCATGGTGCGGAATTCTACGGGAGGAGCGCACTCACTGTACAATGCTCGAAAACCATGAACGCACTTCTCCTCGCCCTCTCCCTGGCGTCCTCCGAGGGCACGATCGAGAAGACGCTCGAGGCCGAGCTCGCGGAGACCCGAACTCCGGGCGCGGCGCTCCTCATCGTCCGGGGAGATGAGGTTGTTCTGTCGAAGGGTTTTGGTGTCGCGAACGTGGAAACGGGGGAGCCCCTGACGCCGGATCACCTCTTCCGCATGGGCTCCACCACCAAGCTCTTCACGGCGATGGCTCTCGCGACCCTGGCCGAGCATGGCAAGATCGATCTCTTGCGCCCCGCCGGAGACATCGTCAAGGGCCTCCCCGGTTTCGTCTCCCCTCTGACCGCGCACCAGCTCTTGAGTCACACCGCGGGAATCAAGGACCAGCCCGCGGACTTCGGCCTTCACGACGAGTCGGCTCTGGCCGCATTTGCCCGCGGATGGGGAGACGACTACCGCCTTTTGGCTCCGGGTATCGCCTTCTCGTACTCGAACCCCGGCTTCGCTCTCGCCGGCCTCCTCGTCGAGGAGACGACGGGAAAACCGTACGCGGATGCGATGAAAGAGCTCCTGCTCGCGCCTCTCGGAATGGAGCGCGCCACGTTTCGTCCGACGGAGGCGATGACCCGCCCGATTTCACAGGGCCATGAAGTCCCGCTGGAGGGGGCGGTGAAAGTCGTTCGGCCGTTCTCAGACGACTCCAGTCAATGGCCGAACGGGTTTCTCATGTCGAGCGCGTCCGAGATGGGGCGCTTCGCCCTCGCATTCCTGAACGGCGGCCGCCTCGAAGGGAAAGAAGTCCTTTCGCCCGCCGCCATCGCGCGCGTCTCGGCCGCCCATGCGGAGATTCCCTACGACCTTCCCGACATGAAGCGCCCGTGCTACGGCTACGGCCTGTTCCTTCACACCTGGGACGGTGTTTCGATCAGAGAGCACGTGGGCACGATGCCCGGGTTCACCGCGATTCTCAAGATGGCTCCCTACGAGCGTTTCGCCGTCATCCTTCTCGCGAATCAGGAGGGAGTGACGTTCAGAAAGACGCTCGCCGC
>CAZKNR010000207.1:0-19637 GCA_964553925.1 uncultured Acidobacteriota bacterium
ACCTTCATGTTTCCTCCTCGGCGGCAGGTCTAACGGTATGTCACAACGCGAGTTTTCGCAACCGCAGCGCGTTGACGATGACCGAGACCGAGCTCACCGTCATGGCCGCGCTCGCGATCATCGGGCTCAAGAGGAGACCGAAGAACGGATAAAGGACCCCGGCGGCCACGGGAACTCCCAGCGAGTTATAGACGAAGGCGAAGAACAGGTTCTGCCGGATGTTTCGCATCGTCGCGCGCGAAAGGCGCCGCGCGCGGACGATCCCGCGAAGGTCTCCCTTCACCAGAACGACGTCCGCGCTTTCGATGGCAACGTCGGTTCCGGTTCCCATGGCGATTCCGACGTCGGCCCGGGCGAGGGCGGGGGCGTCGTTGACCCCGTCTCCCGCCATCGCCACTTTTCGGCCTTCTCGCTGCAGACGTTCGACGTGCGCCGCCTTGTCCTGGGGGAGAACTTCCGCCTCGACCCGATCGATGCCGAGTTTTCGCGCAACCGCGAGGGCGGTGACGCGGTTGTCACCGGTGAGCATCACGAGGTCCAAACCCTCGCCGCGGAGGAGCCGAATCGCCTCGGGGGTCGTCGCCCGGATGGGGTCCGAGACCGACAGAAGGCCGGCGGGCTTGCCGTCGACGGCGACGAACACCACGGTCTCGCCTTGGCCGCGGAGCTCGTCGGCCTTCCCGGCGAAGGGAGCGAGGTCGATGCCGATCTCCTCGAAGAGCTTCGCGTTTCCGACGGCGACCTTCCGGCCCTTCACCGTCGCGAGGACGCCCTTGCCGGTAATGGACCGGAAATCGGCCGGGGGCGCGAGCCCGATCCCCCGCGCTTCCGCTCCCTCGACGATCGCCCTCGCGAGAGGGTGCTCGCTTCCCCGCTCGAGGCTCGCGGCGAGCTCGAGGATCTCCCTTCCCTCGAATCCCTCGAGAGGCTCGACCTTCGAAAGCGCCGGCCTGCCCTCGGTCAACGTTCCGGTCTTGTCGACCACGAGTATTTCGACCTCTTCCAGGATTTCGAGGGCCGCGGCGCTTCGCACCAGGACTCCCGCCTGGGCTCCACGGCCGGTCGCGACCATGACCGACATCGGCGTCGCGAGGCCGAGGGCGCAGGGACAGGCGATGATGAGGACCGCGACCGCGTTCACCAGCGCGTGGGCGAGGCGCGGCTCCGGTCCGAAGACTCCCCAGACGAGAGCGGCCGCGATCGCGACCGCGATCACCATGGGAACGAACCACGCCGAGACTCTGTCCGCGAGCCGCTGGATGGGTGCGCGCGAGCGCTGCGCCTCGGCCACGAGCCTCACGATCTGTGCGAGGAGCGTATCGCTCCCGACACGCTCCGCCCTCATCACGAAGGTTCCCGTTGCGTTCACCGTTCCAGAGGCGACCCGGCTCCCCGCCCCCTTCTCGACGGGGATGGGCTCGCCGGTCAGCGTCGACTCATCGACCGCGCTCTCCCCTTCCTCGACGACGCCGTCGACGGGAACTCTCTCACCCGGCCGCACGCGCAGACGATCGGACACGACGACGTGCTCGAGCGGCACGTCCTCCTCGTTTCCGTCGGGACGGACCAGGCGGGCGGTCTTGGGAGCGAGTGAGAGAAGCGCGCGGAGGGCGCTTCCGGTCTCGCCCCTCGCGCGAAGCTCGAGCATTTGCCCGAGGAGCACCAGGGTCACGATGACCGCCGCCGGCTCGAAATAGACGGCGATAGCGCCCGTGTGGTGGTCGCGGAACGAGTCGGGGAAGAGGCCGGGAAAGAGCGTCGCGGCGACGCTGTACGCATACGCGGCGCCGGTCCCGAGGGCGATGAGCGTGAACATGTTCAAGCTGCGGTTCACGATCGACTGGTAGCCGCGCTCGAAAAACGGGAATCCGCCCCAGAGCACGACGGGCGTCGCCAGGAGGAACTGGATCCATACCGCGCCCGGGCCGGCAAGTCGCTGAAGCGGTTTTCCCGGGAGCATCTCCGAGATCATCAGGGCGAGTATCGGCGCGGTCAGCACCGCCGACCCCAAGAAGCGTCGCGACATGTCGCGGAGCTCGGGGTTTTCTTCCTCCAGGGTCTCGAGGGTCAGAGTGCGCGGCTCGAGCGCCATGCCGCAGAGGGGGCAACTCCCGGGGCCCTTCCGCACGATCTCCGGGTGCATGGGGCAGGTCCACTCGGCGCCGGGCGTCGGAGCGGGCGGCGCTACCTCCTCGATCGGGATCGCCGGCTTTCGGTACTTCTCGGGATCGGCGCGAAACCTCTCGAGGCAGCCCTTGCCGCAGAAGTAGTACGTGGCGCCTTCGTGCTCGTGATGTCCCGCGGCGCGCGCCGGCGAAACGGTCATACCGCACACCGGGTCGAGGAAGCCCTCGCCCGGGGACGGCATGGAGCTCGAATCGTGATGCATCGGCCCTCGATTATAGCCGCTTCCCTTGACGGCGCGCGCTCCCTGTGCCAATACTGAGCGGACTGACCCAGCGGTCATAATACTGACCCCAGGGTCATTACGATTTACTCATGAGTCGCTCCAAGGTCCTTTCCGAACATCGCGTCCACGAAGTCCAGACCGCGGCGCTCCGGGTCATCTCCCGCAAAGGCATGAACGGAGCCACCATGCAGGACTTCGCCGACGAGGCTGGAGTGGCGAAGGGCACCCTCTATCTCTATTTCCGCGACCGCGAGGACCTCATGGAGCGGGCGGCGGACTATGCGTTCTCGACGCTCGAGGCGAAGCTGGCGTCAACCCTTCCGCCGATCTCGAACTTCGCTGGGAGACTCCTGGCGCTCATCCGGAGCGAAATCGACTTCTTCGACGAGCACCGCGAGTTCTTCCGGATCTACATCGCCCTCAAGCACGCCCCGGACGCGGTTCACCAGAACGCTCGCCGCCGGAGGATGTGCCATCCCCGCTACTCCCGGCACCTCAAAAGGCTCGAGGCGATGCTTTCGGAGGCCATGGAGCGCGGTGAAGTGCGGAAATGCGATCCGGCGAGGCTCGCGCTCTTCGTCTCCGAGAGCGCCGTGGCCTTGATGCTCCGCCGGCTCACCGAAGACAAGCCTCCCGACGCCGAAGCCGACGTCGCCTGGATGGCCGACGTCCTTCTCCACGGACTCGCGGCGAAAGGAACCTGATGCTCGCTCTCCCCCTCACGTTGTGGATGACCCTCACCGCCGCTCAGGAGCCGGGGCCCACGGTCCGTCGCCTGACTCTGCGGGACGCGATGGCGCTCGCCTTCGACCGGAATCTCGTCCTGGGGCGAGCCCGCATCGAAGTGCCCACGGCCGAGGCCACCCGGCGCCTCTACCGCTCCGCGGTGCTCCCTCGTCTGTCCGTCGGCGCGAACCTGGTGCGCAACTCCGCCGAAGCCTCCTTCGGGCCTCCGGACGACGTCCGCACCATTCTCCCGCTCGTGAGCTGGGACGTGAGAGTCAACGTTTCGCAGCCGCTCTTTGCCGGCTTTCGAGATCTCAAGGCCTATCGCCAGTCGAAGCTCGGAATCGACTCCGCCCGCGAGGGGGTCCGATTTGCTTCGGATCAAGCGCTTCTCGATACCAGCCGCCAGTTTCTCCTCGCTCTTCAAGCCGAAGCGCTCATCGACGTCGAGGGCCGGAACCTCGATCTCGCCCAGAGACGACGCGAACAAGCGACCACGCTCTTCGATGCGGGCGAGACGACACAGGTGGACGTGCTCCGCGCCGAGTCCGACATCAAGGCGGCGGAGCGGCGGGTGGTCGAGGCCAAGCGCTCGAGGGAAGTGGCGGTGAGTGAGCTTCGCCTCGCTCTCGCGCTCGACGAGGATTTCGCGCTGGTTGCGCCCGCGGGAGGCGATCGCGCCATCCCTCTGGTGCCGGCTGAGACAGAGCTCCTTTCCCAGGCGTTCGGGGCTCGGCCCGAAGTGCGCCAGGCAGAGTACTCGCTCGAAAGCGCCAAGCTCGAAGTGGAGAAGCAGCGAGGCGCCTATTACCCGGTGGTCACCGCCGACGCCGGCTACGTGCGCCAGGCGACGACCTTCCCGCGCCAGAGCTACGGCTTCGCCGCGATCCGGGCGACGGTCCCGATCTACCAGGGCGGGGAGATCGGCGCCCGGGTGGCCATCGCCGAAGAGCGCGAGAAAGGGGCGAACCTCGTTCTCGAAGAGGCGCGCCGAGTGGTGCGCGAGGACGTGAGGATGGCGCTCGTCGATCTCGAGGCGAGCCGCACGAACCTCGCTCTCGCCGAACAGCAGCTCCAGTCGGCGGAGGCCGAGTACGCACAGACCTCCGAGCTCTATCAGAACCAGGAGCTGACGTCTCTCGATCTTCAAACCTCGGAAGCGGCGCTCACCGCCGCCCGGCGAGGAGTCGCGACCGGAGAGCTTCTGGTCTACGCGGCCGAAGTCCAGGTGTGGTTCGCCGCCGGGACCTTGACGGAAGTGGCCTTGAATCAGGAGTCGACACTATGAGCCCCGTGAAAACCCGAATCGTGAACGCCCTTTTCTTTTTCGCCGCGGCTCTCGCTTCCGCCTGCGGCCCGAAGGCGGAACCGCCCGAGCCCGCGCCAGCCGCGCAGGCGAACGGCGACGTGAAGCCCGCCCTTCCGGAAGACGTGAAGAAGGGACTTGCGGAGGTCGCCGCCGTCTCGCAGGAAACGACCGACGAGTCAGGGGTCCTGAGAGAGACGGGCGAGCTGGTCTCGCCGGTCTCGTCCGATATTTCCGCGAAGTTTCCCGGACGCGTTGGACAGGTCTTCGTCGACGAGGGAGCCCGCGTGCGAAAGGGCCAGCCGCTTCTTTCGATCGAGAGCGACTACCTGAAGATCGAAGTCGATCGGGCACAAGCCGCGGTCGCCCGCGCCAAGGCCGCGGAGGGCGAGGCGCGACGCGACTTCGAGAGAAAAGAGGGGCTCGTCGCCAAGGGCTCGGTCTCGCAGGCGGTCTTCGATCGCACCCGGGCGACGCTGGATCAGGCGGAGGCGACTCGCGCCGAGGCGGAGGCGGATCTGGCTCTCGCCACGCAGAGGCTCGCGGACGCGGTGATGGTCTCGCCCATCGACGGCATCGTGGCGGAGCGCAAGACCGAAGTCGGCGAGCGGCTCGGGGAAGCGACGGTCGCCTTCGTCCTGGTGCAGATGTCGCCGTTGAAGGTTCGCTTTCGACTCCCCGAGCGCTACCTCGGACAGGTGGAGAGGGGACAGGTGGTGCGCGCCTGGGTCGATCCCTACCCCGACGAAGTCTTCGAAGGCAAGGTCACGATCGTGGTGCGCGCCGTCGATTCGAGAACGCGAACGTTCGTGGTCGAGGCGGAGATCCCGAACCGGGACGAGCGCCTGAAGCCGGGACTCTTCGCTCGCGTCGAGCTTCGTCTCCGTCAAGCCTCCTGAGGTCAAGTCGATGCATAAATTAGCCGAGCTCTGCGTCAAACGGCCGGTCTTCGCGAGCGTCCTCATTCTCTCGCTGGTGGTGGTGGGTATCTTCGCCTACGCCCAGCTCGGGGTGGACCGCTTCCCCAACATCGACTTCCCCTTCGTCACCGTCTCGACGCGTCTGGTGGGCGCCGCCCCCGAGGAGATCGAGACGGAGATCACCGACAAGATCGAGGAGGCGGTCAACACCATCAGCGGAATCGATCAGCTGATCTCCATATCCGCGGAGGGCATATCGGCCGTCACCATCCAATTCGTTCTCGAGAAGGATGGAGACGTCGCCGCCCAGGAGGTGCGCGATCGCGTAAACACCGTTCTCCGCGATCTTCCGACCGACGCCGATCCTCCGATCATCGAGAAGATCGACCCCGACGCCTCGCCGGTTTTGTCCATCGTGCTCTCGGGGCCGGCTCCGATCCGCGACATCACCGAGTTCGCGGACAAGACGCTTCGGCGTCAGATCGAATCCGTTCTCGGCGTCGGCCAGGTCCGGATCGTGGGCGGCCGCCCGCGGCAGATCAACGTGGTGGTGGATAGCTCGAAGCTCGCGGGGCTCGAGCTCACGGCAGCCGAGGTGGTTTCGGCGCTTCAGAGCCAGAACGTCCAGCTTCCCGGAGGGAAGGTGGAGCAGGGCGCGAGAGACCTGACGCTCCGTACGTACGGGCGCGTCTCCTCTCCCCAGGAATTCGCCTCGATACCCGTCGCGAACCGCGGCGGCCATCCGGTGCGCGTCGGGGACGTGGCCCGGGTCGAAGACGGCATGGCGGAGCCCGAGACCGTCGCCACGTTCGCGGGCGAGCCCGCGGTGGTGCTCCAGGTCCGGAAGCAATCGGGCACCAACACCATCCAGGTCGTGGACCTCTTGAAGGAGCGGGTCGAGCAGCTGGGCTCGCAGCTTCCCCCGGGCTGGAAGATGGACATCGTGCGAGATCAGTCGGAGTTCATCCTCGCCGCGGTCCACGCCGTACAGGAGCACTTGATCTTGGGCTCGTTCCTCGCCTCGGGAATCGTATTTCTTTTCCTCGGAAGACTCCGCCCCACGATCATCGCCGCCGTCGCCATCCCCAGCGCCCTCATCGCCACCTTCGCCGCGATGGAGTGGATGGGCTTCACTCTGAACGTCATCACCCTTCTCGCCCTCACCCTCGCCGTCGGGATCGTCATCGACGACGCGGTGATCGTCCTCGAGATCATCTTCCGCTACATGGAAGAGAAGAAGATGTCGGCTCGTGAAGCGGCGATCGAGGGAACGCGCGAGGTGGGCCTCGCGGTCATCGCCATGACCCTCTCGCTCATCGCCGTCTTTCTTCCCGTGGCCTTCATGGCGGGAATCGTGGGCCGGTTCATGAACTCCTTCGGCGTGACCATGGCGTTCGCCATCGCGGTATCGCTCCTCGTGGCCTTCACCCTCACCCCGATGTTGTCGTCCCGGTGGCTCCGCGAAAAGGACACGGGCGGCGGCCACGGGAAGTCCTCCCGGGAGTCGCGGTTCTACGCCCCCGTCGAGAGGCTGTACATGGCGATCCTCGGCTGGTCCATGCGCCACCGGTGGGTGGTGGGGGTGGTGACGGTCCTGGTAGCCTTCTCGACGGTGCCGCTCGCCATCGTGGCGAATAAGAACTTTCTCCCAAGCGACGACGAGTCACAATTCGAGGTCGTGGTCCGCGCACCCGAGGGATCCAGCCTCGAGAGCACCCGGGTCATCATGGAATCGATCGCCTCCCGCGTTCGGGAGCTCCCGGGCGTGGCGGCGACGCTCCTCACTATCGGCGACGATCCGCAGCTCACCCGCAATCTCGGGACCATCTACGTGAAGCTGGTCCCGGTAGCGGAGCGCGAGGAGACGCAGTTCGACGTCATGGCGCGGGTTCGTGCGCAGGTCCTGCCCCAATACGGTTCTCTCGAGCTTCGAGCCCAAGTTGCACCGGTGTCGGCGTTCCGCGCCGGACAGAACGCGGAGATCATGTTCTGGGTGGGCGGCCCCGACCTCGATCGCCTCGGGGAGTACGCCTCTCACCTGATGGAGGTGCTGCGATCGCAGCCCGGGGTGGTGGACCCCGACACCAACCTCGTCGTGGGAAATCCCGAGCTCGGCGTCCGCATCGATCGCGCCAAGGCCGCGGACCTCGGGGTACAGGTCCAGGACATCGCGGCGACGATGAACGTCCTGGTCGGCGGGCTCGAGGTCACCGACTACTACGAGGCGGGCGAGCAGTACGAAGTCCACGTCCGCGCCGACGAGCGCTACCGCCGCGACGCCTCGGGCATCGCCCAGGCGGAAGTGCCCTCGCGCACCGCGGGCCGAGTGACGCTGAAGGACGTCATCTCGGTAGAGGAAGGCACCGGTCCCTCGCTCGTCAATCGCATCTCCCGGCGCCGGCAGGTGCTTCTCTACTGCAACATGGCGCCCGGCCACTCTTCGCAGGCGGTCATCGACGCTCTCGAGCGCAGGGCGGCGGAGCTCGACATGCCCGCGGACTACTCTTACGGACTCACCGGACGCTCTCGGGAGCAGGGACGGGCGTTCACGAACTTCGCGCTCGCCTTCCTGCTCTCCTTCATCTTCATGTATCTCATCCTCGCGGCTCAGTTCGAGAGCTGGCTCCACCCGGTCACCATCCTTCTGGCGCTTCCGATGACGATGCCGTTCGCGCTCCTCGCGATCGTGTTCTTCAATCAATCGATCAACATCTTCTCCCTGCTCGGCATCCTGGTGTTGTTCGGAATCGTGAAGAAAAACGGGATTCTCCAGATCGACCACATGAACAACCTGCGGGAGCAAGGGATGCCCAGGGAAGAGGCCATCCTGGTCGCGAACCGGGATCGGCTGCGGCCCATCCTCATGACGACACTCGCGTTCGTCGCCGGGATGATCCCGCTCGTGATCTCGAGCGGCACCGGGGCGGGCACCAACCGCGCCATCGGCACCGTCGTCATCGGAGGCCAGACGCTCGCGCTCCTCTTGACCCTCGTGGGGACTCCGGTCGCTTATAGCTTCTTCGACGACGTGGGGAAGTTCCTCGCTCGCTTGAAGGCATCGTGGCGCCCGCAGACGTCTTCAGAGCCGTCTCAGGCGGGTGCCGCGAGCCGGAGCTCCCGGGTCGCTTGAGCCTTTCGCCCGTCTGCAGGTAGAATCCACCTATCTGGTCCCTTACCTAGTTCGAAAACATTTCTTCGCTGGAGCCGCCCGCGCAAGCCGGAAGGCGGTTTCTGAGGTGCAGTCATGAGTGGAGAACAAGCGCCCCAAGTTCCGTCGACTTCTTCGGGTCTGGAGTCGAACGTCGCCGCCGCGCTCGCGTACTTTCCCATTCTCGCGGTCATTTGGCTTCTGGTCGAGCCCTACAGCAAGGACCGATTCATCAAGTTTCACTCCATTCAATCCATCGCTCTCACCGTAGTCTCCATCGGTCTCGGCATGGTCCTCCTGATCATCCCCATCATCGGCTGGGTCCTCCTCCCGTTCGTTCAGCTCGGAATTTTCGTGGCGGCGGTCATCTGCGCGGTGAAGGCCTTCCAGAAGGAGAAGTTCAAGCTTCCGGTGATCGGCGACTTCGCGGAGAAGCAAGTCGGAACCTGACCCGTCAATTGCTTTCCTCCTCTGGCGGCGCTTCCGGCTCGAGCGGGATGTAGCCGAGCGCGAGCTCTTTGCGAGCGGCCGGAGGGGCCGAAGCCGTTGACGAGATCACGACCGAGGCCCCGTCCAGGCGAAAGCACACGCGAGCTCCGTCGGGTGAGTCGGCGAAGTGCTTGTCGGCGATCGCCTTCGCCCGGGCCAGCCTCTCCAAGCCGATCGCGGGAGTCGATTCGATCCGGACCCCGTCACGCGTCTTGGTGACGTTGACTTCCAGGCCATCACCGACGTCCGCGTGGAGGAGCTGATAAAGCTCGGCGGCGAGCCCAGCGAGAGGACCACCCTCGGGCAAGCTCTCGAAGCTCGGCGCGGTCTCGATCGTGAGCTCCTCCGCTCTCGGAATCGCGCGGCCCGCTACGCTCAAGATCGCGTCAAGGAGCGAGGCCCTCTCGATCTCGACGGGACGATTCAAACCTCCGTTGCGGGCGTAGAGCCAGAGAGTGCGCAGCCGCTCTCCGGCGGCGATCGCCTCGACCTCGGTGCGCGCGAGGTGAAGGGCGCCCTCGCTCAGAGGATTCACGATCGCGCGGTCGATTTCGGGCGAAATCAAAAGCTCCTTGAGGTACGAAAGGGCGACGGACCCCGGGACCGGGAGCGTCTTCACCGCCTTGGCGTCGGTCTTCCAGGAAAGCTTTCTCGCGCACTCCCGGCAAAGCTCGAGGTTGGTGAAGAGAGGGATGGCGACGAGGCCGGTGTCGAGGCGCAATCGATGCAAGGGAAGGCTCGAGCCCAGCTCCAACGCCGTTTCCGGACGGTTCTTGACCCCGTCGAGGCTCGTGAGCGGGAGTTGGAACCGGGCCCCGTGAAAGCGCTCGGAGAGAGCGCCCACCACTCGCGGGTCGTTCGTGTAAGCCGCCGCCGTGACAAGCTCGGTGAGGTCGTGCATCGGGTCGTTACGGACGTTCCGGGAGCGATGCCGACTGCGCTCTTCCTTCATGGAGCCACTCGCGGAGAAACGCGATTCTCTCCTTCTGAGAGCGGCTCAGAGGGATCAGATTCTTGATGGCTTCGAGGACGTCCTCCGTCGTGAACTCCCTTCGGGGCCGGTCGGGATCGTTGAACGCCCGGTACATCGCGTCGATGATCGCCTGTTCGATCTCCGCTCCCACGTGGCCCGAGGAGGCGGCCGCGAGCTTCTCGATGTCGAAACTCGAGGGGTTGCGCTTCCTCTTCGCGAGGTGAACGGCGAAGATCTCCGCACGCTCGCTCTTCGTCGGAAGGTCGAGGAAGAAGACCTCGTCGAAACGGCCCCGCCGCAAGAGCTCGGGAGGAAGCCTCGAGATGTCGTTCGCGGTCGCCACCACGAAGACCGGCTTCTTCTTCTCCTGCATCCACGAGAGGAGAGTCGCGAGGACCCGGAGCGACGTCCCGCCGTCGTTGTCTCCCGTCGAGATCCCCTTTTCGAGCTCGTCGATCCAAAGAACGCAGGGCGCGATCGTCTCGGCCAGCCGAAGGGCACGGCGCGAGTTCTCCTCGGACTCCCCGACGAACCTCCCGTAGAGAGCACCGAGGTCGAGCCGGACCAGAGGAAGCCTCCAGAGACCCGCGACCATCTTCGCGGTGAGCGACTTTCCGGTTCCCGGAATTCCGATGAGCGCGATCCCCTTGGGCTCGGGGAGGCCGTACTCGCGCGCCTCCTCGCCGAAGGCGCTCTCCCGGAGCCGCAGCCACTGCTTCAGGACCTCGAGGCCGCCGACATCTTCGATGGTCTCCCGCGCCTCGTGCACGTCGAGTGCGCCCGAGCCGCGGATGATCTGACGCTTCTCCCGCCCGATGAGCGCGATGTCGTCCTTGTCGAGGACTCCCCCGGAAACGATGGCCTTGGCGAAGACCCGCTGGGCCTGATTCGAGGACAGACCGAGCGCCGAGCGAACGAGCTTGTCCGTGTCCTCTCGCGAGAGGTCGACTTTGGTGCCGGGAGCGGAGAGAAGGCTGGCCAGGATCTTCTTGAGGTCGGGAACGTCCGGCGACGGGTAGTCGAGTAGGGCCGCGTCGTCCTCGAGCTCCTCGGGAAGCTTTCTCGCGGGAGAGGTGACCACGAGAGTCTTGTGGGTGTACTTCAATGCATGGGCGAGATTGCGGAGCTTGCGGACGATCTTCGGCTGATCGGTCCAGCAGTGGTGGAAGTCCGGGAGCAGCACCACCGCGCGCCCCTCGAGCGCCTCGATGGCCTCGAGCGCCGCGAGGGCGTCCCGGGCCTCGGGCGGAGCTTCCGAGCCCACGATCGTCTGAAAATAATCGGCGTGATCCCACTTCAAGAGCGCCGTCTTCCGGCGCTCGCAGACTGCCTTCAGGTCCTCGAGAATCTTCCTCTCCTCGAACGAGACCACGTAGACGAAGGGCGTCCGGGCGCGGAGACAGATCTCGAGCTCCTGCTGGAAATCCACCTTTTCATTGTACCGAATCCGCTTGCGGACTCCGACCCAGGGTCCTCGTTGGCCAGCGGTCCGACGACCCTGTTGTCACCGTTCGACCCGTGGTGGACAATGAAGCCCAACTCAACGACGCTGGAGGTCTCCATGCGAGATGTCTCGGTTGCCCTGACGCACCGGCCCGGCGAGCTGGCCCGAGTCGCCAGAGCCTTGTCCCGCTACGGACTCAACCTCAAATCGGTCGCTGGCCTCGCCGTCGACGGTCATGTGCGGGTTCGCTTTCTTCCCGATGAGATCGAGCCTG
Source organism: uncultured Acidobacteriota bacterium (assembly GCA_964553925.1). GTDB lineage: Bacteria > Acidobacteriota > Vicinamibacteria > Marinacidobacterales > SMYC01 > DAISKN01. Next base: position 11,691 of record CAZKNR010000207.1, read on the forward strand.
CGCGCAAAGGCCCTCGAAGCGAGCGGAATCCGGTTCGAGGAAGGTGAGGTGGTCACCGTCTTGCTCAAGAACAAGGCGGGAGCGCTCGCCGAGATCGCCGAGAAGCTGGCCGACGCGAACGTGAACCTGCTGGCCCTTTACGTCACCGGCCTCGAGGGCGATCCTGGTGGAGCTCGCCATCGTGCCCGACGATCCAAAGAAAGCCAAACGGATTCTCGCTTGATCGGGGTCGAGGGGTGGAATCCAAGGTTTTGAAGTGCCGAACCCCGTCGCCATTTACTACTGGCTGACGCCGGCGTTTTGGGCGCTCGACGTCTTCTTCGGCGCGAACCTGAGGACTGCGGCGTTCGAAGGCCACTCGGGCTGGAAGGCGGCCTATTATCTGTTCTGCCTCGGATGCGGAGTCGCTCTCTGGCTCAGGCCCGCCTGGACGAGACTCGTCGGGCTTACCGAGTCGAGCCTCAATCTCCTCGTCCTGATCCTCGGGGTGATGGTCCCCTACTTCCAGCTGATCGATCGACTCGCCGCGCGGGAAGCCGTCATCGACCCCAACCCCTTCACCATCGAGAAAGCGCTGAGCTTTCTTCTGTCGGGAACCGTCTGCGCGATCGCCTTCCGCATGCACACCGCTTCATTTCAACCCTTCGCGAGAGCGAAGAGAAAATCAGCGTGAGGACCTGGCGCACTCATCGGGCCAACAGAAGTGAGCGCAGCGACACCGGCACGATTCGAGGGTCGGGAATGTTAACCTCCTCGAGCATCGTAACCAGTACGGCGAACGGCGCGTTGTAGTGCACCTTCTCGACGAACGAGCGCAGCCCGAGCGTGTCGCGGAGGGGGTCGATCCGCCTTCGATACTTCACCTCCACCGGAATGCGCTTCTCCCCGATCGTCAGCACGAAGTCCACCTCCGGCTCCGTCGGCCGCTCAGGGAAATGAGCAACGTCGAGATGCGGTATCCCGCCGAGGTATGCCCCGGCCACGCTTTCCGCGATGTGACCGGCGAGATCGGAGAGGTGAGGACTACGTTCGAGACTTTCCGGGTCGAGGGGCACGGTTTCCTCGAGCCAGCTCTGCCGCAGACCGTGATCGACGACACAAAGCTTCGCGGGGCCGCGGACTCGCTTCAGGCGAAGCTCGAGTGGCAGGAGCCGCCTCACCAGGAGCGAGCCCTCGAGGAAGCGAATGTAACTCAACACCCGCTGCCAACCGATGTTCGCGCGAAGAACGGTCTTGAGCTCGGCGATGAGCGTCGCCTGGGACGGCGCCTGGCCCGCGTAGCGACAGCAGAGCCGGAACACGTCCTCGAGGAGCGCCGGATCCCGCTTCCGTCCCTGCTCTCCCAGCCGAAGGTCGTGTTGGATCACGCGGCGGATCACGGTCTCGTTGAGCTGGTCCGCGACCTCCGCCCACGGCACTTCAGCGCGCGCGTGGCCCATCGGATAACCGCCTCTCTCCGAGAAGGCGGCAAAGGCCTTGTCTCGTGCTCCGCGGTGACGGTTTCCATGACCGTTGAGCCCTTGCCAGAATTCGACGCGCAACAGATCGTCGAGCCCGTTCGCAGGTAACAGTGGTTCGATGTCCTCGCCCAATCGCAGGCCCGCAATCTCACGCAGGAGCAGGGTTCCAAGATCGAGCGGCGCGACTCGGCCCGCAAGGCTGTCGCGTCCCGCTTCGATACGCAGGGCTGAGCTTCCCGTCACCACGACATGGACGGTGTGGTGGTCGACGAGTGCCTTGATCTGGGGCGCCCAGTCAACGAGGTTTTGCGCCTCGTCGAAGAATAGGAAAGCGGGCTTGCCCGCGTGGGCCGCCTCGTTGAACGTTGAGCCCAGGATGCGCTTCTGAAACCATCCGGCAATGGCCAGAACGGGTTCGTCCAGACCCTTGAGGCTCGCGATTTCGTCGAACTGAACGCGAAGAATCCTTCGAGGCTCGACGTCCCTTTCCTGGATGAGATGTTCGATCGCCTGTTCGAGCAGGGTCGTCTTTCCCACCTGCCGCGCACCTCGCAGGATGACGGCAGGCGCGAGACCCGTGTCGAGCTTTCGCAGAAGCGCGTTGAACGCCCAGCGGCGGTAGGCTGGAAGAACTCTCCCTGGCTTTTCCTCCCACCACGGGTTCGCGCTTCGGAGGTACTCGTCCAGCACAGGGGGCAGTCGGAGTTAATGATCGATGGCCTGGTACACCAGCGTCTTGACGTACCAGCGCTGATCGAGATCGTAGGGGCTGAAGTTCGTGAGGAAGATCAGGATCAGCTCCTCTTTGGGGTCGACCCAGAAGACGGTGTTGAAGATGCCACCCCAGGTGTAGTCTCCTTCGGAGCCGAGCGAACGACCCTTCCCGAGCTCCTGGCGAACGGCGAAGCCAAGCCCGAAGCCGTAACCGGGATTGATGGGTATTTCCTTTCCCAGGTGATCCTTCGTCATCAGCTCAACCGTCTTCCGGCTCACGAGACGCGTGCCGTCGAGGTCCCCTCCGTTCAGGAGCATCTGGAGGAAGCGGTAGTAGTCGGCCGCGGTCGACACCAGACCGCCGCCGCCGCTGAACCAGGTCTTTGGACCGCCCTCTGTAATGACGAGCCGGCTCTCCCGCCCTCCGTCGAGAGGCTTCAGGGACGGCGCTTCACCACGTTGGTAGAGGGTGACGAGGCGGTCGGCCTCCTCCGCGGAGAGAGAGAACTTCGTGTCCTTCATCCCGAGCGGCAGAAGGATGCGCTCTTCGAGGAAGCGATCGAGCCTCTGGCCCGAGACTACCTCCACGAGCATCCCGAGGACGTCGGTCGAGTGGCTGTACTCGAACGTCGTTCCCGGCTGGTGGACGAGAGGAAGCTCGGCAAGTTTTCGAACCAGATTCTCGGTGGTCGAGACCGTTTCGAGCAGCCGGGCGCGACGGTAGAGCTCTCCCACCGGTCCCTTATTCAAGAAGCCGTACGTCAAGCCGGAGCGGTGCGTCAAGAGATCGTGAATCGTGATCTCCCGCGCGGCAGGCACGGTCTCGAGCGCCTCGGGAGAGACGGACTCCCCTTCGGGCACGACGGCGACTCGGAGCTTTCCGAGCTCGGGAATGAACCTGGAGATGGGGTCGTCGAGTAGGAAGCGTCCTTCTTCATGAAGCATCATCACCGCGAGGCTCACGATCGGCTTCGTCATCGACGCGATGCGGAAGATGGAGTCCTCCCGCATCGCGCGGCCTTCCTCGATGTCCGCCTTCCCCACCGACTCGAAGTAGACGATGTGACCGCGCCGGGCGACGAGGCTCACCGCCCCGGCGATTCGACCCTTCTCTATTTCGGTGAGGGCGAATTCGCCCAGCCGCGAGAGCCTTTCAGAAGAGAGCCCGACCTCCTCGGGTCGTACGCGCTCCGTTCCTGAAGCGAGAGTCGAGAGGAAAGAGAGGAACAGTAAGAAAGGGTAGAGTCGTTTCACCGCGGGAGAATAGCACGAGATTCCAGCGCTACTCGTAGACGACGTCCATCACCCAGATGTCGCCCGCGTCTTCGAGCCACGCGAAGTAGAGGTATTTTCCGTCGGTGGCCAGGGTCGTGTTCGCCATCGACCCGCGCTTTCCCGAAAAGTCGGTCAGCTTTCGCACCTCTCCACCCTCGGCGGGAACGATCCAGAGGTCGTTTCGATCCGGGAAATACACCGCCCGTCCATCGCGTGACCAGATCGGATAGGCCACCAGCAGGTCGCCGGGCGTGAGTCGTACGGGCTCGCCCCCTTCTCGCGGCATGCGCCATACGGCCCCGCTCCCGCCTCGGAAAGACCCGAACACGATCCAGGCGCCATCCGGCGAGATCGCCGGGTTGGTGTCTCGTGCTGGATTGTCGGTGAGGCGCTTCTCGCCGCTTCCATCGACTGCGATCACGTACACGTCGAGATTTCCATCCCGGACGGAATGGAAAAAGAGCGAAGTTCCATCCGGAGACCACGAGGGAAAAAAGTCCTGAGCCGGGTTGCGAGTGATCTGCTTCGCCTGACCTCCGCTCGCGGGCATCACCCAGAGATCCCGATTCCCGCTGCGATAGGCGTAAAAGGCGATTCGACTTCCATCGGGGGAGAATCTCGGAAGCCAGTCCGGCGTCGGATCGGTGGTGAGCTGCTGCATCTCCCCTCCTCCCGCGGGCATGAGCCAGAGGTCGGGGTTCCCGGCGCGGTCCGAGCTCAAAACGATGCGCGTCTCGTCGGGCGAGACGTCAGCGAACTCCACGTAGGCCTCGTCGAACGTGAGCTGCTGGGCATCGCCCCAGGTGGGGGGAATCGTCCCGGATTGGAACCCGCCAGAGGTTTCCCACGAGACGCCCCCGTGAGTAGGCCAGCTTCGTCCCGTCGGGTAAAAAGAAGGCCGTGCGCATACCGACTCCGGCGGTGAGGGGCTCGGGCTCTCCCATCACGACGCCGTCCCCTATCTCTTGCCGCCAGAGATCCATGGCGCCGCCCCGGTTCGAAACGAAGTAAAGATACTTTCCGTCCTTCGACCAGCTCGGGCTCCGGTCGTTCCACTTCCCGTCCGTGATCGCCCTTGCCTCGCCGTCCGAAGAGCGAAGAAGCCAGAGCTGTGTGATCTGGGCGTTCGAGGGCCCATCTGCATAGGCGAAAAATCGACCATCGGCGGACCACGTGAGGTCCCAACGCAAAGTGCTGTTTCCGGGAAGCGGGAATCTCCTCGACTCTCCCGATGCGAGAGAAAGGACTTCCGCCTGCCAGCCTTCCCCCGCTACGGGCAAGACGTACGCCAATTGGACTCCATCCGACGACCACTGCGGGCTCAATAGGCCAAGGGCCGCCACCTTGCGGGGAGAGCTTGTCAGCGGAGACATCACGTAGGCGCCCCCGCCATCACGGTTGGAGATGAACGCGATCTCGCGCCCGTCGGGAGACCAGCTTGGATTGAGGTCGTCGCCCTCGTGGTCTTCGGTGCGGTTCAGGTGCTGGCCGCTTCCCGCCTGCGTCACCCAGATGTCCCAGTTTCCCGCCTGGTTCGACTCGTAGGCGAGAGTCTGACCATCCGGAGACCACGACGGGTGATCCTCTACACCGACCGCCGACGTCACTTGAATCGGGTGCGTAAAGCGCGGGAGAGGCGCCGGCCCGCTCGCGAGGCGCACAAGGGAAAAGACGACGGCGGCGAAAACGGCGAGCCCGACGAGGGCCCACCCGGTAACACGCCGTCTCTCCGGGACCGCGGAAACGTCGGCGACCCGGGCGCCGCTTTCCGAGTCCCGCTTCACTCGCCTCACCTCGGAGAGAAGGTCCTTCGCCGTCTGGTAACGATCTTCGGGATCTTTTTCCAGGCACCGCTCGACGATGCGCGAGAGCGCTTCGGCCAGAGGTCCTTTCACCGAGCGCGAAACGGGTGGCGCGGGCTGGTTTATGATGGCGCTCATCGTCTCGACCGCGCTCGAACCCTGAAAGGGCATCTCTCCGGTGAGCATCTCGTAGAAGACGATGCCGAAGGTGAAGAGGTCGGTCCGGTTGTCGACGGTCTGCCCCCGCGCCTGCTCGGGGGACATGTAGGCGACCGTCCCGAGGACCTGTCCTTCCTGAGTGTCGCCCTTGGCCTTCGTCTGCGCGTCGCTATCGGCGTCGTTTACAGAGGGCACCCGCTCGACGAGCTTCGCGAGACCGAAGTCGATGATCTTGATGTGACCGTCCTTCGTCACCATGAGGTTCGCGGGCTTCAAGTCCCGGTGGACGATGCCCTTCTCGTGGGCGCTCGAGAGCCCCTCGAGGATCTCGACCGCCATCGCCGTCGCTCGTGAGATGGAGAGCCGCTCTCTCGCGAGGAGGTCCGAGAGCTTCGAACCCTCGATGAGCTCCATGGCGATGAACGTCTCGTCCTCGGCATCATCGATCTCGTAGATGACGGCGATGTTCGGATGCTTCAAGGCCGAAGCCAGCCTCGCCTCCTGGATGAAGCGCCGCTTGCGGACCTCGTTCTTCACCAGATCCGGGAGAAGAATCTTGAGCGCCACCTCGCGCTCGAGCTTCACGTCGAGGGCGCGATAGACGATGCCCATCCCGCCGCGGCTCAGCTCTTCGCGGATCTCGTAGTGGGAAAGCTTGCGGGGCGTCATCGAGTGCCCGTCATTCTATACCCGCGCGCCGCTTGGAAAAGCTCGATGTCCGTTTTACATTTTGATTTCGCTTGAAACGGGTTCAGGCCGAAGCGGCCAGATTCTCGCGCAGCACGCGTGGATGTCGGGCGGCGATCCGCAGCAGCGCCAGGGCAGGTCCCTCCGGACTTCGGCGACCCTGGTCCCAGTTTCGCAGCGTGTGCACGCTGATACCCAAAGCATCGGCGAACTCTTGCTGCGTCATGCCGACGAATCGTCGGAGAACGACAACGTCCTCCCCACCCAAAATCTCGCCGCGGATGATGCGCTCGCGCTGTTTCCGGGGTATGGCCCGCGCGAAATCTTCCTCGGTCAGCTCGGGAATCTCGTCAATCACGTTTGCCCTCGAGGTGCTGATGGAAGAGCTGAATTTCCTTTTTTGTTGCACGGCGCGCGCTTACGATGCGAACGACGTCATCCTGACGCTCCGTGTAAACCACAACTACCACACCGGTGTGGATCGGACCGATTGCGATGAAGCGGTCCTCCTCGTCTGAATGGATCTCATCGTAGATATCCAGAAAGTCGACGCCACTCGTGAATAGCTCCACAACGTCTTCGAAAGAAAGACCGTGTCGTTCCCGATTGGCTTCGTCTTTTGCGTCGTCCCATTCGAATGGCATCGCACGAACCTATTATAAGCCATTGACTGAGTCCGGCACAGCGACGACTTCTCTGTTTACCGGACCGTAAAGCTTTTGTCGATTCGGATGCTATTCGTAGACGACGTCCATCACCCAGATGTCGCCCCCGTCTTCGAGCCACGTGAAGTAGAGGTATTTGCCGTCGGTGGCCAGGCACTCCGCCGCCATGGACCCGCGCTTTCCAGAAAAGTCGGTCAGCTTCCGCACCTCTCCGCCCTCGGCGGGAACGATCCAGAGGTCGTTTCGATCCAGAAAATACACGGCCCTTCCATCGCGTGACCAGATCGGGTAGGCCAAGCCACCAGGGGCGAGTCGTAGGGGCTCGCCCCCTTCTCGCGCCATGCGGAACAAGCCGCCGCTCCCACCGCGGCCAGACGAGAACGCGATCCAGGCGCCATCCGGCGAGATCACCGGGAACGCGTCTGGTGCCGGATCGTCGGTCAGGCGCGTCTCGCCGCTTCCATCGACTGCGATCGCGAAGACGTCCTGATTTCCATCACGCACGGACCAGAAGACGAGCGACGCTCCATCCGAAGACCACGAGGGATGAAAGTCCTGAGTCGGGTTCCGAGTGATCTGCTTCGCCTGACCTCCGCTCGCGGGCATCACCCAGAGATCCCGGTTCCCGCTGCGATACGCGTAAAACGCGATTCGACTTCCATCGGGGGAGAACCTCGGAAGCCAGTCCGGCGTCGGGTCGGTCGTGAGCTGCTGTATCTCCCCTCCTCCCGCGGGCATGAGCCAGAGGTCGGGGTTCCCGGCGCGGTCCGAGCTCAAGACGATGCGGGTCCCGTCGGGCGAGACGTCGGCGAACTCCACATGGGCTTCGTCGAACGTGAGCTGTTGGGCATCACTCCACGTGGCGAGGGGATCGGCACGGATCGGGACCCGCCAGAGATTTCCCACGAGACGACCGCGAGAGTAGGCGAGCTTCGTCCCATCGGGTGAAAAGAAGGCCGTGCGCATGCCGACTCCAGCGGTGAGGGGCTCTGGCTCTCCCATCACGACGCCGTCTTCCCCCATTTCCTGCCGCCAGAGATCCATGGCGCCGCCCCGGTTCGAAACGAAATAGAGAAACCTTCCGTCCTTCGACCAGCTCGGGCTTTGCTCGTTCCACTCTCCGTTCGTGATCGGGATCGCCTCGCCACTCGAGGCTCGAAGAAGCCAGAGCTGAGTGATCTGGCG
>CAZKNR010000208.1:0-87516 GCA_964553925.1 uncultured Acidobacteriota bacterium
TCGAAGGCTTGCCGAACGCGCTTTCCTACTGCCTTCGCGGGGTCGCCCCAGTACTCCCGCGCGAGGTTCTCCGACACCAACACGACCGGGGCACGGGTCTCGATGTCGTTCCAGGTGATCGCGCGTCCCGCTACGATCGGATTTCCCATCGTCTCGAAGTAGTTTTCCCCGACCCATTTGTAGCGGCGGATGGGAGGGAGCTGTCCTTCGGGCACGGGAAAATCCTCCACCCAAATGGGGTCGTTGCTGTCCCACCCGTCCATGGTGACGGAAGACGAAAGGCCGATCGAGTCGACACCCGGGAGGGCGGCAATGCGCTCCAGGATCTGACGGTGCATGCGGACGACCGAAAGCGGGTCTTCGACTTCGGCCGAGGGGATCGCGAGGCGAATGGTAAGGACGTCCTCGGGTCGGACGAACCCCGGGGCTACTTTTCGGAGCGCCTGAAAACTCCGAATCATCAGGCCGGAGCCCACGAGGAGAACGAGCGCGAGGGCGATCTGAACCACCACGAGAAAGCTGCGGGCTCGGTGCCGCTCGCGGCCTTCGCTTCCGCCGCGGCCTCCCTCCTTGAGCGCCGCGGTGAGGCTCATTCGGCCGTACTTGAATAGCGGAAAGAGCCCGAAGAGGACGCCGGAAAAGGTCGAGATGCCGAAGGTGAAGAGGAGCACCGTCGAGTCGATCCCGATCTCGTTCAAACGAGGAAGACTCTCGGGTCCGATTCTGACGAGAAGGCGGATGCCCCCGTACGCGAGCGCGAGACCGAGGAGGCCGCCTAGGATCCCGAGCGTCACGCTTTCGAGCAGGAGCTCTCTCGAAAGACGCTTCCAGCCGGCGCCGAGCGCCGTGCGCAGCGCGAGCTCCTGCTTCTGGGCATCGGTCCGGACGAGGAACAGGTTCGCGACGTTGGCGCAGGCGATCAGAAGCACGAGGCCCACGGTGCCCAGGAGGATCCAGAGGACGTTCCCCACGTCTCCCACGACGTCCTCCTTGAGGGGCACGACGTTGGCGTCGAAGCGAGCTTCCTGCATCATCTTGAGCGACAGCCCTCGAGGGAACTTCTCGGCGGCGAGAGGGATCATCCGCGATACGTCGGCGTTGGCCTCGGCGATCGCGACGCCCGGCTTGAGCCTTCCGATTCCCTGATAACTGAAATTCCCCATGAATACTTCAGCCGGGTCGAACTGGAACGGGAGGAAGACGTCGGGCTGGTACTTCAGGAATCGAAGCTCCTTCGAGAGGACGCCCACGATCTCCCGCGACTTTCCGTTCACGGTGATCGTCCGTCCCAGCACCTTGGGGTCGGAGCCGAAGCGCCTCGCCCAATAGGCTTCGCTGAGGAGGACGGTCAAGGGGGTCCCGGGGGCGTCGTCCTCGGGGGTGAAGATGCGTCCGAGCTTGGGCTTCACCCGCAAGAGGGAGAGGGTACCGTCGGTCACGTTCATCGACTCCACCTGTTCGGGCTCGGCGAGCCCGGTCACCGAAACCTGCTCGTTGTCCCACATCCCGATCTGATCGAAGACCTGGCCGAGCTCTCGGTAGGTGAAATGGAGCGCCGGCGACTGGTTGACCTTGTCGAAACCGAGGCCGGGCGCCGTGTGCCAGATCCCGACGAGTCTCTCCGGCTCCTCGAAGGGAAGCGGCCTCAGAAGGACGCCGTGGACCACGCTGAAGATCGCGGCGTTCGCCCCGATACCGAGCGCGAGGGTCCCGATCGAGACCAGGGTGAACATGGGTGAGCGCGAAAGCTTCCGAAGAAGCTGTCTCGACGACGCGCGGAGAAACGTGATGGCCATGACCCAATAGACGGAAAACTGAAAGCGGGAGTTCCTTAGGATTTTGCGGGGAGGCGGAGATGCCAGAAACCCCAGAGGAGCCCAGGGGCCAGGGTCAAGAGAGCCATCGTCCGAAGGAGCTCCTCGGGCCGGAGCCCCGCGCGGTCGAGCGCGAAACCACCGAGGGCGGCGCTTGCCGCCATGGCGAGCGTCAAAAGGGCGTACTCCGTGGCGAAGACCCGGCCGCGCACCTCGTGGGGGACGGCCACGAGAAGGAGCTGGGTCGAGAAGACCCAGACGGTTCCTCCACCCATCGCGCGAATCATGGCGCCGACCAGGGCCCAGCCGAAACTCGGGAGCGCCGCTAACAAGGACAGTCCCGCGCCCATCGCGACATACGAGAGGCCGATCGCGATTCTCATCGGCCGGTCCTCGTCACCCGTGAGCGCCCGGACGACGATCGGACCGAGACCGGAACCGACGCCGAGGAAGGTATAGAGAAGTCCGAGGCTGATTCCGCCGCCCTCACCGATCACGTAAACGTCTCTCGCGAGCGCGACCTGCACCACCTCGTAGGCGCCGGCGACGAAAAGCGTCAGAGCGGCCTTGTTGAGGACGATCGCGAGGACGTCCCCATGGGAGGCCAGATAGCGAAGACCCTCGACGTATTCCGCGATCGCTCTTCCGGAGCTCACGCGGTCCGTTCCCGTCGGCCGGGCGCTTCGAGATTTCACGCGAGCGATGAAAACCGCGGACACGAGAAACGTGAGCGAATCGACGACGAAAGCGGGATAGACCCCGAAGCTTCCCGAAACCAGCCCTCCGGCCGCCGCTCCGGTCGCGAGCATGACCGACCAGGTCGCGGCGGTGACGGCGTTCGCCGCGCCGAGCTCTTGCGGCGAGACGATTTCGGGAAGCATCGCGTTTCTCGTAGGGAAGAAGATCCCGTGCATCGCGAGCTGGACGAAGGTGAGGACGTAGAGCAGCCAGACCTGGGAGGGCTCGCGCACCAGGAGGAATCCGAGGACTACGACGAATCGGACGAGGTCGGTCGCGATGAGGAGCGTCCTTTTGTCGTACCGATCGGCGGCGACCCCGGCGATCGGACTCACCAGGAACGGAGCGAGCATGCGCACGACGAAGAGGCCGCCGACCGCGAGTCGCGATCCGGTGAGAGAGGCCACGAGCGACGCGGAGGCGATGAGGTTGAACCAGTCGCCGAAGAGACTGACGACGTGCCCGAACCAGAGATTTCGAAAATCAGCGTTCCCCCGGAAAAGCTCTCGATACCCGGCACTCGCGCTCATGGAGAACGCGAGATTCTAAACCCGGAAGGAACGCAAACGCGCAAAGAAACTCTTCTTACACTCTTTGCGTTTAATGCTGGGGGAGCTCGGAGGCCGTGCCGAGCTTCTGGTAGATCCCGCGAGCCTTCTCCGGCTCGCCTTCGCTCTCGAAAAGCTTCGCGAGCTCGAGATGCGCTTCGCGGTCGGCGGGATCGAGAGAGATCGCCCGCTCGAAGTGCTCGCGAGCCGCCTCGAGGCAGCCGGGGTTCTCGGCGAGCCAGCGTCCGAGCACGCGATGATAGTTCGCCTTGTTCGGATTGAGCCGCACCGCCTCGTTGATCGAAGCGACGGCGTCGAAGTAGTCCCCGGCCTGCCAATGGCGGTTGGCCTCGTGGAAGTAAAGCTCCGCTTCCTGTGCCGCCTTTGGAGACAGTTTGGCGGCGGGAGGCTTCGCCGGCTTCGGCGCCTGGGCCTGTTGGGCCGGCTGAGCCTGTTGGGCCGCCTTCGGCGCCTGAGCCTGTTGAGCCTGTTGAGCCTGTTGAGCCTGTTGAGCCTGTTGAGCCTGTTGAGCCTGTTGAGATTGCACGGCGATGGTGAGGGCGGTCAAAGCCTCGGCGGCAACCGCGGCCTCAGTCGAGACGCCCGAGAGCGATCGGTCGTAAGCCCGGCGACGCTCCGGGTCGGCGAGCGTTTCATGGGCTTCGGCGACGCTCGCGCGCACCTGCTCGATGTATTGCGAAAAGTCCGCGAGCTCGGCCGCGAACGACGCGCCGGGCTCGAGGGACTTGAGCGCGTCCTGGTAGGCCTCGCGAATCCTCTTCGCCGAGGCGTCGGCAACGACGGCGAGACGATCGTAGAAGCTTCCGAACTTCATCGCCGCGTGGCGAGCGACGATTCCGTCCCGGAACTCGGTCTCCGCATCGGAGGGAACTCGCTGCGGGAACGCGGGCGGCGGGCCTTCGACCGGCGCGGGGCGCTCTCGCCTTTCGATCACCCCCGCGAGGAGCATCGCGTAGAGGCGGCGCTGGGTTTCCTCTTTTCCCAGCGGAGAGCCGGAGACGATTCCCCGGAGAGACCCGCGGCCGTCGATTCGAGCCAGGATGTACCCGTCTTGCTGGGTGATGGGGATCCCGAGGTGGCCTCCATCGGCGAGCCCGACGATGTCCGAGACCGCTCCCAGTCCGGCCTCGATCGCCGCGAGATCGCTCACGCGACGAGCTCCTTCAAAGATCACTTCCGCGGTGCGGAGCTCGAGGACCAGGTCGGCCGACACGGGCTTCTCTTCGGACTCGAAATGGTACTCCCCCGAGCTCCAGGAGAACACGGAATAAATGATTTCCTTTATCTGTGTCGCCACCGCGCGGCCCATATCGGGCGAGCTCACCCAGCCCCACTCGACCATCGTGGCGCCCAGTCGCTCGCTCGACCGCTCCATCACGCGAAGGGCGAGCTCGAGAACCGAGCGCTTGATCTTCCCCTCGCGGACGAGGCGCTCTCCGAGCCGCTCTTTCTCGACGTTGCTGGCGGCGAAGACGATGTCGCCCCTCTGGAAGACGATTCGTTTGGTCACCCCCCCGCGCTCGAGGACCAGCGTCCCGCTGGCCCGCGCCTTCCAGAGGTCGCGCACGACCTCGGGGAGCGTGGCCTTACCGATGGTTCCCCGGAGGGGCGAGGGTCTCTCCGCCATTATCGCGAGCATCTGCAAGGGCGAAGCCAGGCCGTGGCGCCTCGGAAATGGTTCCAACTCAGAGACTTCCGGGATAGCTCGAGAATACGAGCTGGGGGAATTCCTACAGCGACCCGGAAGTCCCCATACCAAAATCAAACTTGACAAGGTGTCGCACCCGAACGATCCGGAGACCCTCGTCACCTGGACCCTCGAAGCTCCGAACGGAAGACGAACGGTGACGCGCCTCACGCTGGTGCACAGCGGCTTCCGCGCCTTGCTCGAGAGAGGCGACTCGTGGGTTCGCCGTCGAACCTTGGCGTTGGCTGTGACGCCTGAGCGCCTGAGCGCGGCCCGATCGCGTGCCTGCTACAATGGTTCATGGACCCGCGGCGCCTCCTCGCCGCCGCGCGAGGAGATGAGTCCTCCGACCTTCTTCTCGAGAACGCTCGCCTCCTCAACGTCTTCACCGCCGAGATCTACGAGACCGCCATAGCGATCTCCGGCTCTCGCATCGCCGGTCTCGGACCCGGCTATCGGGCGAAGAGGTCCATCGACCTCGAAGGGCGGTTCGTCGCTCCGGGGCTCATCGACGCCCACGTCCACATCGAAAGTTCCATGGTTCCTCCGAGAGCCTTCGCGCGCCTGGTCCTTCCTCGCGGCGTCACGACCGTCGTCGCCGATCCGCACGAGATCGCGAACGTCCGAGGCCTCGAAGGGATTCGCTTCATGCTCGAAAGCGCGCGGAAAAGCCCCCTGAGCTTCTTCTTCACCGCGCCCTCGTGCGTTCCCGCGAGCCACCTCGAGACCTCCGGCGCGCGTCTCGGGGCTTCGGATCTCGCGAGCCTTCTCCGCGAGCCGGAAATCATCGGCCTCGCCGAGGTCATGAATTTTCCCGGCGTCATCAAAGGCGACGAGGAGGTTCTGGCGAAGCTCGAGGCTTTCGACGGGAGGGTCATCGACGGGCACTGCCCTCGACTCACCGGCCTTTCGCTGAACGCTTATGTCGCCGCCGGCATCGGCTCCGACCATGAATCTACGGCGATTGCCGAGGCTCGCGAGAAGCTTCGTCTCGGGATGACTGTTTTTCTCCGGGAGGGTACGGCGGCTCGGAACCTGAGAAACCTCGTACCATTGATTACCAAGGACAACGAGAGGCGTCTCTGCCTCTGTACCGACGATCGGCATTGCCAGGATCTTCTGGACGAAGGGTCGATCGACTACTTGATCCGGGTCGCGATCGCCGAGGGAATCGACCCCATGACGGCCTTTCGCATGGCGACGCTGAATGCGTCGGAGTACTTCCGCCTGCACGACCGGGGAGCGATAGCCCCCGGGCGGCGCGCCGATCTCGTGGTCTTCTCCGACCTTGAGTCGCCCTCGATGGAGATGGTGTTCAAGGATGGCGCTCTCGTCGCTCGCGACTTCAAGCTCCTGGACGAAGGCGAGTCCGACCTCGAGACCGGATGGGGCGGCGGTCTCAACGTGCGGTGGTCGGGCCTCGACTTCGCCGTCGCCGCCCAAGGGCGGCGCCTCCGGGTCATCGGCTGCACCCCGGGAGAGCTCGTTACCGAAAACCTTACGATGGAAGCCACGATCGAGAGGGGAAACGCCGTCGCCGATACCGGCCGCGACCTCCTGAAGATGGCCGTCATCGAGCGCCATCATGGAACGGGGAACAAGGGGACGGGATTCGTGAAGGGCCTCGGTCTCTCGCGGGGAGCGATCGCGGGGACGGTCGCGCACGACCACCACAATCTCGTGGTCATCGGCTGCGACGACCTGTCCATGAGGACCGCGGTCGAGGCCGTCGCTGAGGCCGGCGGAGGTCAGGCGGCGGCGGAAAAGGACCGGGTTCTGGCGCGCGTCGCGCTTCCGATCGCGGGGCTCATGTCGAGCCGCCCCGCGAGCGCGGTGGGGGAGGACGTCCGCTCGTTGAAGCGTGCAGCGAAATCTCTCGGCTCTCCTGCCCCCGACCCGTTCACCACCATGAGCTTTCTCGCGCTCGAGGTCGTTCCCTCCTTGAAGCTCACCGACCTCGGCCTCGTCGACGTCGAGAAATTCGAGATCGTCCCCTTGTTCGTGAAAGACTGACTTCATGAAGGAGCGGGAGCCCAGAGTCCTCCTGGCCGAGGACGCCATACGAGAGAGGGTCAGAGAGCTCGCGCGCCGAATCTCGAAGGACTACGAAGGGGTCGAGAGCTTAACCCTTCTCGGAGTCCTCCGGGGCGCCTTTATTTTCCTCGCGGACCTCTCGCGAGAGCTCACGATTCCGAGGCGCGTCGATTTCATCGCGCTCTCGAGCTACGAGTCCGAATCCACCAGCGCCGGCGCGGTACGGTTCATCATGGACGTGCGCGCCCCGCTCGAAGGGCAGCACGTCCTCGTGGTCGAGGATATCGTCGATACCGGCCTCACCCTCGACTATCTCTTGAGGACGCTCCAGGCTCGAGGGCCGAAGTCCCTGAAGACCTGCGTCCTCCTCGAGAAGCCCGAGCGTCTCAAGGTGAAGGTGCCCATCGACTACCTCGGCTTCACCATCCCCGACGAGTGGGTCGTGGGCTACGGTCTCGATTCGGGAGACCGGTATCGCTGCCTCCCCTACATCGGCGTCGTCGAGCCTCAGTAGAATTTTCCGAACTGCAGGGAGATCGACGCCGTCGGTCCCCGGAACCGGCTCTCGAGACCGCTCGCCCCAGAGATGAGCCGGTACCCCGCTCCCACTCCGAGCCTCAACCAGTTCGTGAAGGTGAACGACGCGTTCGCCTGGGGCTCGGCAACGTAAAAGCCCTCGTGGACCAGGACCGTGGAAGGAAACCCATGGGGCCGATGGGAGAAGCGTCCGCCCCGGCCTCGGTGGCCTCCGAACGTCACAGAGGGCGGTGGTTCCGGAAACTCACCGATGTCCACTCCAACCGCCCCTGTTCCCGCTCCCAACAAACCTCGAAGCGAGAGGTTGAACCGGTCGCTCCTGTGAGGGAACCACTCGACGAGGGCCCCGCCGTAAGCGAGCTCCGACCCGGCGGTGCCGTTCGTCAGCCAGTACGCTCCGGCGCCGATGAAGAGCTTCCGGTCGGTGAGCCAGCCGGCGTATCCCCCGAGGAGGTTCGCGGACTCGCCGTCCATCTCGGAGAACTTGAAGTCGGGGGCGACGACGAAACCGCTAGGGATCCTTTCGAGCTCCGGCTTATCGGTGCCGGTCGACTGAGCCGAGGCGTGAGCGGTCATACCCGAGAGAGCGAGCGCGGCCGCGAAGAGACGGGTCTTCTTCATTTCGATTTCCTTTCTGGGTCGCCTTAGGGCAGCTTCACGTTGAGGGTCGTGGTCTTCCCGGGATTGACGCTGACGTCGGTTACGAAAGGTGCTTCGCCCGCCCTCCGGATCTCGATCCGATGCTCTCCCGCGGGAAGATGAATGACGAGTGCTTCCGAAGCCTCGCCCGAAGGCCACGGATCCCCGTCGATGAGGATCTCGGTGCCCACGGGCTGGACTCTGAGCTCGAGGACTCCGAAGCCAGAGACCGAAATGGACGACTCGGGTCGGGACTCGACCGCGACCTCTCGCTCAGGCGGAGGCTCGGGCCTCGCCTCGCTCGTCTCTCCCGGAGCGAGAGCCTCCATCGCGCGGCGGAGCTTGTAGGAAGCGCCGGGACTGAGATAGAGCTTCTCGCGGATAGTGCGATAGCCGTCGAGATAGAGGACGACCTCGTGCTCGCCGGGAGCGAGATTCAGACGCTGGAAAAAACCGTCGAACTCTTCGACGCTGCCAGCGAGGTAGCCGTCGACGTAGACCTCGGCCTCGGCCGGCTTCACCTCGATGCGCAAGGCGCTCGGCGCTCGATCCGAAGCGCCGTGGTAGAGGCGAGCGTAGGGCGCGCCGTAGAATCCGCCGTAGTAGAAGGCGGGGTAGGCGTAATAGCCGCCCCAGTAGCCCCAGCTCGGCCAACTGGAATAGTAGCGGTAGTGGCGATAGTAGTGCGCTTGGCCGTGGGACTCGGCTTCAGAG
The DNA here is from genome assembly GCA_964553925.1 of uncultured Acidobacteriota bacterium. GTDB lineage: Bacteria > Acidobacteriota > Vicinamibacteria > Marinacidobacterales > SMYC01 > DAISKN01. The sequence continues at coordinate 8,733 of CAZKNR010000208.1, forward strand.
TGGAACGCCAGTACCGTGAGCAGAAAAAGCACCAGGGTGCCCGCGAGTTTCGAGAATCGCATCGAGCTTCTCCATATTCACTGCACCCTTGGCATCCGTCTTACGATGCAAAAGCGATTCCAGAATCAGTAGGACCGTATCCCCACGTGGAATCGGAGACTTGCCCCTCGGGCCGGCGGGCCGCCGTCCTGTCGGGAAGACGATGGCGACCCCGGGAGATGACGCTTTTTGGCCGCCCACCCGGGAGAGGGACCGGAACCAAGGGTGCGACCTCAGGTCCTCGATTTCACCCCCGGGCGGGCGACGCAGTCTCCAAAGTAGCGAGGTGCGGTCTCCCGCGCTGTCAAATTGCTGTAAGGCGTGTAAGGAATCGGGCGTCAGCGTCGCTGCAGCGATTCGAAGTCACGAACGAGGTCGCGCCCACGGGCATAACCGCGCTCTGCGATGAGAGCCATTGCCGTACGGGCGTCATCGAGGTCGGACTCCGAGGCTACCTTCAGGAGAGCTCTCAGGTCCACGAGGTCCTGGGGACGCTTCACATCGTCGCGCGAAAGAACCTTGAGTGCGATCAGGTGGCCAACGCTTGCGACCGGGACTTCGATGCCCTCCAGAACTCGAAGCCGTTCCGCATTCTGAACGACTTCGCGCTCGATACCGGAAGACGCAAAGAGCAGGTCGACCACGATTCCCCTGAGGTCGGCGCCCGGCGGCAAAAGCCTCACCGTAGCGAGTCGGCCCACGGCCTCCTGCTCCACCAGAGTGGCGATCGAATAGCCCGCTGCTTTTAACGAAGAGACGAGCTCCTCCGCTTGCTCGTCCGAGTCCATGATGACCGCGATGTCCGCGTCGCGGGTGAAGCGCGGCTCCGTCCTCGCCGAGACCGCGAGACCACCGACCAGGGCAAAAGAGGCTTCCGATTCGGCCAGGTCTCCCGCGATCCGTGAAAGGGCGTTTCCCAGCGGAGTCACGGGAATCTCGTGCTCGGGTCGATCTTTCTGCCCACGCAGTCGCCGTCCTCGGCGCCCGGGCGGTGGCGGATCCACAGGCGCAAACGTTCTTCGATTTGCGCCTCGGACTCGGCCGGGTGCTCGCGCTTCAGCGTCTCGCTCATCATCGCGACACCGCTCTCGAAAAGCTCGAGGGCGATCTCCAGCTTCTCGGCAGGCGTGAGCGGGCTCGATTCGGGCACGCCTCCATTCTACCCCGGCCACGGGTTGTGTTAGCTTCGGGGCCGCGTATGGTGAGAGCGACGAGTTGAACGGAATCCCCGGAGAGTTCGCGGCCGTCGCCGCCGCGGCTCTCTTCGGCCTCTCGTCGACGTTTTTCACCCTCGCGGGGCGGAGAGTGGGCCCCTCAACCGTAAATCGCGCGCGGCTCCTTCTCGCGGCGGTCCTCGCGATCGGCCTCCACTGGGTGACGCGAGGCGAGCTGGTGCCGTCGTCGGCCACCGTCAACGCCTGGCTCTGGCTCGGACTTTCGGGAGTCATCGGCCTCGCGCTCGGCGACCAGAGCTTGTTCCAGGCCTTCGTTCGCATCGGCCCTGCGCTCTCGATGCTGATCTTCTCGACGACGCCGGTCTTCACCTCCATCTTCGCATACGCCTTTTTCGGAGAGAGCCTCACCGGCGTGGAGTGGTCAGGGATCGCGGTCACGCTCCTTGGAATCGCCTGGGTCGTCAGTGAACCGAAGCGCCGCGACTATCACGGCGCCGGAAGCTCTTACCGCGCGGGACTCCTCTTCGCGGCGGGCGGAGCGCTCGGCCAGGCCCTGGGCCTTCTGACCGCGAAGCTGGGCCTTGCGGAAGGAGTGGCGCCCCAATCCGCAAACCTGATGAGGCTCCTCGCCGCCGCGATCGCGATCTGGGGCGCCGCGCTTCTGACCGGAGGCGCCCACCGCACCCATTCCGCGTATCGAAACGACTCTCGCGCTTCGGCGTTCACTACCGCGGGCACCGCCGCCGGACCCATCTTCGGCGTCTGGCTTTCGCTCGTCGCCATCGAAGAGGCCCCGCTCGGAATCGCGTCGACGCTCATGGCCCTCACCCCAATCTTTCTGCTCCCGATCGCGAGGCTCGTCTTCTCGGAGCCCATCAGCTACCGCGCGGTTTTTGGCACCATCGTCGCCCTTTCCGGCGCGGCGATACTCCTCTATTGATCACTTTCGATCTGCCGCGATTAGGGTCCAAAAGACTTCCCCGTCATTTCTGTTGACGGGAGTTGCGAGCGAAAGCCTCCCAAATCGATACACCACGGCTCGGCCCGGGACACCAAATGGAGAGAGATCCGTCTCCACCATCGCATCCGCTCCGCCGAAGCTCGCAAGAATGTCGTCGATTCGCGGCCGCGGTTGAGAGATGGAATCGAAGTCGGCGAGATCGGAGAGCGCCAGGTGGGCGACCTTCCTTTGCGCGAAGTCTTCCGTGAAGTAAGTGCGGAGAATCGACTCCTCGCGGCTAGGGGTAGGCTCGACCTCTGCAGCCCGTTTCAGCTCTCCTGGCCGACGCGCCGCTTGGTCGACGAGCTCGCAGCCGCACGCCAGAACCAGGATCCCCGCGGCCTGCTTCATCGCTCCCTCTTCACCTTGAACCTGCCAGGGTATGGCTCGGGATCCGCGGCGTACTGAATCCAGAAGAGGCCTTCGATAGCGTCGTTCCGGAAGAGACCCTTCAAGCGGAAGCGATCGGTCGTCGTCACACTCTCCATCTCAACCTCAGGCCCACGCGCCGCTGCCGACGTGACTTTTCGCTGGTAGTCTTCCCAGTGAATCGTGCCCCCGATTTCCGCCCCGTTTTGACTGAGCTCCAATCGAAGCGGCACCTCCTTGCGCTCGCCATCGACGACCAAGCTCGCCGTCCCCCGCCACTCGCCCGTCAAATCGACGGATTCCGTGTAGCAACAGATGAGTCCCGCGAGGGCCAGCGTTATTAGCGCGATCCTCTTGGGCATCGATCCCCCTCGCCATTTGCACACTAACGACATTTTCGTCTCGAAGCAACGTCACGCCGGGGTTTAGAAGGATGATCTGGCTCGACAGTTCGGTGAGCGAGGCAGGCACCGAAGGTGGATCCTGGGAGGCGATGTCTCACCGATACTTACTTATGGACGGACAGATGGACCCATCGACTGCCACGATAGAGAGCCTTTTTGACGGAGCCGGTCTTTCGTCCTATCACTTCGGCGTGTGCCGGATTGTCAGGGAGGGGTTTTCGAACGACGCGCTGCTCGTGTTCTCGCGCAAGCCCAGCCGGGAAACCGACAATCGAAAAGCCCGCGTGGCCCGCGAGCGTCTTGTCCATGGTCGTGTCCTTCGCAACGTTGACCGAAAGCTCTTCGTCGTCGAACGCGGCCGACGAGGCTCGCGGGCTCCCGTCATCCTCAGTTATGAGCTGCTGAGGAGGAACGCGGCGCCAAAGCTCATCATTGTTTGCAATCGTCGGATCGTCTGGAGGCTCGAATTGAGGCATTCTGCGTGGTCGGAAAGATCGAATTGCGCTACCGCGTCATTGCACGCAGGATGCCTTTCAACTTCGGAAGGTCAGCGGGGAGTTCACCCTCGATCTCCGTGCCGTGTTCCCTGTCTTGGTAGAAGAAGTAGCCGTGTTCGGGTGAGTCGAATTGGACGTCGAGATCTCCGTCGACTCGGTGCCATTCGATCTGGATACCACCGCGATTTGTAGGGACGATCTGAGGGCCGTGCGTTGCGCCTCGGCCGTACTCTTCGAGAAAACTGCGAACGTAATCAATCACTGCGGGATTGATTTCTTGCGCCCCGTAGGAGTTCCAGTTCGGCTTCAGTCTTCTTAGTTCCTCCAGACGCGGAGAGACCAAGGGTATCCAGTCGGCACCGTCCTGGCAACCATTATCCAGGACATCTCCCGCAGCCGAACTTGTGGCGTCGTCGGCTCCAAGGGATAACTTGATCTGCTCGGGTAGCTCAGGTCGCTGATTGCTCATTGTCACCCGCGTTTGTTGGGATCGGTACCCTCTAACCTCATTCTATCGCATGGCGGATCGTAGTCCCACCCCGCAAATCCCGTACAACGCGTGGAAAAGCAACTCTCAGGGTGGACCCGCCTTCGCTCGCTGGATGTGACGTGATCGAGCGAGCTTCGGCGGAAAAGCAGGAAGGGGTCGTCCTCGACCGGAAGGGCACAAGATGGAGGTTGACGCGCGAGAAGCTGCGGAGGTGCTTCATCCTAGCCCTGAGGTCACGGAGTATTTGCAGCCCTACCCATTGCCCTTCAAAACCGTGCCCACTGCCGCGATTCTCCCCTCGGCGGTCTGACCCGCGATTAGAAAATGTCGAGGGTCTCGCGCCGGCAGGCTCATCTCGCCCAGGATAGGCGCACCCTTCAGCTAACGTAACCGCCGCATGAGCTGAGGCACACGCCGCATCAGCACGGCAAAACAAGCTCCGGGAAATAGACTAAGGAGGGTTCTGGTTAGCTCAATACAGCGCCGTGGAAATCCAGGCTAGGGGATATCGAGAACCGCGTCTTGAGGGCAACGAAACCACCGGGGGCGCGCTCCAGGAGTCATGTTACGCCCGGGAGTTATGTGCGCACATATCGAGTTCATAACGCTCATATCGCTGAAGGCTCCCGAAGTGCTGGCCCGGGAACGTACCGAGCGCCCCGGCGCGCGCCTTCCATCAGCAGATAGCCCTCCTCCGTCAGTCGCCTCAGCTCCCGGACCGCGCCGTAACGCGTCAACTCGAACATCTCCCGGTAATCTGCGTTCTTGAGGAATGGACGGCGCGCGAAGAACTGCTGTAGACGGGCGAGCCTCGTCTGGAGGAACGCTTTGGCTTCCAGAAGGTCGGGGGCTACGTGGTAGATGGCGCCTCGTCCAGGGGCTTCAACCGGAAGGACGATTCCCAGAGACACCAGTTCTTGGATCTCACGATAAGCCTGGTCGCGGTCCACGCTATTGAGCTTCTGGTAGTCGGCGTTGGCGAAGCCCTCCGGGCGGGCAATGAGGATGCGCTTCTGTGCGACCGAAAGCGGAAGCGCTTCAACAATGTTTTGCCATTCGGGGCTCGGGCTCGTAAAGATGGGCTCGTTCCGGAGCGTCACAAGAAATTCCCCGGATTCGATGCGGAACTCAGGCGCTCGCAGGAGGTAGTCCTCCATCTCTTCGAACATCCGCGGAACGCCCTCTCCTTCCTCGCGCATGAGCCCCGTCTCGACGAGAACTCGAACGATGAGCGGATTCCTGCTGGCGTGCGCGGGCTTGCGCAGCCGAAGCAGTTCAAGTGTCACCGGCGGAATGAGATCGCCCGGGCTCTTCACTTCCATCCGGTCGTCGAAGAACCACACTTCGATCTCGCGAGAGGCGTCCTCGTAGTCGCGGTGGGCGAAGGCGTTGACGATGGCCTCCTGCCAGGCGAACTCGGGATACTCCGGCACCTCGCGGAAAAAGAGGTCGTGAAGCTTCTCGGAGCGGCGGATCTGCTCCCTCGCGAGGCGATGGGCTTCGGGAATAAGAGAAGCCAGCGGAGAATCCAGGCGCGTAAGCTGGGAGACGTTGCGCCGGGCGCCGTGGCGGCGTTCCCTTCCTGCCACACGGAAGAAGCGGATCCCCGCGCGGGGATGCCAGCGGAGGACGGGAGGTTTTCCGAAGAGGAGAAGACTGGCGTTCGTGACCGCTGGCGCTCCCGCCCGCGGGAGCAGAAGACCGAAGCGCATTAGGATTTCTTCGGTCGTCCGTCCCTGAAAGATGGTTCCCCCGAGAAACCGCGCGGCCAGCTCGAGGTCGAGATCATCGAGAGTGGCCTCGGACCGCACGCGCCGTTCGTATCCGACGCGGCGGTAGGCCTCTTTCCGTGCGTTGATAACTTCTTGTGGCTCCCGGACCACACGATCCCCAACGCGGTACGGAAAACCGTTCGCCTCGATCATCACCGCCTCAGGTGCCATCGGCACCTGGACGATGAGAACTTCGGTCTCGCCGAGTTGCATGCGCTGCGTGTGGCAACGTACGTTCGGCCGAAGGCGACGCTCTGGGACCGCAAGGAGGTCTGTTATGGCTTCCAGCGGATATCCGTGCCCTGTCGGTGTGCCATCGTCCTCAACACCCAGGAGCAGCGTCCCTCCGTCCGCGTTCGCGAACGCGGCGACGTACTCAGCCACGAAGTCCCGCGCCTTTCGGCGATCCAGAGAACGACGAATATCTCCGGATAGATCCCAGAGAGATTTGTACTCCAGGAACTGCCCCTCCTCGCGCTCGAGAAGCGCGCGAAGCTCGCCTTCGCTCAGGATCTCTTCGCCTGCGGAGCTCACGAACGTTCCCTCACTCGAGGAGCTAGCGCCCTGGGTGCCCATGAACGACGCATCATGGCTGTGCAACCTCGAGAAACTCGTTTAGGCGCTCGGCAGCGAGCCTCCGCCACTCCGCCAATGAAAGTCTTGTATGCCGCGACTTCAAGGAGGGCAGCATCCGCGGGAATGCATTGGCCCTCGAACGCGCCGAGCCCCGACTTCTTGCGCTCCATCAATGCTCCGAGGCGACGTTCTGTGCGTTGCACGTCGAGTGAACGGAGCACCGCGAGGAGCGAGGCGGTAACACGGTTCTCGCCATTCCGGAGGTCGAGAAGATGCTGTCAGGCACGGTCTGAAGTTCGGTCTTCGTCCTTGAAATCCCCCACTGCGAGTTCGCCGCCCGCGACCATTGCATCACTTTTCATTGTCATTGTGCTGGATGAGACCGTGCTCTTCAACTTGGCGCCGAAGCCCGTATCGCTGCGCGTGGTCCTTCTCGCTTTGCAACAAGTAGACGAACATGCTTCGATCCATGTTCTGTTGAGACGAGATCGAGCGCCAGCGTCCGCTTGCATCTCACAGCAGACTGGGACCAGCCCGCCTTCGCCCTTCGGGCTTCGGCGCGCAATTTTTCGCGGCGAAGCCGCGAAAAATTGGTGGAGGCGGCGGGAATCGAACCCGCGTCCGAAAACCTTTACCCGAAGCTTCTACATGCTTATCCGGTTCCAGTTTTTCTCGCCCCCGCCGGTCAGGAGCCGGCAAGGAGCCGGCGGGAGCCATCCCCTATATCTCGCTTCTCATCCGGGGAGAGGTGAAGAGCCAGCCCGCCTTTAATGACGCCCGTTCCGGCCCCAGCGGGCGAGAACCGGAAAGGACGTAGCCGTTGTTTAGGCGGCTAGAGCCAACTCGTGGTCGGCAATTGTGTTTTGGTCCCACGGTTTTACGAGGCGTGAGCGCTCGGCATGCCACTCCGGATTCAGTTGCCTTCGTCGAACCCTGTTCGCCCCCTTTTGCGAACTCGTTCTAATCGCGTATTTTACGCCGGTTTCTCGGCGCCTGCAAACGCTTCTCGCCGCGCAGGCCCGAAGAATAGCGTTGCGGACGCCCAAGGTCTTTGTTTATGTTGACTTAAGTGGAGATGTGGCCGATAATGACCACCAAAAAGCGTAAGTGCACCCGAAGGTCCTTGCTTGCGCGGGTTGGCTGGCGGAGACTTCGGGGAGCGCTCTTTCGATGAATCAAGATCAACTGCGCGCCAAATCACTAGCACTCTTTCACGCGCTGGTGTCCAACTGGTCGAACGACCTCCGCAAGGAGGTCACCGCGCTTCAGGACGAGCTGCTCCAAAAACTCGATCGTATCCAGGAGCGGATGTCGAGCTACGAAGAGAGAATCGATGAAGAACGAATCCTCACGTTCGCGAACGAAGCGATGAGCCTGGTGAAGGGGGCGTCCGGCTCGGGCGACACGCTGAAAACACTGCGCGCGTCGCTCGCGAAGATCGACCACGGCACTTCCCTCACCGAGGTCTTGACGATCCTCCTCGAGGAGCTCTCGTATTTCGCGCCCCGGGTCGCGCTTTTCATCCTCAAGGGCGGCTCGTGCATTGGCTGGAACGGCCGTGGCTTCGACTCGGGCCCCGGGTTCAGTAACGAGGCGATCAAGAAGATCTCCGTGCCCACCAACGCCGACACCCTTTTCAGCGCGGTCATCAACTCTCGCTCGGCCTTCGTCGGCGAAAGCAACCGCCATCGCGACAACGTGCAGCTGCTCTCGCGGATCGGAAACGTGCTTCCCTCCGCCGTCTTCGCCGCTCCGCTCATCCTCAGGGACAAAGTCACCGCTGTGATCTATGCGGACAGCGGGGACGGTCCCGACCGGCTCAAGGACTCGGACGCGCTCGACATCCTCACAATCTACGCCGCGAAGCTTCTCGACGCGCTGAGCGCGCAGAAGACAGTTCCGAGAACCGGGGAGCATATTACGCCCCCGCCTGCGACTCCGGCTCCGGTCCGGCCGCGCGAGAGCGTCGTCTCCCACGCGGCCACGGTCGCCGCCGCCTCCGACGACGAGGAGGCAGGCTCGGGCACGGTGATGTTCTCGGCCGCGGAGATGAACCTCTCGACCTACGGCCAGGGTTCGCAGAAGCCGACGTTGGGACAGGCTGTGGGGCCGGCCGTGGGAAAAGACCGTCCCCGCGCGGTGCCTTCCGCCGCCGGCAATCTCGAAGCGCTCGATCCGGAAACGCGGAAGAAACACGAAGAAGCCTTACGCTTCGCGAAGTTGCTCGTGTCTGAAATCAAGCTCTACAACGACGCAAAATGGAAGGAAGGCCTAAAGCGGAAAAAACTCTACGAGCTTCTGCGCGACGACATCGATCGTAGTCGGCAGCTCTATAACGAGCGGTACCGTGGGCCTGACCTCGTCCAGTACTTCAACCAGGCACTGGTGCGCGAGCTCGCGCAAGGCGATGAAGGCGCGATGGGCCATCCTCTCCCTTCTAACTGAGCCCTGAATCCCGGCTCGGTCCTCAAGGCTCGTCTGCTACAATTGATGTAATCAACTTCCAGCGCAGAAGGGTCAGGCGTGTTTTTGACGTACCGGGGCTCCCGCAGAATCCTACTTCCGGCACTCCTCGGGGTGTTCGCCCCGGTGCTTCTCGGGCTTTTGCCAGTAGAGCCAGTACAAATCGCGTCGCCCCAAGGGAACTCCGTTGTTGCCGAGGGTGAAGGCGAGCCCACGCTTGCACTGCTCCTTCCATGGGAGCCGATGCTTCGCGCAGCGGGCGAGCTCGGTGAGGTGCGGTCCGCCGTGGCCGGCGTTACTCGAGCGAACCTCCGCGAGCGGCTCCTTACGCTTCAGGCGATCTACGAAGACGACCAGCGTCCGGAAGCTCAAAGAGGCCTCGCCGCCTTCTCGGGAGCGGTGCTCCTGTCCGAGAACCATCGAGGGCCCGAATCGGCCGCGCTCTTCCGGTCACCCGCGATCGAGGCAACCGAGCTTTCCGGTTACGCGCTCTTTCTCGCCGCGCGCGAGCTCGCGGCGAGCCGCCCCGGCGAGGCCCGCGAGCTTCTTCTCAAGCTCGATTCCAGCCATGGCGACGTCGCGATCCTGGACGAGGCCCGTCTCCTTCTCGGCCGCCTCCTGAGGAGCGCGGGCGACCGCGAGGGGTCGGGCACGATGTTTCGAGCGGTCGCGAAGAGCCAGGATACCAGGTTTCGGGGTGAGGCTCTGGACGAGCTCGGGTCGCTTCTCTCCGAGTCCAAGCAGTACCGCGAGGCGGCACTCGCGCTCGAGACCCTGTACTACGAGCTCCCGAGGCATCCGCGAGCTTCCGGGGCCGGCCGCCAATTGAAACTGGTGCGAGCGAAGCTTCCCCCGGTAGAGCCCCTGCGGGTCGCAACCCTCGGCCTTCATCGGGCCGAGCTCCTCATGGCCGAGGAGAGCTACGCCGACGCCTACGAGACCCTTTCCTCTCTTCTCCCGCGGCGCTCCAAGGCGCCCGCCGCCTTGGTGCCCTTGGTGGATGACGAGCTCGTGCGCCTCAAGATGGGAATTTGCCAGTACCACCGGCGCCAGCTCGCGGCCGCGGCCACGACGCTGAAGAAGATCCGCCGCGACGACCTCGCTCCCGAAGCGCTTTTCTACCTTGCCGAGACCGCGCGGAGGATGCGGCAGACGACGGTCTTTTTCACCCGAGCCTCAGAGCTCCTCGAGCGTTACCCGAAGAGCCCCTGGTCGGAGGAGATTCTCTTCAGCCTCGCGGTTCGGCACGACGACGAGGACGAGCGGGAACAGGCGCTCGGCTATTACCGCCGCATGATCGCGGAGTTCCCCGCGGGAAAACGCCTCCTCGACGCCAAGTGGCGCGTGCTCTGGGACGACTTCCGTTCCGGGCGCTACGCCGATGCCGGTTTCGGCTGGGAAGAAGCGGTGCGCGAGCGGCCCGGAAGCGGGGAGTCCGCGAAGTTTCTCTACTGGGCGGGGCGGTCGTACCAGGAGGCGGGCCGATTCGACCGCGCCGAGCCGCTCTACCGCCAGGTGCTCCTCGGCTTTCAGAACACGTACTACGGCCGCCGCGCGCTCGAGCACCTTTCGGAGATCCAGGATCAGCGTTCCGCGCTCGCCGCCATCGAGGCCGCGCGAAGCGGCATCGATCTCAGCGACGCCTTGAAGGTCGATCGCGTCGATCTCCAGACGCGCATCGCCCAGCTCTACGCCGCGGGTCTGGAAAAAGAGGCCCTCCGGGAAGCGGCGACCGCGGTCCAGGGCAAGAGGGACGATGCCGCGTTTCTGGCGATGGCCGCCTGGATCCATGCGGACTGCAGCAGAAACCTGGACGCGTTCCGCACGATCCGCGAGGCGTTTCCCTTCCACGTGTCGGCGACGGGGGATCTCTTGCCCCGGCCGATCTGGGAGCTCTTCTATCCTCTCGGCTACTGGGAGCCTATCGAGCGCTACTCGGTCGAGCGCGGACTCGATCCGTATCTGGTGGCGGCCCTCATCCGCCAGGAATCCACCTTCAATCCCCGGGTGCAATCCCACGCGGGGGCGCGGGGGCTCATGCAGATCCTCCCCTCGACCGGACGCTTTCTCGCCCGCCAGGAGCGGCTTCGCTACGACGCCGCGGACCTCTACGATCCCGAGATCAACATCCGCTACGGGACGCGCTACCTCAAGGACGTCCTCGGGAGCTTCGGCGGCCGCATCGACTACGCTCTCGCGAGCTACAACGCGGGTCCGCACCGCGTGAAGCGCTGGACGGGCATGGACCTGACGATTCCCTCAGAGGTTTTCATCGAAGAGATCCCCTTCGACGAGACCCGGGACTACGTGAAACTGGTTCTTCGGAACCAGATGCTGTATCGTCGCCTCTACGGAGGTGCGGAGGCGACGGCGCCCGCGGAATAGCTTCGGTTCACGCCCGCCGCGACAAGCAACCCATCATGACCAACTCTCGACCCGGAGTCCGTCCGCTCGCGTCCCAAAAAGCGCTCCAATTCACCGAGTCCGTCATCCGGGAGATGACGAGGCTCGCCCAGAAGCACGACGCCATCAACCTGGCGCAGGGCTTTCCCGATTTCGCCGCCCACTCCCAAGTGAAGGAAGCGGCGATCGCGGCGGTGCGCAGAGACGTCAACCAGTACGCCATCACCTGGGGCGCGAAGCGGCTCCGCGACGCGATCTGCGCGCGTTATCGCTTCGCCTACGGGATGGAGATCGATCCCGAGCGCGAGGTGACCGTCACCTGCGGCTCCACCGAGGCCATGATCGCCACTCTCCTCGCTCTCGTCGACCCCGGCGACGAGGTGATCGTGTTCGAGCCGTTCTATGAGAACTACGGGCCGGATGCCATTCTCTCGGGAGCGGTCCCTCGTTACGTGACTCTTCGCGAGCCCGACTGGCAATTCGACGAAGGCGAGCTCGAGGCCGCCTTCAACGCGAAGACCCGGGCCATCATTATTAATACGCCCAACAATCCCACGGGTAAGGTCTTTTCCCGAGAAGAGCTCTCTCAGATCGCGCGGCTCTGTCAGAAGTGGGGGGTCATCGCCGTCACCGACGAGATCTACGAGTACATCCTCTATGACGGCTCGGAGCACGTTCCTCTCGCGAGCCTCGACGGAATGGCGGAGTGGACCGTCACCATCAACAGCATCTCCAAGACCTACTCGGTGACCGGGTGGCGGGTGGGATGGGCGGTCGGACCGGCGGAGCTCACGAGCGCCATTCGCAAGGTGCACGATTTCCTCACGGTGGGCGCGGCCGCGCCGCTTCAGGAAGCGGCAGCCGAAGCTCTCGGGCTCCCGGACTCCTACTACGAGACGCTCGCTCGCGACTATCAAAACCGCAGGGATGCGCTTCTTAGAAGCCTTGGCGCCGCGGGATTCCAGTCGTTCGTGCCGCGCGGAGCGTACTACATCATGACCGATATCGCCGCCTTCGGCTTTCCCGACGACGTCGCCTTCGCCCGCCATCTCATCGAGTCCATCGGCGTCGCCGCGGTTCCCGGCTCGAGCTTTTACCAGGGCCCTTCAGCGGGCGGGCGGCAGAAAATCCGGTTCGCGTTCTGCAAGAAGATCGAGACTCTCGACGCGGCGGCGGAAAGGCTGATGAAGCTCACGAAGCCGGGAGCCGGCCGTTGAGTGCGGCCCTGCTCCTCGCGGGACTTCTTCTCGCGGAGCGGGCAGACGTCCTTCACCAAGAAGCGGTCCGGCTCCTGGAATCGCAGCAAGCTCCCGACGCCGAGGCGAAAGTGCTCGAGGCCATCGCGCGATCCCAACGGTTCGTTCCCGAGGAAGAGATCGAGGTACGCCCGGATCGGGGGCTTTTGTTCGAGGACATGATCCTCGAGGCGCGCAAGAGCTACCGCGAACGGCGCGCCCGGTACTTTCGCACGCTTGGCGACGCCCTCGCCGCTCAGGACAAATGGCCCGCTTCGCGAAAAGCGTACCGGCGCGTTCTCGGCATCGAGGTGGCTCCCGGGCTTTCGCTCCTCATGGCACGGCACCCGGATCTCGACCTCGAGAGCCGGCTCGATCTCCTTTTCGACGCCTACCTCGCTTCCGGCAGCGACCGGCTGCAGCTGGAGCGGGAGCTCATCGAGACCGGAGCCTTTCTCGATCGAAATGCCCTGAAGGCCGGGCTCGATCGAAAACGCTTCGCGAAGCTGAAGGAGAGCTACCCCGATCTCGAGCTTCTCTCTTCCGCCTTCCCCGATTTTCAGGCGGCGACCGACGGCGGGACCCTCATTCCTTCAGAGCTCTACCGTGCGGGGACCAACCTCGTCGTGTATTTCCCCCTCGACGGCTGCGGCCGCTGCAGCGAAGAGCTCGACGGACTCACCGTTCCCTTGAGGGACGCGCAGAAGCGCGGGCTCCCGATCGAGGTTGCGGCCTTCGTTCCCGAACGCGACCTCCCGGTCGCGAGACGCATCGCGCGCCTTCTCTCGATGCCAGTGCGAGTCTCCCGGAAGGACTTCCTTCCACAGTCCACGGACGTCATGGAAGGCGGCGAGATCCGGATCGTCGCCCGCGGGGGGATGACCCAGATTCGTATTCCGATGGGGGACGGCCTGGCTTCGGCCGAGATCCGGCCGCGAGTCGCGGCCTCCCTTTCGTTTATCGACGAGCCGGGCCTTCCCACTGAGGCGCGGCCCGAAGACGCGAGCGTGCGGATCGTGAGTCTTTCCAAGGAGCGCGACGAAAGGCGCGCGTTCACCGACTGGATCCAAACGATCGATAAGCTCGAGGCCGGGCCCGCTCCGCTCGACTCGCTCTATGCCGAGCTCAACCGCGCCGCCCAGCGCATCGCCCCGGCGGACCGGGAGGACACGTGGAGTCTCCTCGAGGAGCTCTCGCGGCTTCAAGGAGCGCATGCCGCGAAGAACCGCTTCCTCGGACTCGCGGGCGAGCGAGTGGGCGAGAAGCTTCTCGAGACCGCGAAGTCGCTCGATGGGTCCGTGCGCCGCACCCCGGGCGGGGAGGAGGGGATCTCGCTCCTCGCGGTCGCCGGTAAGCGCGTCTTCGTTCAAAGGTCCTTCCACGCGGACGAGGGACTCCACGACTTCGACTTCGTTCTCGAGGACGACTCCGGCTCTCTCGCCGTTGTCTTCGGAGCTCCCCAGGAGAACGAGCCTCTCGGCGTCGTAGCCGTCTCTGGCGGGGCCGCGTTCTTCTTCGACTGTGCCGAGCGCTGCCCCGGCGCCCGGCTCTGGGCCGAGGGCGGAGTCGCGTTCGAGGGCGGGCCCGCGGCGGTCGTCGCCTCCGAGCTCGTCGAGCTTCGAACGGCGATCGTCGATCCTCCACCCAAGCTCGGGACAGGTCCGCTCTTTCATCGAAGCACCACCGGGGCCGGCGAAACCGCGCTCGAGCGCGGCCTTCGTCTCTTCGGGGAAAAGGACTTCAAAAAAGCGCTTCTCGCCTTCACCGAAGCGGAGAAGGAGATCGACCCCGTCGCCCCGTACGACGCCTCCGATCTCGTCTATAACCGCGCGCGGGCTCTGCAAGAGCAGGGAAAGCGCAGCGAGGCGCTCGCTCTTTTCCGAAGCCTCGGGGATGTCTCGTACCAGAGCCTGGTCGACGAGAAAGCCCGACTCATCGAAAGCGGGCGCTAAGTTATACTGCGATTTCCGCGGGATGAAAGAGCTCAAGAGACTCCTTCCGTACGTCCTCCGCTATCCCCGGCCGATGCTCCTGGGAATGGCGGCCCTGGTGGTGGCCAAGGCGGCCTCCGTCCTCGTCCCGCTCGTTCTCGAGCGCACCGTCGACGACCTCACGCTCGGGGTCACGGTCTCAAAGCTCGCGTTCTACGGCTCTCTCATCATCGGTATCGCCGCCGTCGAAGGGTTCTTCCGGTTCTGGATGAGAAAGCTCCTGATCGGTGTCTCCCGGTTCGTGGAGTACGACCTGCGCAACGACTTTTTCGCGCGGCTCCAGAAGATGAGCCCCTCCTTCTACCAGCGCTGGCGCACGGGGGATCTGATGTCCCGGGCTTCGAACGACATCGGCGCGGTGAGGATGGTGCTCGGGCCGGGGATCATGTATCCCGCGGAGACGGTCCTCATCACCGTCGGCGCCCTGGTGTTCATGCTCGCCATCAGCTGGGAGCTCACCCTCGTCTCCTTCGCCATCATGCCCGTGGTGTCGATCGCGGTAAAAGAGTTCGGGGCCGTCATTCACAAGCGATTCGAGACCATCCAGGAGAAGATGAGCGACATCTCCGCCTTCGCGCAGGAGAACATCTCGGGGATGCGGGTGGTGAAGGCCTACGCCCAGGAGGACGCTCAACGGCTCAAGTTCGAGCAGGAAAACGAGAGCTACCTTCAAAGCAACATGGGGCTGGTGAAGATCTGGGGCGCTTTCTACCCTCTTCTTGCCGCCATCATCGGGCTCGGAAGCGCCGTCGTCCTCTGGTGGGGCGGCCGCATGGTGATTCGCCAGGAGATCACGCTCGGTCAGCTCGTCGCGTTCTTCGCCTACCTCGAGATGCTGACCTGGCCCATGATCGCCTTCGGCTGGGTGGTGAACATCTACCAGCGGGGCGCGGCCTCGATGAAAAGGCTCGCCGCGATTCTCGACTCCGAGCCCGAGATCGTGGATGGGCCCGATGCTCCGGCTCAAGCGCTCTCGGGCCGTATCGAGTTCCGTGGCGTGTCGTTTCGGTACGAGGGCCGGAACGCGGGCCCGAATGGAAACGCCGGCGCCGCCGAAGTCCTCGCGGACGTCGACCTCGTAATCGAGCCCGGTCAAACGGTGGCGTTCGTCGGGCGAACGGGCTCGGGGAAGACGACACTCACAAGGCTCGTCCCCCGGCTCTACGACGCGACCGAGGGCCAGGTGCTCGTGGACGGCCGCGACGTCCGGACGCTTCCTCTCGAGATTCTGCGTTCGTCGGTGGCGTACGTTCCCCAGGAGAGCTTCCTGTTCTCGGAGACGATTCGCGACAACATCGCTTTCGCGAAGCCCTCCGCCTCGGATGCTGACGTGCAAGAGGCGGCAAAGCGGGCGGGGCTCGATACCGACATCGCCTCCTTCCCGAACGGCTACCAGACCATGGTGGGCGAGCGCGGAATCACGCTTTCGGGAGGCCAAAGGCAACGGGCGACGATTGCCCGCGCGGTCATCGTCGAGCCTCCGATCCTGATCCTCGACGACGTGCTCTCCTCCGTCGACACCGAGACCGAGGAGCGGATCTTGAACGAGCTCTCGGGGGTCTTCAGGAAGCGCACGACGCTCCTGGTCTCGCATCGCATCAGCACGGTGAAAGGGGCGGACCTGATCTGCGTTCTCGAGAACGGACGCATCGTGGAGCGCGGAAACCACGAGACCCTCCTGGCCGAGGACGGTCTCTACGCGAGCCTCCACAGGAAGCAGCTCCTCGAGGAGGAGCTTTCGCGCATATGAGTGCAACGTTTCACGAAGAGGAAGCGCTCGGGAAGATCTACGACCGCCGGCTGATGCGGCGTCTGCTCGCTTACCTCGGCCCGTACAAGCTCACCGTCGCTATCTCGCTTCTCCTGGTCATCGCCGCATCGGCCCTGAAGCTCGTTGGCCCCTACCTCACGAAGGTCGCGATCGACGACTACATCACCCGCGGAAACATCGAGGGGCTCGACTCCGTGGCGCTTCTCTACGTTCTCGCGCTCGTCCTGCAGTTCGCGATCTCGTTCTTCCAGGTCTACCTCATGAACGTGGCGGGCCAGCGCGTGATGTTCGACATGAGGCGGGAGATCTTCTCCCACCTCCAGCGGCTCCAGCCGGCGTTTTTCGACAAGAACCCCGTAGGGAGGCTGGTGACCCGGGTCACGACCGACGTCGACGCCCTGAACGAGCTCTTCACTTCCGGGGTGGTCACCATCTTCGGCGACGTCTTCATGCTCTTCGGCATCATGGTGGTTCTGATCTATCTCGACTGGCGGCTCGCGCTCGTCACCTTCACCGTGCTCCCGGCGCTCTTCGCCGTCACCCTGATGTTCAAACGCCGCGTGCGCGAGGTCTATCGGAAGGTCCGGACCCGGGTGGCGATGCTGAACGCCTTCATCCAGGAGAACATCGTCGGGATGCAGGTGGTCCAGCTCTTCCGCCAGGAGCCCAGGAAATTCGGCCAGTACAGCGATCTCAACCGCCAGCATCAGGACGCGAACCTGGAGTCGGTCTTCCAGTACGCGCTCTTCTATCCCGCGATCGAGTTTCTGGGCGCTGTCGCTGTCGCTCTCATCATCTGGTACGGAGGCTTCTCGCTTCTCGGGGGCCTCACTGGCCTCACTCTAGGGGGGCTCGTGGCCTTCATCCAGTACTCCGAGAAATTCTTCCGGCCGATCAGCGACCTCTCGGAAAAGTTCAACATCCTCCAGGGTGCCATGGCTTCCTCGGAGCGGATCTTCAAGCTCCTCGATACCGAGGTGTCTGTAGCCTCACCGCCGGTGCCGGTGACGCGAGCGGAGGGCCGGAGCTCGATCCGGTTCGAGAACGTCTGGTTCGCCTATCAGAACGAGGACTGGGTCCTCGAGGACCTGGACCTCGAGGTGCGGCCGGGCGAGACGGTGGCGGTGGTCGGGCACACCGGAGCAGGGAAGACCACGCTCACGAGCCTTCTCCTCCGCTTCTACGACGTTCAGCGCGGCCGGGTGCTCGTCGACGGAGTGGACGTGCGGGAGTGGAACCTCCAGGAGCTCCGGCGCCGGTTCGGAATGGTTCTGCAGGACGTGCACCTCTTCTCCGGGACCATCGCCTCCAACATCCGCCTCGGAGATCGTGAAATCACCGACCAGCAAGTGGCGGAGGCCGCGGCGGCGGTGCACCTCGACGGCTTCGTCGCCAGTCTTCCGCGTGGACTCGAGGAGGAAGTAAAGGAGCGCGGCTCCTCCCTCTCGTCCGGGCAGAAGCAGCTCGTGAGCTTCGCCCGCGCGCTGGTGCACGACCCCAGGATCCTCATTCTCGACGAGGCCACGTCCAACGTCGATACCCATACCGAAATCCTGATCCGCGAAGCCCTCGAGCGCCTCCTCGAGAACCGAACCAGCCTGGTCATCGCCCACCGGCTGTCGACCATCCAGAAGGCGGACCGCATCGTGGTGATGCACAAGGGGCGCGTGCGCGAAGTCGGCAACCACCAGGAGCTCCTGGCGCGGCGGGGAATCTACTACCGGCTTTACCAGCTCCAGTACAAGGATCAAGAGATCGGAATAATCAGCGGGAACCGGGCACTGGGTTAAGATGGCCCCCTCATGAGCGACGAAGGCACCCTGAAACCGGCGCCGGACGCGCCCGAGATCGTCTCCCCCGCCGTGCTCGAGGACGTGAGCTTCGGTCGTACTCTTGTCCAGTTTTTTCTCGTCCCCGCGGTCGTCGTCGCCGCCTGCGCCTTCGTTTTCTTCTTCTTCGCCTGGCTCGTCTCCGACGAGAAGACGGGCGTCGACTATCTCCGCGAGATCCGCATGGGAAGCGCCAACCGGCGATGGCAGGCGGCGTTCGAGCTCTCGAAGATCATCAACATGGACTCCGAGAAGAAACGCATGGAGGGACTCGTTCCGGAGATGATCGATACCTTCGAAGAGTCTCTCGACGACGACCCCAGGGTGCGGCACTATCTCGCGCTTTCTCTCGGACATCTCGGCGACCGAACCGCGACCCCGACCCTCATCTCGGCGCTCGACGACCCGGACGCAACCACGCGCCTCTATGCGAGCTGGGCCCTCGGGAACCTGCGCGACCCGAGCGCGGTCGAGCCGCTCCTCGAAAGATTCGGCGACGACGACCCTGGAGTGCGCAAGATGGCGGTCTACGCCGCCGGGACCCTCGGGGACGAGCGCGCGATTCCACGGCTCGAGGTCGCGCTCGGGGATCCCGATCGAGACGTCTCCTGGAACGCGGCCGTCGCCCTCGCCCAGCTCGGAGACGCCTCGGGCGAAACTCAGCTTCTCTTGATGCTCGACCGGGAGTACCTCGACGGTCTCACGGAGATCGACGACGCCCGAAAGCTTCTCGCGATGGAGAGCGCCATAAGGGCTTCAGCCCTCGTCCCGAGCGGGACCGTGGACGCGCGGTTGCGAAGTATCGCGTCGAGCGATCCGAATCTCGCGATCAGAAAGTTGGCGCTCGCGGCGCTCGAAGGGCGCTAACAGCTAAGCTAAGGGGCGGTACGTGAGCATGACGATTGATCGACTGCCACGTCTTGAACCGAGGCGGTCGTGGTGTAAGAAGCCCGCTCGACCGCCCCAATTGATGCCGATAGGAGAGAGCTTCACAATAGGCGAGGGGTTTTTCAGGGCCTTATTGATCTATACAGCCTCCACGCGCAAGATAGCATCCGAGGTCCTATTTGGTTCTTCAGAAGCAAACCCATAGTGCACCGCGATTTGAAACCCGACCTCCGCGCGCACCGTCCCGGATACACGGCATTCCCTGCGAACCATCAGAACTATAAGGCTGGCGTTTCATGGAACCTCCGAATTGTAGTTGAACGTCGATTCGCCGCTATCAGCGTTCCTGCACTACCATAGGGAGGAGAGGCGAACATGACGCGACTTCTTGAGGAAGCATTCACGCGGGTTTCCGAACTTCCCGCTGACGCCCAGGATGAGCTGGCGCGATGGCTGCTGAGCGAGCTTGAATCCGAGCGCCGTTGGTCGGAGTTGTTCGCGGAGTCTGGCGATGCTCTTGCCCGTCTCGCTGAGGAGGCTCTCGCTGAGCACCGGCGCGGCGAGACAAAAGTGCTGGACCCCGACAAGCTTTGAAATCTTCAACCACTCGGCGCTTTCGCGAGGCCTTTCATGATTTGCCACCTGAGATACAGGAACAAACTCGGCAGGCGTATGCGCGATTTCGGGAGAATCCAAGTCACCCCGGGCTCAGGTTCAAGAAGGTCCAAACCCAGGGGAACGTTCATTCTGCGCGGATCACGCGAGACTACCGTGCCCTCGGCACGGTCGAAGGTGATGAAGTGGTTTGGTTCTGGGTCGGTTCGCACGATGAATACGAGCGGCTGATCAAAAAACGGTGAGACGCCGTCCAACTTGGCGTTGGAGTGGACGTGGCCCTTTTCGTCAGCCGAAGGAGCCCAAATGACCGGTGACGCCTTCGTTGAGCTCCGCGGTTTACCCCAGGCTGGCCACGCCACTGAACGCGAGTGTTATCTGAACAAAGCTGGGCGTCGCGCATAGGGCGCCGCCGGGGTTGGTGAAACCATGATGATGCCGTACCTAGCCCTCACCTTGCTCTCCTCACTTACCGCGAAGGAGTTGTTGGACCGCTCCATCGCCTACCACGATCCCCACGGGCGTTGGGAGCGAGGGGCTTTCGAGATCACTGAGTTTGAGAGCCGGCCGCACGGGACCGGCCACCGCAACGTTCTTCGCTTCGACAACGCCCGGGGCCGGTTCGAGCTGGATAGCTCCGTCGGCGGCCGCACCCTGACCCTCGTGGTTGAGAACGACATGGCAGTCGCGCGCCTTGATGGGAAAACGAATTTGTCGGCCGATGAGCTCGAGCGCTATCGGTTGAAGCCCGCGCAGGTCTTGTCGAGGCGCAACAGGGATCTGTACCTCTGGGGCCTTCCGATGAAGCTCAGAGACCCCGGCACCCGGCTGGACCCGAGAATGAAGGAGACGCATTTCGAAGGAAGACCCGTCTACCAACTTCGCGTCACCTACGACGCAAGCGTCGGCGGTGATACGTGGTATTTCCTCCTGGATCGGGAAACGTGCGCGCTTGTCGGCCATCGTTTTCACCACGACGAGTCGGCAGGGGACGGCGAGTACGCCGTATTGAGCGAGGAGATCTCGGGCCAGGGCCTGCGTCTTCCACGAGTAAGAAGGTGGTACACAAACAAGGACAACGAGCCGGTCATCACGCATACGATTCTGTCCATCATCGCGCCCTGAATGCGGGTGCCTCTCTACTCCGCTCAACGAGTGATTTCGCTCCTTGGATTGTATGGGCGGATTGTAATGGTGGTCGGAATCGCGGGCGCGCTGAAGGTGGCAAACGCGCGGGGCGCGTCGAGGTGATGGCGGTCATGTCTGTAAATGGCTGGGCGACCTGGCTGGCCCGATCCCGCTGCGGAAATTTGACTTCGGCCGGTGTCGCGGGTGGTGCCGCGGGGGTTCTTGACACCCCTCGCGCCTGACGACTAAAATATCTCGTTTGCATCAGTCGATCTCTCTGCTGCTGTATGCGTTACACGACGCCGACCGTTTCCATTGGGCAGTAGTGTTTTTTCAAAGCAAAAGCTCAAAAGATTCAGCGACCCTTACCACTAGGTAGAAGCATGGCCGACGAAACGAAAGTCCCCGAGACGAGTGGAACCGGCACCGAGACCCCCGCTCCCGCGCCCGCGGCGAAAGCCAAGAAGGCCGAGGCGGCGATGACAAGGCGCGAGTTCAACTGGCTCGCGCTCGCCTGGTCGTTCTTCGCCGCCTCCGCCGGCGCGGGTCTGACGGCGATGGGCCGGTTCATGTTCCCGAACGTCCTCACCGAGCCGCCCTCCACGTTCAAGGTGGGCCTTCCCACCGACTTTGCCGTCGGCGCCGTCGACGAGCGGTTCAAGGAGAAGTTCCGCGTCTGGGTGGTACGCAACGAGGAGGGCATGTACGCGATTTCCGCGATCTGCACCCACCTCGGCTGCACCCCCAACTGGCTTTCCGCCGAGAACAAGTTCAAGTGCCCGTGCCACGGGAGCGGTTTCTACATGAGCGGGATCAATTTCGAGGGACCGGCTCCGCGTCCCCTGGAGCGCGTAAAGATATCGCTTTCGGATGACGGCCAGGTGCTCATCGACAAAGGCCGGCTCTTCAAGCAGGAAGCCGGGCAGTGGAACGACCCTGAATCCTTCTTGAGCCTGAGCTGATGGCACTTTTGTTTCTTGTTTAGGAGTCGAAAATCAGTGCAAAAGCTGATGAACGCATTCAGTAGCGGATGGAACGCCCTCACCGAGACCCAAGTGTGGAAGGCGATCTTCCGCCACGGCGCGGTCACGAGCAACCGGAACCGGGTGCTGGTGGTGATGTCGAACGTCTTTCTCCACCTCCATCCGGTGAAGTCGCGCAAAGCGGGCATCAAGCTCCGCTACACCTGGTGCATGGGCGGGGTCACGTTCTTCCTGTTTCTGGTGCTCACCTTCACCGGCCTTCTCCTGATGTTCTACTACCGGCCGACGGTCGAGTACGCCTACGCCGACATCATCGATCTCGGCGAGCACGTTCCTCTCGGCGTCATGCGCGAGCTCCATCGTTGGGGCGCTCACGCGATGGTCATCACCGTCTGGCTTCACATGTTCCGGGTCTTCATGACCGGCTCCTACAAGCCGCCCCGCGAGTTCAATTGGGGCGTTGGGGTCGTGCTTCTGGTCCTCACCCTGCTCCTGTCGTTCACCGGCTACCTCCTTCCCTGGGATCAGCTCGCCATCTGGGCGATCACCGTGGGCTCCAACATGGCTCGAGCGACGCCGCTGATGGGAACGGAGGGGCCGCTGTCCGCGGCGCTGAAGATCGGCGATATCAACATCATCAACTCGGCAAGCGACGCCCGGTTCATTCTCCTCGGGGCGCGAAACGTGGGGGAGAACACCCTTCTGCGGTTCTACGTCCTTCACTGCGTCGGTCTCCCTCTCGCGGCTGCGGTCTTGATGGCGGTGCACTTCTGGCGGGTGCGCAAGGACGGCGGTATTTCTGGCCCGCTATAAACCGTCGGGTTCAGGTCCTTAAGAAGTCCCAAAGGCATACGGCTTATGGAAGCGATCAAAAACCTGATCAACTGGCTCTCCGGCCCGACGGTGCTGTTCACGCTCGCGACCGCCGGGTTCATCCTTTCGCTCTGCTATCCCAAGGTGTGGTCCAGGCGCAACGCGATCGTGGTCTTCTCGATCATGGCGGTGTTCTACTTCGTCAGCATGTTCGATCCGAACTTCTTCCTCATCGTGGCGAAGCCCGACAACGTCCCCATCACCTTCGTGCTGTTCGGTGTCGGTTTCTTCACCTGGTTCGCGATGCACCAGGGGGTCGAGAACGACAAGCGGATTAGCGCGGGAGAGCCGCCGATGGAGAAGCAGGAGGAAGACAAGGTGTGGGTGTGGCCCGACCTGGTCTACGTGGAGTTCCTCTGCATGATCCTCCTCTCGATCGGGCTCATCGCGTGGTCGATTCTCCTGCGCGCGCCCATCGAGCAGCCGGCGAATCCCGCGGACTCCCCGAACCCCTCGAAAGCGCCGTGGTACTTCCTCGGGCTCCAGGAGATGCTGGTGTACTTCGACCCCTGGCTCGCGGGGGTCGTCTTTCCGACGCTCATCATCGTGGGTCTGATGGCGATCCCGTTCATCGACACCAACCCCAAGGGCAACGGCTACTTCACGTTCAAGGAGCGCCGGGTCGAGATCGGACTCTTCCTCTACGGGTTTCTAGTCCTCTGGGTGCTGCTGGTGGTCTCGGGGACCTTTCTCCGCGGCCCCAACTGGAACTTCTTCGGTCCTTATGAGTATTGGGACCAGCACCGCGTGGAGCCGCTCCTGAACGTCCATGTATCGGACTTCTTCTGGGTGAAGCTCCTCGGGCGGACGCTACCCCAAAACCCGATCTTGCGCGAGTTCATCGGCATCATTCTGGTCCTCGTGTACGTTGGCGTTCTCCCGGTGCTGATGGCCCTGCCCAAGGCGAAGCTTCCTCGCTTCCTGCGATGGCTGAGCTTCAACAAGTACTACGTAAAGATGGGCCCGGCCCGATATTACCTGGGAGTCTCGCTCTTTTTACTCATGCTGAGCCTCCCCATCAAGATGTACTTGAGGTGGATGTTCAACCTGAAGTACATCGTGACCTTCCCGGAGATCTTTTTCAACATTTAGGCCTTTAAGGCTGGAGTCGACCGTGGCCAAACCCGAGCCTGGACACGCATATTTCATCCCGCGGCTGAACGTCATCTTCGGCGTAAGCTCGATAGCGCTTTTCGTCACGACCCTCTGGATGGTATGGGCGGACTACTCTCGCGAGTGGAAGTCCGTTCAGCGGCAGTTCTTCCAGTTGGAGCGCGAGACCACCGAGCGGCAGATCGCCGACGCCGACAAACGAGTGAACCGGAGGGAGCTCGAGCGGGTTACGGCCGACCTTCAGGCGGCTACCCAGGAGCTCGCGGCGAAGGAGGAGGAGATCCAGAAGCTCGAGAGCGAGGTCTTCGAGTTGAGCTCGAAATGGACCCTCTCCGACATCCGGGAGCGGGAGCTGAAGGCGGTCTATGACTCGGAGAAATTCTACTACGAGGAGGGCGCGCGCGCCCCGCTCGGAAAGAGGGTCTCCGCCTCCGAGTTCCAGGGTCTCGAAACCAACTTCCTCGGGGCCCGCGAGCTACGGCTCGCCATCGAGTTCGAGCGCAGTCAGAAACAGCGCCAGATTCGGGAGCTTCGAGCGAAATTCACGGAGCTGAACGGGAACAAGGAGGCGCTGACCCAGGAGGCGGCTCTCCTGAGGCGAAAGTCCGATTCCATCGCCGTGAACTTCCCGAATATCTTCCGAAACCTTCCGGTCGTGGACTTCATCGATCCCAACATCGAGGTGCAGCAGGTCCTGGTGCGAAACGTCACCGAGGACCTGAACTTCATCCAGGTTCCGCGGATCGACCGCTGCCAGACCTGCCACCTGGGGATCGACAACCCGGCGTATGCGGACGCTCCGCAGCCGTTCCGGACCCATCCGAACCTCGAGCTCTACGTCGCGCCCGAGTCGATTCACCCCCGCGACGACTTCGGCTGTACTTCCTGCCACGAAGGGCGTGGCCGCGCCATCACCTTCGCCGGGGTCGACCACACGCCTAAGACCGAAGAGCAGCAGCATGAGTGGGAGGAGATGTACGGCTGGAAGGAAGATCACTACTGGGACAAGCCGATGTACCCGAACGGCTACGCCGAGGCGGGCTGTCTGAGGTGTCATAAAGACCAGGTGCTGCTCCCGGGGGCTTCGAGCTTCAATCAGTCGAGGAGCCTCTACGAGCAGGCCGGATGCTGGAGCTGCCACAATACAACTGGGTTCGAGGATCGCCGGAAAGTCGGCCCGAATCTCCAGCACGTCGGCTCCAAGACCACGACCGACTGGGCTCTGCGGTGGGTGAAGGATCCGAAGAGCTTCAAGACCGCGACCTACATGCCCCGGTTCTGGAACCTCGAGAACAACCTCGACTCCGAGATCGGCGCGCGCAACGCGACCGAAGTCGCCTCGATCGTCTCTTACGTCTTCTCGAAGTCCAAGCCCTTGACCTACGGTCCCGTTCCCGGCGGTGACGCCGCGAGCGGAAAGGCGCTCTTCGAGACCGTCGGCTGCCAGGGCTGTCACATCGTCGAGGAGACGGATCTCGAGAATGTCGACTGGTACCGAAGGAAGGGGCCGAGCCTCGTGGGCGTCGGCAGCAAGGTGAATCGGGAGTTCCTTTTCAACTGGGTGAAGAACCCCAAGCACTACTGGGAACAGACGTTCATGCCGGACTTGAGGCTCACCGACCGCGAGGCGGCCGACATCACCGCCTTCTTGATGAGCTCCAAGAACGAGGCGTTCGAAGCGCTTCCCGTTCCCCAGATCGACGACGCCGCCCTCGACGAGATCACTCTCGAGTTCCTTCGCACCAGCCTCCCGCTCTCCCAGGCCGAGACCCGTCTCTCGGGGATGTCGCGCGACGATAAGGCCCTTTACTCCGGAGAGCGGTTGATCCTCCGCTATGGCTGCTTCGGCTGCCACGACATCGAGGGGTTCGAGAACGCGCAGAAGATCGGAGTCGACCTTTCGACCTGGGGCTCGAAGATGGTGACCAGGCTCGATTTCGGCTACGTCGATATCGAGCACACCCGGAAAGCCTGGCTCGAGCAGAAGCTCGAGGCGCCCCGAAGCTACGACAACGGGAAGCTCAAGAGCCCGCCGGAGAAGCTTCGGATGGGTTACTTCGGCTTCACCGATGCCGAGGTCGATACTCTCGTCCGACAGGTGCTGTCGCAAGTGCGCGACGAGCTTCCCCGCGAGGCGAGGAAGAACCTGAGCGCGAACGAGGCCTATGGCGAGAGAGCGCGGCGCCTCATTCACGAGTACAACTGCCGCGGCTGCCACATCGTCGACGGCTTCGGGGGTGGCATCTATCAGACCATCGCCGATACCGGTCTGAGGCCGCCGAACCTCAATACCCAGGGGGCGCGGGCTCAGGCGGACTGGCTCTTCAGCTTCTTGAAGGCGCCGTCGACGGTCCGGTCCTGGTTGAACGTCCGAATGCCCACCTTCCACTTCGCCGACGAGGATGCCAACAAGCTCGTGCAGGGATTCATGGCGATGGAAGGGACCGATCCGTTCGAGACCGCGGCGGAGCATCACGCGGATCCGGCGTTGGTTCGAACCGGAGATCAGCTCCTGGTACGGCTCCAATGCGAGCGCTGTCACATCGCTTCCGCCGCCGGGAGCATGGAAGCCTCACAACTCGCGCCGAGCTTCCGACTGTCGGGAGAAAGGCTTCGCGAGGAGTGGATCGTGGACTGGCTGAAAGACCCGCAGTCGATCACTCCGGGGACCCAGATGCCCCAGTTCTGGCCGGTGGATCAAGCTGGTGGAACCCGTATCACGCCGCTCCCCGACGTCCTCGGCGGCGATCCCGAGGCCCAGATGCGGGCGGTCGCGGCCTATATCATGAGGTATACGCGCTAATGGCAGATCAAAACGCCAAGCCCTACGTCAACCACGGGATGGCCATGGCCCTCGCCATCTGGGCAATCATCCTGCTCTCCGTTTTCTTCTTCTTCAAGTACCCGGTTCCCGAGCTGGCGTCGGATCGATCGGGCCTGGATACTCTCTACTACGTCATCCTCGGGATCACCGGTGTCGCTTTCGTGCTGGTGCAGTTTTTTCTCGGACTCTACATCTGGCGCTTTCGGCACCGGGAGGGAGCTCAGGGAAGCTACTGGCACGAGAGCCACAAGATGGAGATGGTCTGGACGATTGGGACGGCGGTGGTGCTCCTCCCCGTCGTGTTCTCCGGTGTCGTGCTGTGGAGCCGGGTGCAGGCGGCGCCTCCCGATGACGCCTTCGTGGTGGAGGCGGTGGGCGCTCAGTTCCAGTGGGATTTCCGCTACGCCGGCGCCGATGGAGAATTCGGCGAGTTTCGCCCCGAGCTCTACTCTCTCGAGAACCCGCTCGGAATCGATCCGGAGGACGCGGCCTCGGCAGACGACTTCTTCCGCACGAATCAACTGGTCCTGCCGGTGAACCGTCCGGTCCACATCCGGCTCCGGTCCAAGGACATCCAGCACGCGTTCTTTCTTCCCAACTTCCGGGTGAAACAAGACCTCGTCCCCGGCATGTCGACCTCGGTCACGTTCACCCCCATTAAAGTGGGGGAGTACGAGATCGCCTGCGCCGAGCTTTGCGGCCTCGGGCACTACCGCATGCGCGCCTTCCTCAGCGTGATGAGCGAGGGTGATTTTCAGAACTGGCTGTCGGAGCAGGCGGCCGCGACGGCGGCTTCCGTGAGTCCCTGAAGGAGATGATGGCATGAGCGACGGTCATGACGGCCACGGCCATGGCAAGCCGAGCTTTATAAGCACCTACCTCTTTACCTTCGATCACAAGATGATCGGAAAGCAGTACCTGACCCTCGCCATGTCGATGGCGCTCGTGGGCGGGCTTCTCGCGATGCTGGTCCGCCTGCAGCTCGGGTGGCCGGGGACGCAGTGGCCCCTGGTGGAGAAGCTCTTCCCCGTGGGAATGGCGAGCGGGGTGATGACCCCCGAGTTCTACATCATGCTGTTCACGATGCACGGGACCATCATGGTGTTCTTCGTGCTGTCGTTAGCACCGGTCTCGGGCTTCGGGAATTTTCTCATCCCGCTCCAGATCGGGGCCCGCGACATGGCGTTTCCCTTCCTCAACATGCTTTCGTTCTGGACGGTGGTTCCCGGGGCGATCATCATCTTGACCTCGTTTCTGGTCGAGGGTGGCGCTTCCGCCTCGGGCTGGACCGCGAACCCACCGCTGTCGGCGATTCGCTCCGCGATTCCCGGATCGGGAACCGGTCAAACCCTCTGGATCGTGGGGATGATGTTCTTCGTCGCCTCGTTCACCATGGGCGGCCTCAACTTCGTGGTGACGATCTTCAGCCTGCGGACCAAGGGCATGTCGATGATGCGGCTCCCGCTCACCACCTGGGCGCAATTCACGGTCGGCGTTCTCGGACTCCTGAGCTTCCCCGCTCTCGCCGCCGCCTGCATCCTCTTGCTCTTCGATCGTGGGCTGGGAACGAGCTTCTACCTGCCGAAGGGGATCTTCATCGGAGAGACTCTCTTCCCCCACGAGGGCGGGGCGCCGCTTCTTTGGCAGCACCTGTTCTGGTTCCTCGGCCATCCCGAGGTCTACATCATCATGCTCCCCGCCATGGGCTTCGCCTCCGACATCCTCTCGACCTTCAGCCGAAGGCCCATCTTCGGCTACCGGTCGATGGTCTACGCCATCGTTTCCATCGGAGCGCTGAGCTTCGTCGTCTGGGGACATCACATGTTCCTCTCGGGAATGAGCCCGTTCCTCGGAAGCGTCTTCGTCATGACCACCCTCGCCATCGCCATCCCGTCGGCGGTGAAGACCTTCAACTGGCTCGCGACCCTGTGGCAGGCGAGGATTCGCTTCACCACCCCGATGCTGTTCGCGCTCGGCATCGTCTCGCTCTTCGTGACCGGCGGGCTTACCGGTGTCTTTCTCGGAACCAACGCCACCGACATCCAGCTCCACGACACCTACTTCGTCGTCGCCCACTTCCACTTCATCATGGCGGGGGCGGGCCTCTTCGGAGCTCTCGCCGCGGTCTACTACTGGTTTCCGAAGATGTATGGCCGCTTCATGAGCGAGGGCCTGGGAAAGGTCCACTTCTGGTTGACGTTTCTCGCCTACTACGGGACGTTTTTCCCCATGCACTATCTTGGTATCGCGGGCATGATGCGCCGAATCTATGACCCGAATACCTATGAATACTTGAAGCCGCTTCAGCCGGTGAACACCTTCATCACGATTTGCGCTTTCGTCCTCGGAAGCGCGCAGCTCATCTTCGTCGCCAACTACTTCTGGAGCATGTACAAGGGCCGGGTCTGCACCGAGTCCAATCCCTGGGAGTCCAATGGGCTCGAGTGGTCGACGCCGCCGCTCCCCGGCCACGGCAACTGGGAGGGCGACATCCCCGAAGTTCACCGGTGGCCCTATGACTACAACCACCCGGACGAGAAGGCCGACCACACACCGCAGTGGAAGGCCCCGGCCAAAGTGAGTGCCGCCAAAGTGAGCGCGGGAGGATAGGCGCGCGGCGATGCTTCCAGTCGGACAGGAAATCCGCAGTCCCGGCGCGTTCGCTACCGTCGGGGACTATCTCGACCTGACGAAGGCGCGTCTCTCGCTCACTGTCGTCGCGTCGGGAGTCGTGGGGTACTGTCTCGGAGCTTCTTTCATCGAGCCCGCCCATCTCCTGTCGTTCACTCTCGGGACGCTCCTCCTCGTCGCCGGAGCGAATGCATTCAATCAAGTCCTGGAACGCGAGACGGACGCCCGCATGCGGCGGACCGCTCAGAGGCCGATTCCCGCGGGACGGATCTCCGCCGCCGAGGCGGCCCTCGCCGCGACGCTCGCGTCTCTTCTCGGGCTCGTCTTCCTTTTCGCCGAGAGCGGTCCTTTGAGCGGAAGCCTCGGCGCTCTCGCGCTCGCGATCTACGTCCTCGTTTACACTCCGATGAAGCGGCGCTCGAGCTGGTCGACGCTTCCCGGAGCCGTCTCCGGCGCGATGCCGACGCTCATGGGCTACTCCGCGGCCGCGGGTACGCTCGCGGCGCCGGCGTGGTGTCTCTTCGGCATTCTCTTCTTCTGGCAGTTCCCCCACACCTGGGCCATCGCCGCTAGATACCGCGAGGACTTCGAGCGCGTTGGCAACCGCGCCCTTCCGGCGCGAGCGGTTTCTGCGGGGACCCTGATTGCCACCGGCGCGCTTCTTCTCACGAGCCTGCTGCCTTCGCTTTGGGGCGACGCCGGACTGGTCTACACCGTGGGCGCTCTGGTCCTGGGAGTGGCCTTCCTGGTATCGGCGGTTCGTTTCGGAAACGGCACCCGCCGAGCGCGAGCTACGGCGCTCCTCGCTACCTCTCTCCTCTATCTGCCGTTACTCCTCGCGCTCATCGCCTTCGGGGCTTTCGGGGTCTTCGGCGGAGGGGCGTTCTGAAATGACACCCACGCTCACCGAGCCCACTGTCTCGCGCGGCTCTGGAGGCGGCGTCGACGCCCTCGAGCCCGGATTTGGGGACTACGGCAAAGGGGGAGAGGGCGCCCACCGGATCGAGACCGCGAAGCTCGGGCTCTGGGTCGCCATGGGATCGATCACGATGCTCTTCGCCGCCTTCACCAGCGCGTATATTGTGCGGAGCGCGGGACAAGACTGGGTGCCGCTCGAGGTGCCTTCGATCCTCTGGTGGAACACCGCCATCCTCCTCCTATCCAGCGTCACCATGGAGATCTCCCGCCGGAGCTTCCACCGCTGGCAGCCCATCACCTTTCGCAAATGGCTCCTGGTCACCGCCGTTCTCGGATCGGGGTTCCTCATCGGGCAGCTCTTCGCCTGGCGGGAGCTCTCCCGGCAGGGGATCTACCTCGTGAGCCATCCCCACAGCTCGTTTTTCTACGTGTTGACGGGGGTCCACGGAGTGCACCTCCTCGCCGGAGTGGTGGCGCTCTTCTACGTGCTCGCGCTCGCGCTCCGATACCGCTTGACCCCGGGCGAGTCGAGCTCGCCCTCGGTCGCCGCTACCTATTGGCATTTCGTCGACGGCCTCTGGCTCTACCTGATTGTCGTGCTGTTCTATTTGTAGGAGGAAGAATGAGTAACACCGCCGCGGCGATGACCTCGCCCTGGACCGGCACCGCGAGTCCCTTCGGGGTCTCGTGGCAGAAGTTGATGATGTGGATCTTCATCATCACCGATGCCTTGCTTTTCGCCGGTCTCCTCGTGGGCTACGGGGTCGTGCGGGTCGCGAGCCCGACCTGGCCGGAGCAGTCCCTCGCTTTCAACATGAACTACATCACCTTGATGACGTTCACCCTCATCACCTCGAGCGCTACCATGGCCTGCGGCGTGGCCGCGGCGATGGCGGGAAACAAGAAGCACGTGACGTTGTTCCTGTGGCTGACCATCCTCGGAGGCCTCTCCTTTCTGGGAATGCAGGTCTACGAGTGGTCCCACTTCATCCACGAGGGCGCGCGCCTCACGAGTAACCCCTGGGGTGTGCCCCAGTTCAGCGCCTCGTTTTTCATCATCACCGGCTTTCACGGGATGCATGTGACCACCGGGGTCACCATCCTCTTGATTGTGGCCATCCGGTCGGCGCTGGGGAAGTACTCGGTTCAAGGGGTCGAGAACGCGGGCCTGTACTGGCACTTCGTCGACCTGGTGTGGGTGTTCGTGTTCGCGCTGTTCTACCTTGTGTAGGCTGGTGTAGGTCAAGGAGCGAAGAAACAATGTCGACACACGCGGAATCGGCGGGAGGCCACGGCTACAAGGGTTACTGGCTCTTGTGGATCGTGCTCCTGGTGCTCACCGTTACGATGATCTTCATCGGCGAATCGCAGCTGGGAAAGGCTTCGCAAGCGACCCTGCTCCTCCTTGGCTCCTCTCTCAAAGCGAGCCTGATCATCTTCTTCTACATGCACCTGAGGTTCGAGAACCGAAACCTGATTCTCATCGTCCTCGTCGGAATTTTCGTGACCAGCGTCCTGATGTTCGTGGTTCCGGCCTACGACGGGACGCAGATTCTCGAGCACCGTTTGTTCCGATGAGCTCGAAGAAAATCGCAGCCTTGACGCTGGCCGCGGCGCTCCTCCTGGCGTTCGGCTACGTCGAGACCGCGTCGGCGCAGTGCGCGATGTGCCGCGCCGCGCTCGAGCAAGACGGAGGCCGGCTGGCGGCCGGCTTCAACCGCGCGATCTTGTTCCTCCTGGCGATGCCTTACGTCGTATTCGGCTCGATCGCTGGATCGTGGTATTGGAAGCGCCGAAAATCGGGAGGCGCCCTCGGAACCGAGAGCCCGGCCAAGTAGGTTTCTCGCCACCGCCGCCTGGTGGCTCCTCGGTTACACCGTTCTCGTCATCCTTTGGGGCGCCTTGGTCCGTGCCACCGGCGCCGGCGCGGGATGTGGAAGCCACTGGCCCCTCTGTAACGGTGTCGTCATCCCGAGGGAGCCGACCGTCGAGACCCTGATCGAGCTCAGCCATCGTCTGTCGAGCGGCCTGCTGGGAATCCTGGTCGTCGCCTTCACCGTCTCTCTCTTCCGGGTTCTTCCTTCGGGCCACCCCGCGCGGCGACTCGCCGTCGTCTCGCTTCTCCTGGTCGTCGCGGAAGCGCTCATCGGGGCGGGACTGGTCCGGTTCGAATGGGTGGCCTCGAACGTTTCCGAGGCGAGAGTCTACGTGATGGCCTTCCACCTGGTGAACACGTTCCTTCTCCTGGCGGCGATGACCCTTACCGCGTGGCTCGCGGATAAGGACGGGGCGCTCGAGCGAAGCCCCTCTTCCGGGGCCGCGGCACCCTCGCTGTGCGCGCTTCTCGCCGTACTCGTCGTCGGCGCGAGCGGAGCCGTCACCGCGCTCGGCGACACCCTGGTCTTCACCGAGGGCATCGCTCCCGCGGACTCGCGCCTGGTCGCGAAGCTGGTGGCCTCGCGCTTCTACCATCCGACGACGGCCCTCCTCGCCTTCGCCGTCGTCGCCGCAGTCGTGCTCCGGCTCCGGCCCAGAGTCGGAGAGAGAGCGCGTCGCCACGGCCTTACGGCCCTCGCGGTCTTCGCGGCTCAGCTTCTTCTCGGGGCCGTCAACGTCTTCCTCAAGGCGCCGGTCTGGATGCAGCTCGTTCACCTGGGAGCCGCGGATGTGCTCTGGATATTCCTGGTGCTGATGACGGCCGAGGCGTTGACGACGGCCCGGGGAACCCCGGGGTCTGCTATGCTTTAGAGAATCCTCGAAAAACTTCGGAGGTTTCTCTTGAAGGCATCCCCTTTCGTCGCCTTCGTTCTGCTTGCGGGTGCTGCGAGCTTCGCCTGGGCGCAGACCCGTCCCGCGGCCGATCTCGACCGCGCGCTCCGGCTCTACCGGACGATTCTCGTCGTCCTCGACGACGCGGAGACGGGCGACCCGGCACGGCGCGACGCGCTCGAGTCCGCCGCCCGCCGTCTGTACCACGAGAAGGAGACGCTTCTCCACGATCTCGAAGTGAGAATCGGGAGCGACTCGGAGGTCGCTGCCGCTCTCACCGACACGCTGGGGCGAGACGACCTCGAGCCCCTGGACCGACTTGCATTCGGAGACCTGATCGAAGCCGCGGTTGGAACCAACTCCGCGCGAGGAGCCGATGAGGCGCTCGCGGCGCTTCGGCGATGGAACGACGAGCTCACACGCACCCGCGAGGCGCTCGACGACGAAGTTGGTCTGTCACGCGGTGCTTCGGCCCGCGAGCAGTGGAAACGTTACATCGCCGGGCTTCGGCGAGCCATCGACTCCGACGTCGTTCTGCGCGACTTCCCTCTCACGCGCGAGCCCGGGTCGCGTGGGGGCTCGCCTTACGGTGAGAACGCGGTCTTCGGCTACCAGCTCCCGAAAAAACACCTCGTCCTCACGTTCGACGACGGTCCTCACTCGAAGCATACCGGCGCCATCCTGAAGATTCTGGAGGAGCACGGCGTCAGCGCGTACTTTTTCGCCGTCGGACGAAACCTCGGGAGTGTCGCGGCGGACGGCACCGTCACCTGGACCCGGGCGAGCACCAGCAGCCGACTGACTCACGAGGCGGGGCACTTCCTCGTGAACCATTCGTTCTCGCACAGGCAGATGCCGAAGCTGGACGACGAAGAGCGCCAGCAGGAAGTCGCCCTTACGAACCAGCTGATCGAGAAGATCTCCGGGAGCTCGGCGAGCTTCTTCCGTCCGCCCTACGGGGATACGACCCTGGAGCTCACCGAGGAGCTCGCGGACAAGGGAATCACATCCGTGCTCTGGAACATCGACTCCTGGGACTGGGGTGACCCGGTCCCCGAGTCCATCGTGGAGCGCGTCGTCGAGCGGGTCGAGAAAGCGGAGCGAGGGATCCTGTTGTTCCATGACGTCCACAAGCAGACGGTCGCGGCGCTTCCGGGTATCCTCGACGCTCTCACGGCGCGGGGATACTCGTTCGCAACGCTCGAGGGGACGCCCGCGCCGGCGCCCAAGGCGATTACCGGGCTCGAACGACCCCGCTCCCTCGGCTCCGGAGCCGGGGACGAGACCGTTCGACCGGGCTACTACGAAAAGAGCTTCGCCCTCATCGTCGGCATCAACGACTACCAGAGCTGGCCGAGACTCCAGTACGCCGTCAACGACGCCACCACGATCGAATCCACCCTCGTCGAGCACTTCGGATTTGCTCGGGAGAACGTGATTCGGCTCATCGACCGCGAAGCGACACGGGAGCGGATCGTCGAGGCTCTCGGAGGGACTCTTGCCGACGCCCGCCGTGTCGGTCCGGACGACCGGGTGCTGGTCTTCTTCGCCGGACACGGCGCGACGAGGAAGCTCCCCTCCGGCAAGGAGCTCGGGTACATCATCCCGGCGGACGCGGAGCTCGACTCTTATCCTGTGCGCTCCATCAGCATGACCGAGCTCAAGGACTTCTCGGAGCTCATCCCGGCGAAGCACGTCTACTTCGTCATGGACTCCTGTTACAGCGGCCTCGCGCTGACTCGTGGCGGCGGCGGAAGCTACGCGGAGGAGGTCACCCACCGGCGGGCCCGGCAAATTCTGACCGCGGGCGGGGCTGACGAGATCGTCGCCGACAACGGGCCCGCGGGTCATTCCATCTTCACCTGGACGCTTCTCCAGGGTCTACAGGGGCTCGCTGACCTCGACGGAAATGGCGTTCTCACCGCGACTGAGCTCGGGGCATTCGCCGCGCCCATCGTGTCGAAGTTCTCGAGCCAGACGCCGGCTTTCGGCAACCTCGAGGGAAGCGAGGGGGGAGAGTTCGTGTTCTCGCTCGAGCTCGAGAACCTGTCGCAGATGAGCCAGGCGCTCGACCGTGAGGCCATGGCGGTGAGCGCCGAGCTCGAGAGTCTCCAAAGAGAGCTCACCTCCAAGCTGGAGCGAAACCTGGAGCTTCGAAAGCAAGTCGAAGAGCTCCGAAGCTCGGGCCCAGTCGAGATTGCCGAGCTCTCCCACGAGGAGAGGCTCGCACAGGCGAACCGCCACCACGCGCTGGGGCTGCAGTACTTCCGGGAGGAGCGTCATGAGCTCGCGCTTCGAGAGCTCGACGAGGCGGTCCGGCTGAATCCGGCGAACCCGACGATCGTCAACAACTACGGGTTCGTTCTCTATCGGCTGGGCCGCTTCGAAGATTCACTCGAATGGTTCGAGAAAACCATCGCCCTCGACCCCGGCCGCGCCGTCGTCCATCTGAACCTCGCCGACGCCCTGTGGAAGCTCGGCCGTGAGGACGAAGCCCGGCCCCGCTACCGTCGCTACCTCGAGCTCTGGCCTTCCTCACCGCGCCGGAAGGAGATCGAGCGCCTGATCGACAACGTTCCACGCTAGTCTAGGCGAAAGTGCTGGCGGATTCGGTAGCGGAGGCGCACGGGACGGCCGTCGCGTGAAGGCGGCTCGAAGCGCCACTCGGAAACCGCTTTCAGAACGGCTTCGTCGAGGGTCGGGCCCCCGGATTCGACTACCTGGAGCTCTTCGGGGATACCGGTCTCGGAGATCACCATCGAGACGGTCACGATCCCGCTCACCTTGCGCTTGCGAGCGGCTTCGGGGTAGCGAGCGAACTCGCCGGAGATCTTCCTCGGCGGGCTGACGCCTGGGTCCCCGAGCTCCGCGACCCTCGGAAGGGGCGCGCTCTCGGGCGTCTTGACCGCGGGCCTGGGCGCGGCGACCGGATTCAACCGAGCCACGTATTGGAGGCTCTCCCCGAAACGGGCGTCGATCCGGGTGCGGAATGACTCGTGCCCTCGGTGGCGGACTTCGACCTGGTGGATGCCTTCCTCGAGGGCGAGCTCCGCGAGAGGAGTGCGACCGACCTCCTTGCCGTCGACGAGAACCGCGGCGAGAGACGGCGTGCTGGTGATCGAGAGGAGCGCCCGGGCCGGCTGAAGGGCGAAGACCAGGGGCTTCGCGCCGGGCGCGGGCCTCACGACCTCCGTGGCCCGCACGAATCCCTCCTTGACGACCGCGACCTCGTGGTCCCCCCGAGCGATGCCGTTCAGGGTTAATGGCGTGGTTCCGACCTGAACGCCGTCGAGCCATACGGTCGCGCCCGAGGGGGAGCTATCGACCTGTAGAGGAATGGAAGCCTTCGTAGCCCAGAAAAGCACCGCTCCGACCGCGAGTAAAAGCGCCGCCCCTATCCCGAGCACAAACGGCAGGCGGTCACGCTGCGGCGATCCGGCTCTCGGATTCGGGCGGCGCTCGGTAGTGCTTGCGCTCGGCCGCAGCGCCGTTCGAATGGAAGTCTCCAGTTCTGCGAATCCCTCCACGACGGCAACCGAGGAGCGCCTCGGCTGCGGCTCCGGCGCGTCCATGAGGGCGACGATCGCTTCGAGCTCCTTCAAGTTGAGCTCGGTGACGAAGCCGGCGGCATCGCAGAATCGCTCTTCCGGAAGCTTCGAGAGCGCCCGTTCGAAGAGCTCGTCGTAGCGCAGCGGGAGAGCGGCGTTGAAGTGTCGGGGCGGCAATGGAGATTCGTGCACCACCTGGTGAAGGAGCGTCGTGATGTTCTTCCCCGCGAAGGGCCGAGCTCCGGTGAGCATCTCGTAAGTCACGACGGCGAGGGCGTAGAGATCGGCCTTTGGAGTGGGCTCGAACCCCTGGATCTGCTCCGGAGCCATGTAGGCGGGCGACCCGAGGGACTGTCCGGCACGGGTGAGCACCGTGGTGTCGAGATGAGCGAGTCCGAAGTCCATCAGCTTCGGAACGCCTCGATCCGCCAGCATGATGTTGGCAGGCTTCACGTCCCGGTGGACGACACCGCGCTGATGCGCGTAATCGAGAGCGGCGGCGATGGGCGCGACGATGCCGAGGGTCTCGTCGAGCGGCAAGGGACTCTTGCCGGCGACGTGCGCCTGGAGCGTCTCGCCCTTGACCAGCTCCATCACGAAGAAGCTGTCGCCCACGTCGAAGATGGTGACGATGTTGGGGTGGTTCAGCTTGCCGGCAGCCTGGGCCTCGCGGCGGAAGCGGCCCAGGATCTCCTCCTGCTGCCGCTTGGGGAACTCGTCGAGGTTCAGGGTCTTGATCGCGACTTCCCGGCCCACGATCGGGTCTCGCGCTCGGTAGACCTTTCCCATGGCACCCCGCCCCAGCTCGGCGAGAATTTCGTAGCGCCCGAGACGAGTCGGAATCATGGAAACTGGGTCCCCCAACCCGGACAATAGGGTATCCCAACCGACCCCGGGCGGTATACTCGTCCCCATGTCGGCAAGGACGACAATGACGAATGACGAGATCGAAGTTTTCCTCAGTCGACCGTTGCACGCAATCGTCGGCACCCTCTCACGAAACGGCGCACCCCAACTGAGTCCGGTCTGGTACCTCTACGAGGACCGCCTTCTCTACTTCGGCATCATTGCCGGCACCGCGAAGCACCGAAACATCCAGCGGGATCCGCGGATCTCCGTCTGCGTCGACGGCGGCCGCGATGACGTCCGGACCGTCCTCTTTCACGGCCGAGCGGGCCTCATCGAAGACGCCGGGGACGAGATGAGGTGGCGTATCGTCCGCCGTTACTACGACACCGAGGAGGAGGCGCGGAGCTACTACGACAGCCTTCGCGACGTCCCGGCACTCCTCGTGGTCCTCGAGCCCGAGCGAGTGATCACCCAGGACTTCAACGACTAGACAGACTAGAGCTCCGCGATCAAGGAGCCGTATACCCGCGCGCAGGTCATCATCTCGTCGATCGACGCCCAGAGGTACCGCTCGGGACCGTCGGGAGCCCCCGCGGGACCGTAGAGGCAACAGGGAATGCCTGCCGCTTTCAGGTGAGAGGTGTCGTTTCCCGAGTACCCGCTCGGAAGGGAGACGCCGACCTTCGGAGCCGAGCCACTGACCGCCGCCACGTGCTTCGCGACTCGCTGGACGAAGGGGCTTTCGGGGGAGACCGAGAACGGCATCATGACCTCTCTCAGGCACCGGCGCTCGGGCTTCATCGGAAACTCGATCTCGTACTTCAGGTCCCGGTCCTCGCGCGCGAGCCCATCGAGCGCGCGCTTCAAGTCGGCGACGACCGTTTCCGGGGTCATGCCCTCGGTGAAGCGGATGTCCACGTAGAGCGTCGCGAAATCGGGAACGATGTTCGGTCCTCGGAGCTCGACCTTTCGGCCACGGCCACCGATGATGCTCCCGACGTTCAGGAGGGGAAGAGCGGGAAGGTCGGGGTCGGGCTTGCCCTCGAGCTCCAGGGTCTCGAGGGTCTGGGCCACTTTGCCCGCCTTCAATATGGCGTTCACACCCTGTTCCTTCCTCGAGATGTGAGCGGTGCGACCGAGGACGTGGACTGCGAGCTGCATCACCCCCGCGTGCTTGGTGAGCACGTTTCCGGCGCCGTGCGGCTCGGTCACGATCGCCGCGTCGGTCTTTACGCCCGAGCGCAGCAGGTGAGCGGTGCCGGCGCCTCCCTGCAGCTCTCCGACGACGCAGGCGAGGATCAGCTCGCCCTGTCGGGGAAACCCGGCCCTCTTCGCCGCTGTCGCCGCGGCGATCATCGACGCCACCCCGCCCTTCATGTTTCCGATACCGGCCCCGAAGAACATGTTTCCCTCGGCCGCGGGCTTGAACGGATCGCGGGCAAGATCGCTCGGAAGCGGATCGATGTCGATGTGGCCGTTCAGCATCATGCTCTCGCCGCCGCCTGCGCCGCGAATCCGCGCGATGCACTGGAGCCGGCCAGGGTCCACCTCCTGGAGCTCGGATTCGAAACCGAGCTTCTGGAAATGACCGTGCAGGAACCGCGCGCATTCGCTCTCCTCGGTGGTGAAGCTCGGGATCCGACAGAGCGCAGTCGCGAGGTCGAGTAGCTCGTTGCGATCGATCTCGACCGCGGCAGAGGCACTCCGCGAAATCCCGGCGAGCGCCAGGGCGGAGGCACCCACGACGCCCTCGAGAAAAACCCTTCGTTCCATGGGTTTCGTCGGTTTCATGGGCGTCATGCTACACCCGGAGGCCCGGTGCGCGGGAAATTACTGAAACGAAAAGCCCTTCCCGGCTTCCGCCGGAAAGGGCTCTCGAGAGTAGAAAGACGCCTACTGAGCGGCCAAGGAGAAGTTGGCTTCCGCCGTGGCCGTCTCGGCGACGGTGACGGTCATCTCCTTCGTGCCCAGCCGCTCGTGCCAGACTTCGACGGTGTAGGTTCCGGGGGCAACGCCGTCGATGGTAAAGGTTCCGTCCGCGCCGGTCACGGCGAAGAACGGATGCTCGAGGACGCCAGCGTAGCTGTTCATCCATTTGTGGACGTCGCATTTGAAGGGAACCATCACCTCGGGAGCGTCGAACGTCCTCTGGGTCTTTAGGTTCTTCACCGGCTGGCCGATGTTGAACTCCTTGTTGTTCTTCGGCATCGCATGGATGTTATGGAGCGTCTCGTCGCTGTTCACGATCTCGAGAGGCTGGCCCACCTGGATTCCCATCACGTGGGGGTGGTACGTGCAGCCCTGCTGGTCGAGCACCACGGGCTCTTCCGGGGGCGGAAAGTCGCCCTGGACGCCGCTCTTCAAGTAAACGAAGCTGTTGGCGAGAGCACCGCCTTCGCCCACCACCACGAACTCGGTCGTGACCGGGGCCGAGTGCATCTTGGCACAGTTCGGGTCCGCGGCCATCTGTATCGGCTCCGCCTTCGGCGCCGCGCCTTCGAGCGTGACCTTTCCTGCGACCTTACCCGCCTTGGCGGGGTCGACGGCGGGTGCGCTCGGTGTCGGGGCCGGTGTGCCGGAGCTTGCGGCGTGGTCGCTGCCTCCTCCGCCGCCGCAAGCGGCGAGGAGAAGAGAGAGCGCGAGGGGTGCGATTAGCATCAGATTTTTCATTCTTCGATTCCTCCTAAATTTTTCGGCGAATTGTTGGCCAATTGTCGGCGAATTGTTGGCGATTGCTCGAAGCGTAGGGCGGGGCTCAAACCTCGTAGTTTACACACTCGCGGAAGACCTTCGCAACCGGCCGGCTTTGCCGGCCTTCGCCCTTCCTTCGGATCCGGCGGGTCCGGACTCTCGATAGAGCTGCCTCAGCAGGCTCGATTCGCGCCGATAGAACCCTTCCGTATGGAAGGAATCGGCGAGCCGGAATCGCTGGTAGTCCAGGTGGTGGCAGAGCTCGTGGAGGAAGGTGCGGAGAAACGTCTTGAATTTGACCACTTGCGCCCGCTGCGCCGTCCGCATCCAGAGTGAGACCCGGAAGCGGCCTTTCTCGTCGGCCTGATAGAGACCGTGAAGCTCGCCCGTCTGCCACGATGGCCGCCGCTCGGCGACCCCCACGCGAAGAGCGGCAACGCCGAAAGCCACGGTGAGCCCGTCCATCAAGGCCTGGGCCGCGAGCTCCGTCGCGGAGGCGCTCCCGCTCGCGAGAGCCCTGTCCAGAGCTTCGACCCGCTCGCGATGGGGCTCCGGCCGGTGGAGCGGAACCTCGGAGGTGGCGTCGCTCTCGTCGTAGATTCTTTTCTGCCGCGGCGTGAGGCGCTGATAGTAGGAGAAGCGCAATTTGCCGGCTCAGGCCTCGGGCTCGAGCTCGAGCGAACGGCGGCCGGCGAAGCCCGCTTCGATCTCGTGCCAGTACCCGACGTGAGGCTCGCCGAGCTTCCAGCAGAGGTAGACCTCACGGCCCTCCCACAGGGTAGGGAAATCCACGAGGCCGGAATCCAGGTCCTTCAGATGGCAGCCGCAGGAACTGATGTCTTCGACCAGGGATTGAAGGTTCGTGACCAGCGCGACGTAGCGCGGGGGCACGAACGTTCCGCCGCGAAGCGTAATCTCCTGGCTCGAGGGAACGTCGGCGCAGCGGGCCTGGAGCTCTTGATGGACGAGCCGAAGATCGCACACTCTCGAGCTCAGGAAGGGGATGAGCTCGTTCGCTTCCCGAACGGTGAAGAAGCGCTTCTGCATCGCCTTCGAGTTTAGCGAAAAACCAGGTGCCGGGCCAAACCGGCAAAGTTGCCGCGAGCGGGCTTCGTGGTAGACTACGCGCGTAGCGGGGGCGGGGTCGAAGGGGCACCCTCCCCGAGCCACACCGTCGGCGTTTTGAGCCGCCCAACCACGCCGGCACGGGAGGAGCATCCATGAGCCAACCAGCCGGGCGTCGTCTTTTCGCGACGTTATACGGACTTCTTACTTTCTTCGCATTTTTCGCAGGCACGGTCTCATTTCCGTCGTATTCCTTCCCGCAAGAGGAACCTTCACGAGAATCACAAGAAGGAAATATCCAGTTCCGATCCACCGTGGAGGCGGTCAATCTGAGCGTGGTCGTGACCGACAAGAAAGGCCGCTTCATCCCCGGCCTCGGTGCCGGCGACTTCCTCGTCTTCGAGAACCGCGTTCCTCAGGAGCTGGCGTTTTTCACGGCAGAGGTCACCCCCGTCACTCTCCTCGTGCTCCTCGACGCCTCCACCAGCGTCCGCGAGAGCGTCGACGGTATCAAGGAGGCGGCGTCCAACTTCGTGGGCAAGCTCTGGGAGGGAGACCAGGCCATCATCGCCGACTTCAACGAGCGGGTACGATTCAGCTCGCATTTCTCCGACGACGTGGACCGCCTGGTGCAAACCATCCAGTCGCTCTATCCCTCGGGCTGGACCGCGCTCTACGACTCGGTGCTGCTCTCCCTCGAAAAGGTGTCGGAAGCCGAGGGCCGGAAGGCGCTCCTGGTGTTCACCGACGGCGAGGATTCGCGCTCCGTCGGCTACGGAAGCGAAGCCTCGGCCAAGGATGTCGTCGAAGGCGCGAAGTTCTCCGAGGTCACGATCTACACCGTCGGGTTCGAGGGTCGCGGGGGGATGGGCAGCGGGGTCAACAAGGGGTTCCTCAAGAAGCTCTCGGAAGAGACCGGAGGAAGCGCCTTCTTCCCGAAAGGCATCGGCGATCTGAACCAGAGCTTCGAGGACATTCAAGACGAGCTTCACAGCCAGTATCGCCTCGCCTACGTGCCCGTGAAACTGGACAAGAACGGCGAGTGGCGGGCGATTGAGGTGCGAGTCAAGGACCGCGACGATCTCGTGGTCCGCACCCGCCAGGGGTACTACGCCGTCCCCGAACGCCCGAGCGAATAACCCGGAAAACGGGTGTTGAGGAGGGACGTGATGGAAGAAGTCATTTCGAAGATGGTGGCGGATTTCGAGGACGGCCGGATTACCCGCCGGGAGCTGGTGAAGAGCATCGCGCTCGCGGCGGCGGCCTTCGTCCCCGGGTCGGCCGCGTCGAGCCCGAAGCTCGAGACGGGCTTCCGGACGCTCTCGCTCGATCACATTTCCTATCAGGTGGCCGACTACAAGAAGACCCGCGATTTCTACGCCGACCTCATGGGAATGACGGTCTCCGGCGACAACGGCACGAGTCAGTGCGAGCTCCACTTTGGCGATTCCATTCTCATCGCCCGCAACCATCGAGAGCGCCCGGGCCAGCCGCCGCCCGCCGAGCGGAAAGGGATGGTCGATCACGTCGCATACAAGATCGACGACTGGGATACCGCGAGGGTGAAGGCCGCGCTCGAGCGGCGCGGACTGACGCCTCGACTGGATAAAGGCGGCGACACCCCGAACTACGTCAGCTTTCACGTTGGGGACCCGGACGGCTTCGACCTTCAGATCAGCGGCATCGCGAAGCCTGGAGATACGGAGTACGAGAAGGCGCCTCGCTGAGCGGTCCCGGGGGCCCGCGAAGGCTCCGATCGGCGTCGAGTCCCTCGGAAGAAGCCCGAGTCAGGCTCTAGAAGCGACGCGAGGCGGGATGGACCTCCCGCCTCGCGCCGTGAGCGTCTACTTGATCGCCACGATCACCATGTCCACGGGCTTTCCGCCGGTGTTCTTGGCTTCATGGGCGACGCCGCGGCCGATGAACTGCGCTTCTCCGCGGGCCCAGGTCGTCTTTGCCGGCTTGCCGTCGATCGAGAGCGACAGCTGGGCTGGGCCGAGCGCGATGACCACCTGGTCGAACTCGTGCTTGCTTCCCGCCGGTTCCGCGAATGTGGCCGAGGCCGTCGAGCGGTAAGCGAGAGCGCGGGGGCCTTCGGCCAGCGCGTTCATCGTCATGCCGGGGCGGGACGTGGGAAGCGCCGCGGTGCCCGGCGCCGCTGTCTTGAACTCGATCAACAGCGCATCGATCGGTCCCGTACCGATGTTTGCCGGGTTGTGCGTGCCGGCGGGCGTGTACATCGCTGACTCGCTGGCCATGTCGTTGTCTTGCGTTTTGCCGTCGGGCAGGGTGAAACGGACCTTGGAGGCCGACAGCGGAATCACGATGGAATCCGGATGCTGATGCATCGTGCTCTTCTCGCCGGGGGCGTAGCCGATCTTCAGCACGCGCACGCTCGCGTTCTCGAACACCACCTTGTAGTGCGCCGGATCCGCCTTCACCGCGTCCTGAGCGCGGGCGGCTCCCGACCACGCGAGCGCAAGCAGCA
This sequence comes from uncultured Acidobacteriota bacterium, assembly GCA_964553925.1. Taxonomy (GTDB): domain Bacteria; phylum Acidobacteriota; class Vicinamibacteria; order Marinacidobacterales; family SMYC01; genus DAISKN01. The sequence continues at coordinate 52,130 of CAZKNR010000208.1, forward strand.
CGATCAAGAATGTCTTCCATACCTTCACTGGGCACTCCCTTCGGACCGTAAGTAGACCTGACAAACGGTAAGCAGAACTGAACCGTAGAACGACCGCGGAGTATGCCTCCAATGCGCGAGCGCGTCAATACCGAAGGCCTACCGCTCTCCGGGAATTTCTTCTAGCGATAGGACTTTTCGAGGTACTGCTTCGCCAGGCGCGTCGTTTGAGGGTCGGTGTCGAGGCGCATCACGCGGCGGTAGTCGGACTCTGCCGCCGAGCGCAGGCCTCGCGCGTCAGAGGTCATTCCTCGCCGCAGGAAGACCTGGGATCGTACCCAGTCCGGCGCTCCCGGCGTCTCGAGCGCCCGCTCGAGCTCGCGCGCGGCGCCCAGGGGGTCCCTGGCGAAGAGACGGCTCTCCCCGAGGCGCACGAAAACCAGCCCGGGCGCCAGGAGCTCGAGGCCTTCGCTCATCTCGTTTTTTTTGGCGAGAACCTCCTCGAACGCCCGGCGCGCCGCGGCCCAGTCCTTTCGCAAGAGGTGGAGGCTCCCGCGTTCCATGGGAAGGAATGGATTTCGAGGAAACGCGTTCTCGAGCTCGCGGAGCGCCGCGAGAGAGCTCAGATAGCGCTTTTCCCTCTGCTGCATCACGGAGAGCGAAAGCCGGGCTACCCACCTCGTGCGCTCCCCGCCTCTGACGGCGCGCTCCACCAGAGAGAGGCCTTTCTCTTTCGAGCCTTTGATCCCGACGACGAAGCCCAGGATCCGGAGCGAGCGGGGAAGAGTCGCGAGGGTGTACTCGAAGATACCCGGCAGAAGGCAGGCGTCGGCGTAGTCCGGATCGATCCGAAGGAGCCGCTCGTGATAGTCCCTGGCGCGCTTGCCCGCCTGGTACGCGCCGTAGTAGCTGTGCTCGACGGAAGCGAGGTACGCGCTCATGAGGCCTTCGGCGGAGCCGCGAAAGAAGAGGCCGTCGAGGTCGCGCGGATTTTTCTTCAGGATTGAGTCGGCCCGCGAGATGGCTTCCTCGATCAGCCGCTTGAACGCGCGATCGAGCTCTACCGGCGGCGGGATGTTCTTCCAGGACCAGTACTGTCCGGTGCGGAACGTCGCCCCCGCCATGCCGCCGCGCCTCGAGAACTCCTCCATCCAGAGGGCGGTCGCCTCGTAGTACGGGCCCGCGGGAGAAAGCGGCGCCTTTCGGTCGAGCTCGGAAAAGACGGCGCGGGCTCTCGCGATCTCCATGTTGTAGAGGTGCGTTCGTCCCGCCTCTTCGAGCTCGGGAGCCGTGGCGGCGCCGAGTGTCGCGAGGAGGAGTGGGAGCGCGTTCATGCGTTTCTCCGAATGTAGCAAAGATCCGCGCATGCTAGAATTCCCTGGTGGGTGAGCCCCCGAGCTTCCGCATTCTCTCTTCCCGCACCATCTATCGCGGACGCGTGGTGCATCTCGACGTCGACCGCGTCGTCGAGCCCTCGGGCATGGAAGTCGAGCGAGAGATCGTGCGCCATCCGGGGGCGGCGGTGCTTCTCCCGGTGACACTCGACCGGCGTGTGATCTTGATTCGCCAGTTTCGCTACGCGGCCGGTGAGATCTTGCTCGAAGTCCCGGCGGGGACGATCGACCCCGGTGAGAGCCCGGAAGAGACCGCGGGAAGAGAGCTCGTCGAAGAGACCGGGTACCATGCCGGCCGGCTCGAGAAGCTCGCGGAGTTCTTTCCCTCTCCGGGAATTCTGGCCGAGCGCATGCACCTCTTCCTCGCGACCGAGCTCGAGAAGCGCGAGGCTTCCCCTGACGCGGACGAGAGCCTGGAGGTCGTGGAGCTTTCCTGGGAGCAGGCCGAAGCACTCGTGCCGGGGAAGGACGTCCGCGACGCGAAGACCCTCGTGGCCCTGTCCTTCCTGAGGCGGCATCCGCTCTTGACGAACACCGGGCCTCGTTGAAGCGCGCTGTCCTGGGAGCCGCCGCGGGAGTCGCGGCCGGGCTCGCCCTCGTCGTCCGCACCACGCTTCGCGCCCCGATCTTCGATTCTCCCGCCGGGGCCGAAGACCCCTGGCTCGTGAGCTCGGTCCCGCCGCTCCTCCTCGTCCTCATCGCCGTCGCTCTCTCCGGCTCTCTCGGAGTCTTCCTCGCGCGAAGAGGCAGGGAGGATCTCCTGACGCCGTTTCTCCCCTGCGGGCTCGCGGCCGGAATCTTTATTCCGGGCGCCTTCGCCGAATTCCCGTTCCTCGCCTCGTTCGCGGGAAGGTTTCTCGATCTCCTGCTCGTCGCCGGTCTCGGGGTTTCGCTCTCGAGGCTCGCGCGGCGGCTTCCCCCGCTCGCGCCGTCCGCGAAAACGATCGGGCTCGCCTTCTTCGTCTTCTATCTCATTGTCGGTTCCTGGATCTCATCCAAGGTGGGGCTTTCAGGTGACGAGCCTCACTACCTCCTCATCACCGAGAGCCTCCTCCGCGACTTCGACCTCGCCGTCCAAAACAACTACGGCGCCGAGGACTACCGGCGCTTCTACCAGGGAAAGATCGGCCCGCGGCTCGCCGCGGGGACCCCCTACTCGGTGCACGGCATCGGTGTGCCGCTTCTGCTTGCTCCCGGCTATGCCGCCTTTGGCCTCTTCGGGGTTCTCCTGACCGAGGCCTTGATCTCGGCTCTTCTCCTGGGCGCGATCTACCGGGCTTCGATCCGGATCACGGCGAGCCCCTCCGCCTCGCTCGCGGCCGTCGCTGGCTTCGGGCTCACCTCTCCCGCCCTGTTCCTCTCGGTCTCCGCGTACCCCGAGCTTCCGGCGGCGCTCGTCGCGGCCTTGGCGTTGTCGAGGCTTCTCGATTCCGAATCGCCGAGCGCTTTCGCCGCTTTCGGCTGGACGCTCGCGTTCGGAGCCCTTCCGTTTTTTCACCTCAAGTTCCTGCCGCTCGCCGGGGTTCTGCTCGCTGCCTTCGTCTTTCAGTTCGGGCAGTTCGGCCAGTTCAGGAAGTTCGGGCAGTTCGGGCGCCGGCGGGAATCCCCACTCGCCTGGCTCGCCCTCGGAGCCGCGGTGTCGCTCGGGTCTTTCCTCCTCTTCACCTTCCTGACCCTGGGAAGCTTCGACCCCACGGCCTCCTATGGCCGTCAGCGGATTTTTCTTGGCCGCGTTCCCCTGGGAATCGCGGGCCTCCTGTTCGACCAGGAGTACGGACTTCTGCTCCACGCGCCGGTCTATCTTCTGGGGTTCGCGGGAATCGTCACCCTGTTCCGGCGGAAGGCGCTCCTGGGAGCGGTGACCCTTCTCGCCCTTCTTTCGGTCGCGATCCCTGGCGCCGCACATCCGCTGTGGTCGGGGGGGACATCCCCGCCGGCGCGGTTCCTCTTTCCCGCGCTCCCGCTTTTGGCCATCGCCGCGGCGGCCCTTCTGGAGCAGGAGCGGGAGATTGGAGCCGGCCGCTTCTCGTCCTGGCTTCTCGCGCCCAGTGTGGCCCTCGGTCTCTCGATGGTCTTTCTTCCCGGTGGCCCGTTTTTCCTGAACGCGAGGGACGGGACGGGACGAATCTGGGAGGCGCTCTCGACCTCCTGGAATCTCTCGGACTATCTCCCATCCATCGTTCGCGCCGACCCGCGCTCGCTCGCGACCGCGGCGGGGCTTTTCCTTCTCGTCCTTCTCGCGATCGGAGCGCAGCTCCGGCGCGCTCGAGGCTTTCGGACCGCCCCGCTCTTCGGAGCACTTCTGCTCGCCGCCTGGGCGCTCGACCGGACCGGCCTCCCCCGATCGCGCGAGCTCGAGCCGCACTGGGTCTCAGGCGTCATGGAGCGTCTGTCGAGCGGCGGCGAGGAAGGCTTTGTCGCCCTTCCCTCCTTCGAGCGGCTTTCGCGAGAAGCGCTCACCGCGCGCGTGTCGCTCCCGCTCGAAGCGCTCTCTGGCGACGGCGATCCCTCACATTGGTGGAGCCGCCCCTACTTGCTTCCGGCGGGTCGCTTTCGCCTGACGGGGACACCGCCTTCAGGAGTTACGTTTTATAACGGCGAGGGCGCCTTCCAATCCGGCGATCTCGTTTTCTCTTCCGAAGTCGCCCTCGGGCGGTTTCAACTCCGCGCGCAAAACCTATTCGAGCCACCGAGGATCTTCCTTCTCGAGCCCCGCCCGGCTTCACTCGAGGGGCTCGTCGCGCTCTCCACTCTCTCCACCGAGGGTCTCAGGCTTCACGCGCTCGATGAGGAGGTCTATTCCGATCCGGCGGGCTTCTGGATCCGGAAGTCCTCGCGCGCTTCGTTCGCGATCGAGAGAGGGCCGGCCGGTGCGCGGGAGGCGATGCTCCGGATCGAGAACGGCGGCGTTTCGAACTTCGTAACCGTGGACTCCGGGGCGGTCAAGGAAAGCTTCCGGCTCGATCCCTGGGAGGAGCGGGACATCGAGCTTCCGCTGGAAGTGCTTGTCGAGGCCTTTGCCATCGAGAGCCAAAGCGGATTCCGCCCCTCGGCGCTCGACCCGGGCTCGCGGGATGATCGCGAGCTCGGAGTCCTGGTCCGCGCTTCGCCCGGCCTTTGACTAGCATGCCGGCGTTCCGGATAATGAATTCATAGACAAACCGATCCCGCATCAGGCCAGTAAGGCCTCGGCGCCGCGCCCGCGGGAACGCGAACGGCGCCCGAAAGCCGGTACGTGAGAGAGTGTCCTTGAGAAACGGAAACGGATTTTTTTCTGGTCCCGAGCCTCGGCTCTTCGCCCACCGAGGAGCGAGCGCCCGCGCGCCGGAGAACAGTCTCGAAGCCTTCCGTCTCGCGCGCGAGCAGGGCGCCTCGTACCTCGAGCTCGACGTTCACCTCACCGCCGATTCCGAGCTCGCGGTCATTCACGACAGCTCGGTTTCACGCACCACCGGCCGGCGAGGGCGCGTCGAGAACATGAGCTTCGCCGAGATTCGAAAGCTCGACGCCGGTTTCAAGTTCACGATGGATCACGGCCGGACGTTTCCCTATCGCGGGAAAGGCCTTCGGGTTCCCGCTCTGGGCGAGGTTCTGGATACTTTTCCCGAGATGTGGATCACCGTTGAGATCAAGCAGACTCGCGCGGGGATCGCGGATGCTCTGGCGCAAGTCTTAAGGTCCCATCGCGCGGAAGACCGGGTGATCGTGGCGTCGAGCGAGCACGAGCTCCTTTCGGCCTTCCGCGCGGTTTGCCCTTCGGTCGCGACCAGCTTCAGTAAGGACGAAGTAAGGGAGTTCCTCCTGCGTTTGCGGGGAGGGTCGATGGGCGGCTACCGTCCCCCCGGAGTGGCGTTTCAGGTGCCCGAGTACAAAGGTCTTCGCCGGGTGGTATCGAAGTCCGTCATCGAGGCGATTCACGGCTTCGGCGTCGAGATTCACGTCTGGACCGTCAACGAGCCGGTGCACATCGCTCGGCTTCTCTCCTGGGGAGTCGATGGGATCATGACCGACGACCCGGCCCGCGCGATCGCGAACGTTGCGGTTCTCCGGGATCTCAGAAACGGTCCGGGGGGCAACCATGGGTGATCGCCTCCGCTTGCTCGTTACCGGCTTCGCTTCGGTCGCTCTCGCCCTCGATTTGCTCTCCTGCAACAAAGACCCGGGACCTCAGGTGGGAATGCCCGCCCCCGGCTTCACCCTTCCGGATCTCGAAGGGAAGCTCCACGGTCTCGCCGGCTTTCGCGGCCGGGTGGTGGTGCTGAACTTCTGGGCGACCTGGTGCCCTCCTTGTATCGACGAGATGCCGTCGCTCGAAAGGCTCCACCAGGCGCTCGCCGACCAGGGCGTCGCCGTGATCGCTGTCTCGGTCGACGAGAGATTCAGCGACGTCCCTGCCTTCGTCCAGAAATTCGATCTGACGTTCTCCGTCCTCTACGACGAGGGGAAGAAGGTTTCTCGGAAGTATCAGACGTTCAAGTATCCCGAGACCTATATCCTCGACCGCGAAGGCCGGCTCAAGTCCAAGGTCGTGGGGCCGCGCGACTGGGCGGCGCCGACGGTGATCCGGGACATGGTGGAGCTTCTGAAGGAGGAGCCACCGCCGCGGGAAACGTCCGGGGAAGGCTGACGCTTCTCGGCGCACTCATGCACATCGGAAGGCACATCGTTCAAGAGCTGGTCTTCACTTTCGGGGAGCCGGAGGTGGAGCGATGGGAAGTTCCCGTGACCGAGGGCGAGCTCGACGGACTCGAGCGCCACAGAAGCCTCGGGCGAGCTCACGACGTGTGCCTCGTGATTCAGGACAAAGACAACCTCGCGGTCATCCGCAAGCGGGGATACCCGCCGGGGGCGTATCGCTTTCCCTCGGGAGGGGTCCACCCCGAGGAGTCTTTCCTCGACGGCGCGGTCCGGGAAGCGCTCGAGGAGACGGGGCTCTCCGTGCGCATCGAGGACTATCTGCTGCAGGTGCACGTGACTTTCATTTCCGGCGTTTCCGGCGTTTCCGGAGAGCGGCGCGCGAAGTGGAGCACTCACGTCATGCTGGCGCATCCGTTCGAGGGCTCTCTCGTTCCCCGGGACACGGAGGAAATCGAGGCGGCGCGCTGGATCCAGTGGCCCGAGCTCGAAGGCAAGGTAAATCCGCTGCTGCGCGATTCCGGACTGGGAGGGCTCGCGTATCGCGCCCGGCTTCATGAGAGCGTGCGCGCGATCCTTCTCGCGAAGAATCGCGCCCCTGCCGGGCCCTGACGACTGAAGCCGATTCGATGAGCAACAAAGCTTCAGAGCTCCGGCGGGCCGAGGGCTTGAGGCGCGGCGGCAATGCGGAGAAGGCCCTCGAGATCCTGCGCGGTCTCGCCTCCGAGGATCCGAGAGACATCGAGCTCCGGCGGAAGATCGCCGACCTTCTGGTAGAGACGGGAAACCAGGACGCCGCCATATCCCAACTGGTGAAGCTCCAGGAGTATCTCGCGGGCCAGGGAGACCTTCTCGGAGCGATCTCGTCGGGGCTTCGGGTGGTGGAGCTCGATCCAAAGTTCGAGAACCCCCTGGCCTACGTGGCCAAGGTGAAGCTCGAGAGCCTTCGCGAGGAGCAAAAACGACTCCAGGCCAAAACCCTTCCCGCGGAGCCCCTCATCACCCCACTCAACCAAATCACGCTCCTGAAGGATCTGGGCGCCGACGAGCTCGCGAGCGTGGCGGCCACGATGAGGCGCCACGAGGCAGGAGAGGGCGAGACGGTTTTCGAGGAAGGCGCGCCGGGACAATCGCTGTACTTCGTGAACCGCGGCCTTCTGGAAGTCCGCTCCGGCCAGAACCGGCTCGGGCTGGTGTCGGCCGGAAGCTGTTTCGGCGAGTTCTCGTTTCTGACCGGCGACCCCCGGACGGCGACGGTGCGCGCCCTCGAGGCGAGCGAGCTCCTGGAGCTCTCGGCTTCGAGCATGCGGTCGGCGGTCAAGAAGTATCCTCGCCTGCGTGAGGTCCTGTTCGAGCTTTATCGCGAGCGGGCGCTGACCAACGTCCTCTCCGTGTCGCCGCTCTTCCAGGTGATCCCTTCGAAGGACCGCGCTCGCCTCGCGCCTCGCTTCAAGCTCGTCGAGCTTGCGGCGGGAAGGCAGGCGTTCGGAGAGGGGGAACCGGGCGGCGCGCTGTTCCTGGTGAAGAGCGGGTTGGTCGAGGTGAGGACGACGCTTCACGGCGAACCCCTGGTTCTCGCCCGGCTGGGGAAGCACCAGTTCTTCGGCGAAGTCTCGTTCTTGACCGGCGTTCTTCGGACGGCGACGGTCCACGCCGTCGAGCCGACGGAGCTATTGAAGATCGAGGAAGCGGAGCTCCGGGATCTGGTACGCCACCACCCGTTCCTGAAGGAAGTGCTCTCGCGCTATCACCTCGACCGGGTGACGGCGACCGCGGAGTCGCTGAAAGCGTTTCTGAAAAGTGAGAGGATCGAAGGAATCGTGAGCTAGAGGCTAACGGCGAGGCTTCAGAACCCCCTTCTTACACTCTCCCGGGCCTACTCGTCGTCGTCGTTCTCAGAGTCGCCCGACCCGAAAGCCTCTTCGGGGTCTTCGGGCATCTCGCTCGGGGTGAAGGCTTCGATCAGGCCCAAGTCCAACTCCTGGATGGCGATGGCGGCGGCCTTCCGTGACTTGGTCGCGATCTTGGGCGCCGCGCCCTGCATGAGCTGCCTCGCTCTCTGGGCGGCGACGTTGACCCTCAGAAAGATAGCGGCTGCGTTGATGTCCAACTCGGGTACCTCCGTACTTAGTGTTCCGCCTGGCCCTTCAGGCTCCAGCGGACGTTCCGAACGAATCTCCTATTCTACCACGCGGGCATGCGGGGAAACGCTTTCGTCTGCGGCTTCGGTGTGATAACTTGCGCCTATGCCAGAAATGCTGTCCTTTCGCCCAACGGGGAAAATTCGACCACAAGGAGAGGTTCCATTGCACGCGGAAGTAGGTCAGAAAATTCGTGAGCTTCGCCTGAAGAGGGGAATGCTCCAGGAAGAGCTCGCTCGCAAAGCAGGACTGTCGCCCTCGGCGCTGTCCAACTTCGAACAGGGGCGGCGGCGCACGTCGCTCGATTGGCTCCGGAAGATCAGCAAGACGCTGGGAGTCAGCGTCTCCGATCTGATTCCCGAGAGCCGGACGCGAAAGCCCCTCGCGGAGAACAAAGAAGAGGAGAAGCTCCTCGGCCATTGGCGCAAGATCGGAAGCCAGGACCTTCAGGATCAGCTCCTCGAGGTGATCGAGCTTGCGGCGAGCGGAGGGCGGCGAAAGGCCTGAAGCTCCGGTTCAGGCGGCGGTCAGGAATCCCCGACAGAAGACTTCGGTCAGCTCGCGGGCGAGCTGTTCCTCGGAAAGCCGTCCGTCCGCCTTGTACCACTGATAGACCCAGTTCAAGGAACCCAGCAAGAAGAACGTCGCCGCGGTGACGTCGATTTCTTTTCTCGCGTCGCCCCTCTTCTGGAGCTGGGTGAGTACCTTGCGGACGTAGTCGATGTAGTGCTTCTTCCGCTGCTGGATCTTCTCGCGGTAGACCCCGGTGAGCGCCGTCCTCTCGTGGAGGATGATCGTGACCTCGCGCGGACGCGTGAGGAGCATGTGGACGTGGCGCTCGATGAGCTTCGAAAGGTGCTCTCTCGGGTCCTGCACTCCCGCGAGAGGCCGAACTACCGTCTCCTCGAGGAGGTCGAGGCCGTAGTCGGTGATGAGGTAGAGCAGGTGCTCTTTGCTCTCGACGAAGTAGTAGAGACCCGCCTTGGTGATTCCCACGTCGTCGGCGATATCGCTCATCGACGTCGCCTCATACCCCTTCACGCGAAAGAGCTGGGCCGCCTTCTCGAGAATCTGGCCGCGGCGCTGGTTGAGCTGAGGACGCCCCCCTTTGGTTTCCTCCGCGTCCCGCTTGCTCATGCGCCGATTGTGTCAACGGACGGCTTCCCAAGCAACTCCCGGCTGCTGTAGGATGCCGCGTCCCGTGAATCGAACAGGAGCGTGACGTGAAAAAACTCGTTCTCGCCGCCTCACTCCTTCTCGCCGGCTTTCTCCCCGCGACCGCACAGGAGTCCCGAAAGCGCTGGGAGCGCTTGTGCCAGATCCGGCACGAGAAGCTCGATCGCATCCTTCCCGAGGCGATGCGCGAGAACGGGATCGACATGTGGATCACCCTGTCGAAAGAGGGTCTCTACGATCCCCTGTTCCGGGACTTCGGCGAGGGCTACGTCGGGAGCATCAGTTACTTCATCTTCACCGACCGGGGCGCCGCGGGAATCGAAAGGGTTGCGGTCGGTCTCTCGGATCGGAGGATCGAGGCCTGCGGTCTCTACAATCTCGTCGAGGGCGGCTTCGACCTCCAGGCTTTCGTTTCCGAGCGGGACCCGAAGCGGATCGCTCTCAACATGTCGGAAGGAATCGGCGCCGCCGACGGGCTCTCCCACTCGAGCTACCTCTACTTGACGAAGACCCTGGGAGCCCAGTACGCCTCGCGGTTCGTCTCCGCGGAGAAGCTGGCCTCGGATTTTCGGTCGAGGCGCGTGGCGAGCGAGATCGTCGCCTTCGGGGAAGCGGGAGAAATGTCCCGGGAAATCGCGGAGCGCGCGCTCTCGAACGAAGTCGTGATCCCCGGGAGGACGACTCTCGAGGACGTCTCCTGGTGGATGTGGGACCAGCTCCTCGCCCGTGGACTCGATTCGTCTTTCGGGATGCCCTCGGTCTACGTCACCGGTCCCGAGGGGATCGAGGACACCTCGAACGAGCGGATCATCCAGCGAGGCGATTTCCTCATCATCGACTGGGGCGTCGGCTACCTGGGCTTCTACACCGACATCAAGCGCACCGCGTACGTTTTGAAGGAAGGGGAGACCAAGGCCCCCGCGGGGCTGCAGAACGCTTTCGATCAGGCGGTGAAAGTACGGGACCTCCTGCGGCGGACGATCAAACCCGGACCCACGGCCGCCGCCATGCTGGAGCATCTGAACGACGAGATCTCGAAAGCCGGCTTCACCCTCATCGAGTTCAACCGCCCCACGGACGCCGACACGACCGACGTCATCATCGGCTGCCACTCCGTCGGCGACCAGGGCCACGGCATCGGCCCCTCGATCGCGTGGTTCAACCCCGAGAGGCTCCAGTATCAAATCCGTCCCACGAACATGTTCTCTATCGAGCTCTTCGCCTACACCAAGGCTCCGGAGTTCGGGGGAAAGAAGGTCCGGATTCCGCTCGAGGATGACGCCATCGTGACCGAGCGCGGCGTCGAGTGGGTCTATCCGATAAACCGCCGGATTCTCTTGATCAAGTAGCGCCGAAGATCTCGCTCTCGAGGGCGGCTCGCCGCTCGGGGGCGAGTCCGAGCGCTCCGCCGAGCCTCTCGAGCCACGCTCTCTCGGGCACCGATGCGCTTCCCTCGGAGCCAACGACGAGGGCCCCGAAGCGATAGAGAAGCTCCCGGTCCTCGGTCGTCGAGACCATCGTCCCCATCTCCTCCGGCGGCGGCGGGATGACGAGGTCCTTGTGGATCTGCTTAGTCTCGTCGGGAGACAACTCCGATTCGCCCGATTCGGCGAGGCGGCCCTCGATGAGCTTCTTCTCCTCGGCGTGCATCTCACCGTCGGAAAGAGCGCCTGAGATCATCGTCCGGACGATGGCGAAGACGAGCGCCTGAGGAAGTGTCGGCTCCACCGGCGCCGCCGTCGGAAGGGGAGGCAGAGGCGGCACGGACTCAGTCGGGCCGGTGGAGGGGAGTGGAAGCAGCGGTGGAACTCCGGCCGCCGGCTGCTGCTGGCGCATTTTTTCCGCGGCGATTGCTCCCGCGATTGCGGCCCCACCCAGGAGGAGGATGTTCTTCCCACCCACCGCCCGGACGAACGGTTTCGCGTTGAACCCCGTCGAGTTTCGGATCAAATCCGAAAGTAGGTTGTCCAGAAATGCCATCCGAAGAAACCTTAACCAGCCCGGAAGCCGAATTCAAGCGGCTGACTTCAGAATCGGAAGCCGGTCGCGATGGCGAGCCTCAGGTTGTGGCCCCAGAATCCTCCCTCGGTGAACGCTTCTCCATCCCGATTGAGGACCGGGCCCTCGTACTGGAGCATCAGATCGGAGACCTCGAAGCGCACGAGACTCCGGTCCGTCGGATAGAGCTCGACGCCGCCCCCGAGATCGAGGGCGAAGACCGTCTGCCCTGAGGCGAGGACGCAGCTCAAGGGGGGAGGGTAAATCAGGATGCACGGGATGGGCCCGGGGGCTTCGCCGAACTGGAGGAACCCCGGCCGCACTTTGCCGAAGACGGAGAAGCGGTTGAATCGCGGTCCCACCTTGACCCCGAAGAGACCTTCGAGACGGGAGCTCGTCACCGGCACTTCCTCGGGTATGTCGGAGGGGAACAGATTCAGCTCGCCCTCGAACGTCAAGAGCGAAGTCGCGCGGAAACCGAAACGGCCGCCGAATCCAAGGTCGGTGGTCTCGAGCTCCGCGAGGTCGTTCACCACGAGCTGGCCCGAGACCTCGAGCTTACGGTCCTCGTTGGATTGGGCGAGGGCGGGCATCGTGAACAGCAAAGAGAGCGCAAGAAGAGTGAGGATTTTCCCGTTCATCACGGAGACACTCTAGGCACGACGACGACGCGGGCGCAAGGAGCCCTTAATCCTGTTCCACTGCCCCCAGACGCCGTAGGCGGCCGCCCCGGGGAGACGATGGCCGAGCTGGCGTGAGAGGAGAAAGATCTGGCCCCGGTGGTGGGCGTCGTGAGAGACGAGGTAACAGAGGAAAGCGATGGCATTCGGGGGGAAGCCAGAGATACGGCCGTCCGGGCGCTCCAGGGCCGCGCGGATGTGCCGAGAGACGGCCTCGGCACTTCTCGTCAGCGCGAGCCCCGCCTGCCTCCTGGTGCACCGACGGCGGTCGAGCGGCGCCGGCAGGCCCGTGCGCTTCCCCGTCATCTTGAGCCACATCAAACGCGCGTTGTGGATGTGGGCGAAGGTCGAGGCGATCGTCTTTTTTCCCGAGCCTTCGGGAAGCTCGGCTCGCCAGACCTTCGGATGGGTGTGTTTCAGGAGCGCCTGGTTGGCGCCCTCGTCAATCGCGAGAACGTCGAGGATTGCAGTTTTCCAATCAAAGGTCTTCATCCGTTCGGGCCTCCTTTGGCGCGGAGGGCGACTCCGGGTAGGGCGCCCGTGAGGTAAGGCGAAGCCAGAACTGGATCGGCGCTAAAACTGCTCATGGCACTCGCCAGTCTTCCCGCCTGACCGCCAGGATGCGGAATGGTGGCGTGCCTCCAATCATGCGTTTCCATCGCTCCATGTCGAAAGCGTTCTCGGTGACCAGGTCGGCGCGGCATCTGGCAGCGCTGAGCACGATCAGAATGTCGTGGATGTGGTCTTTGGGCTCGACCTCTCCACGCAGTCGTTGATAACGGGCGAGGATGACTCCTGCCCCGATCCACTCGTCGTGTCTGGGAGTCACCATGTAGCCGCGACTCTCAAAGGATCGGTTGATGCCGTCCAGGCTCTTCTTGTCAGCGACGCTATGGGCGCCCGCATACAGCTCCTGCATCACGACCGAGCTCATACGGGCGCGACCTCCTCGCAAGCTGCGCTGAAAGAGCGCCTCGTAGGCTTCTTCGCGAATCAGGGGAATGAGGACGGACGTATCGAAGAGGAGCCGTCGACTCCTGAACATCAGGGCGGGTTACTCCCGGTCGGCGCGGTGATAGGCGTCCCGCAGCGTGCCGCGACGGCGCAACTCCCGCACAGATGTCATCACGTCCTCCGCAAACAGAGCGTCATCGATGAGCGTGCGAATCGCCTCAGACTCGCTCCTGGCGTCGAGCTTCCGGACCAGTCGCTTCAGCTTGGCTTCCTCCAGCATCACGTTCTTGCGCTTGAGCTTCAAGGGTTGCTCCATGCCAACCTCCAGTGTGTAGTGTAACAAACTTTTATACACACTGACGAAGCCACCGAGCTTCCTGAACGGAGGTCCAAAATACTCGCGAGTATTTTGGACTCTGGTCAAAAATACTAGTAAGCTCTCGGGGTGCCCATCGAGCGATACCTGGTGCAGCAAATCGAAAAGGATCTCCGACGGAAGATGGTCTTCGTCGGTGGACCCCGGCAAGTCGGCAAGACCACGCTCGCGCTTGCTCTCGCGAAAACCGACGAGGGCTACTTGAGCTGGGACATTCCGGAGCATCGGGAGCGTATCCTGAAGCGCGAGCTTCCTGCGACGACGATGTGGATCTTCGACGAGATCCACAAATACCGGCTCTGGCGGAGCTTCCTCAAAGGCCTCTACGATCGCCCGGGGCAAACGGCTCGGATCCTGGTGACCGGAAGCGCGCGGCTGGACTTCTACCGCCACGGCGGCGATTCGCTCCAGGGTCGCTATCACTACCTGCGCCTGCATCCTCTCTCGGTCGCGGAGCTGGGCCTGCGAACGAAAGAAGAGTTCGTCGACATCCAGGAGCTCGGTGGCTTTCCTGAGCCATTCCTTTCCGGCTCCCGAACCGAGGCGAGACGGTGGTCGCGAGAGTACCGGACTCGACTCATTCAAGAGGACATCGGCTCGCTCGAGCGTGTTTCGGACGTAGGACGGCTCGAGCTCTTGATGCTGCGACTCCCCGACCTCGTGGGGAGCCCTCTATCCATCAACGCCCTTCGTGAGGACCTGGAGGTCAGCCACAAAACCCTCTCTCGCTGGCTCGACATCTACGAACGGCTGTATGCGATTTTTCGCCTTTCGCCGTTCGGGGCGCGAAAGCTGCGGGCAGTAAAGAAAGAGCGCAAGCACTACCACGCCGACTGGACGGTGGTGTCGGAACAGGCCGCCCGATTCGAGAACCTGGTGGCGGCCCATCTTCTGAAGTGGGTTCATTTCCTGCAGGATACCGAGGGACGAGACCTGGATCTCCTGTACTTTCGCGACGTCGACGGGCGCGAAGTGGACTTCGTGGTAACCGAGGGGCGACGGCCGATTCGGCTCATCGAGTGTAAGTGGGCGGACGCTGACGTTACCCGAGGCCTGAATTATATGAAAGCGCGTTTCCCCGACTGCGAGGCGCTGCAGATCCACGCCACCGGAAGTAAGGACTACGAGACCGAACGCGGCATTCGCGTCCAGCCCGCGCTCGATTTCCTCCGGACGCTGGTCTGAGCGGCTTCCCTCCCGCTCAGCCTGCCGTCCGTCCCCGCTACGCTTCCGGTGTTGGGGGGCGTCTTCTTCCACAAGGCGGGAAGGAAGAAGCTGCTCCTCGAATCCGCGGGGCTTCGGGATCAATTGCGGTCACGATCCACCGTGTGGGACGACGGCACCGAAGGTGTCTTGACGTCGTATCGCGTGAGGGTCACGGTAATGAGAGACGGTTGGGCCCGATCATGAGGTCCGTTCGACCCGAGAGATTGTAGGGCCGGTCGAAACACGGAATCAACGCCGTAGAGCCACACCCGGGAGAGCGCCGGTAAGAGCTCCTCCGCGGTAGACGACCTTCCCGTTCACGAAGACCATCTCGACTCCTCTGGCGCGGAGGCGCGGCTCCTCGAGCGAGGCCCGGTCCTCGATGAGCTCGGGATCGAACACCACGACGTCCGCGCAGGCACCCTCGCGAAGAACCCCGCGGTCCTCGAGGCCGAGGATCGAGGCGGGAAGCGAGGTCATGCGTCGAACCGCCTCTGGCAGGGTCAGCAAAGCCTCCTTGCGCACGTAGCGACCGAGGATCCGGGGGAAGCTCCCGTACGCCGCCGGGTGGGGTTTGCCTTTGCCGTAGTCGTTCGCATCAGTAATGAAAGCGATGTCGCGGTCCTTCACCAGAGTGGCGATACCCTCTTCCCCCGAAATGTCCTCCACGAACTGACCGACGTTTCCTTCTTCCTCGACCATCAGGTCGGCGATGGCATCGAAGGCATGGCGTCCGCGCGCTCGCCCGAGCTCTTCGAGGGTAATCCCCTCCGCGCTGCGGTTTCGATCCGAGCCCACGGTCGAGACCCGAATGCGGTCCCAACCGACGGCTTTGACGAGGTTGTGCGGCCATCCTCCCCCGCGCCAGGGTGGCCAGGTCGGTGACACGGTCTCGATGCTGACCCGGATGTTCTCTCGCTCCCGGTCGTTCTCGAGACGCTCGATGAGCCGCGGAAGACCGCCCTCGAGGGACCACGGCGGAAAGATCGCGAGCATCATCGTCGCCGCCACGGTGTAGGGGAACATGTCCGCCGACACCAAAACTCCTTCGGCTCGCGCCGCCTCTTCCATCTCGAGAAAGCGGGCGAGCTTCGGCCAGTGGGGTCGCCCCACCGCTTCCGCGTGGGAGTGGTGTACCCGGGCACCGGTCTCGAGGCCGATCCGGAGAATCTCGGAGACGGCGTCAAGGAGGGTCTCGCTCGATCCCCGGACGTGGCTCGCGAAGATCGCCCCGGAGCGAGCGACCCGCCTCGCCAGAAACGACAGCTCCTCCGTCGAGGTGTACATGCCCGGCGGATAGATGAGGCCCGCCGAGAGCCCGAACGCCCCCTCCTCGAGAGAGGCATCGAGCGCCTCGGCCATGAGACGCCGCTCCTCGCCGCTCGTCTCGCCGGGAGCGAGAGAATGAACGCCGAGACGGAGAGGACCGTGAGGAACCAGCGTACCCACGTTCACCGGAAGACCGATGCGCTCCAGATGAGAAAGGTAGTCGCCGATCCCCTTCCAGCTCCAGGCGAAGGAAGCGGGCGTCATCCAGCCGTTGATCTGGGGAAGGATCTCTGTGGCGCCGCCGAAGAGAGGCGCGGCGCCGAGGCCGCAGTTGCCCACGATCTCGGTCGTGATGCCCTGGGCGATCCGGCCCTCGAGGAGAGAAAGCCTATCGTCCGAGGGCCACGCCAGAACCAGGTCGCCGTGGGAGTGGAGGTCGATGAATCCCGGAGCGACGACCTTTCCCGTCGCGTCGATGACCTCCTCGGCCTCGACTTCTTTACCGACGCTCGCGATCCTTCCACCTCGAATCGCGAGGTCTCCCCGAAGCTCAACCGCACCGGTCCCGTCGAGAATGCGCCCGTTTTGAATGACGACGTCGGCTTTCACGAACCCGCGAGGTGCTCCACGATCTTCTTCCCGTGGAAGCGTCCGTTCTCGATGAAGATCTTGTTGTTCTCCCGCCCAGCGACCACACCGCCGGCGAGGTAGATCCCGGGTGCGTTCGTCTCACACGTTTCGGGATTGACGTTCGGCTTCCCGCTCTCGGGGTCGATCTCGATCCCCATCGATGAAAGGAAAGCGTAGTCGGGTTGATAGCCGGTGAGCGCAAGGACCGCGTCGTTCGGGACCTCGAACGTGTCGCCCGTCTTCCCGCGCAGCTCGAGTTTTCCCGGATGGATCGCGACCACCTTGGTCTCGAGAAATGCCTTTACCTCACGGCGCTCGATCCGGTTCAGAATGTCCGGCCGGACCCAGTACTTGATGTGAGTCGAGAGCGCGGGTCCGCGATGGACAAGCGTCACCGACACTCCGGAGCGGAACAGGTCGAGGGCGCACTCGGCGGCGGAGTTGGCGCCGCCGATGACCGCCACTTCGAGTCCGAAGTAAGGATGCGATTCCGTGAAATAGTGCGCGACCTTGGGCAGATCCTCGCCGGGAACGCCGAGCAGATTGGGGTTGTCGTAGTAGCCGCAGGCCACGACGAGATTTCGAGCTCGGACGGTTTGGGGCGTTCCCATCTGGCCACGCTGGTAGCTTGTCTCGAGCTCGAAGCCTCCGTTCACGTGTCTTACCGCGCGGACTCGCTCGTACAACCGGAGGGCGATTCGGTAGTGCGCCGCCACCCGGCGGTAGTACTTGAGCGACTCGAGCCTAGTCGGCTTCTCCGCGGCGCACGTGAGGGGAAGCTCTCCGATCTCCAGAAGCTCGGGAGTGGTGAAGAACACCATGTTGACGGGAAACCGCCGTATGGCGTCGACGAGGGCGCCCTTCTCCAGCACCACGTAGGAGAGGCCCTTCCTCCCGCATTCGATCGCGGTCGCGAGGCCGGCGGGTCCACCGCCGATGATGGCGACGTCGAGCATTACTGAGGGACTTTTTCCACGCGCACCCGCGAGAGCTCGACCCGCCCCATGGGCGTATCGCCGTCGGTGGGCACGGCTTCGACTGCCTTCACCACCTGCATGCCGTCGACGACCCGGCCGAAGGCCGTGTACTTGTGGTCCAGAGAAGTCGCGGTTCCGGTCACGATGAAGAACGATGTCGAGGCGCTGTTGGGCTCGTCTCCGCGGGCCATGGAGAGGACCCCCGGCTCATGGAGCACGTCGTTGAGCTCCGGCTCCAGGTTCTGAACGTACTTGAGAATGCGCTCCGAGGGGGGCTCGCTCCGGGTCTCGAGGTACCCCGTCTGGATGACGAAGCCCGGGACGATGCGGTGAAAGGCGAGTCCCTGGTAGGCGCCCAGCGCGGAGAGTCTCAAGAAATTCCTCACGTGGTTCGGGGCTTTGTCGGGATAGAGCTCGACTGTGATCTCGCCGAAAGAGGTCACGAGCACCGCGCGGTACTGGCGGAGCTCCTCGATGGTCTCCGTCGAGAACGGCGGGATTTCCGGGGGCGGCTTGTCCCGGAGAGTGACCTTCACGATCTCGACCCTTTCGGTCGCGAGACCCTTTTCGTCGACCGGGGTCTCGGAGATCCTCTGCGCCACCGCCATCCCTTCGGCCACGCGGGCGAAGACCGTGAACTGGCCATCGAGGCTCGGCTGATCGGTCACGACGACGAAGAATTGCGATCCCGCGGAGTCGGGCTTTCCCGGGACCTGCACGGCGGCGATCGCTCCCCGCGTGTGCTTCTCGTCGTTCAGCTCCCGGGAGAGAAACCCGAGTCCGCCGGTCCCGTACTGATCCCGGGCGCTCGGGTCCTTCGTCTTGGGATCGCCTCCCTGGATGATTCCGTACTTCACCACCCGGTGAAACGACGTGCCGTCGTAGGCGCCTTCGGCGGCGAGCTTCATGAAGTAGCCGGCGTGATTCGGCGCTTTTTCCGGCAAGAGGTCGATCACCATCTCCCCGAGCGTGGTCTCGATCACCGCTTGCTTTTCCCTCATCTCCTCGAGAGAGAGGGGAGTGGTGAAGGGCACCTGGAGAGCTACGAGCGAAGCGAGGGCGAAGCTCATGAGGGTATTATAAGAGTCCAGGAGGAGTAGCGTTGAACCAGCCCAAAGCCGCGAGCGTGCCCCGGATCGAGTTCGAGACCTATCGGCTGACGAACGGTCTCCGCGTCATCCTCCACGAGGACCGGAAGCTTCCCGTGGTGCACGTGAACCTCTGGTATCACGTGGGCTCCAAGAACGAGGAGGAAGGCAAGACCGGTTTCGCCCATCTCTTCGAGCACATGATGTTCGAGGGCTCGCGCAACCTGAAAGGCTCCTACGTCTCGTTCATGGAGCGGGCCGGAGCCAACATCTCCCAGGGGGGAATCAACGGTACGACGAACTTCGACCGCACCAACTACTTCGAGACCGTCCCCTCGGGCTCTCTCGAGCAGGTCCTCTGGGCGGAATCCGATCGCATGGGCTACCTTCTCGACGCCGTCAACCAGGAGAACTTCGACAACCAGCGGGCGGTGGTGAAAAACGAGCGGCGCCAGAGCATGGACAACGTTCCCTACGGAACCGCGGTCGAGGTAATTTTCCAGAACCTCTTCCCCAAGGGCCATCCCTACTCCTGGCACATCATCGGAAGCATGCAGGATCTCGAGAACGCGACCCTCGAGGACGTCCACCAGTTCTTCCGCACGTACTACACCCCGAACAACTGCGTCCTCACCATCGCCGGCGAGTTCGACAACGCCGAGGCGAAGAAGCTTGTGGAGGAGTACTTCGGGTCGCTTCCGCCCGGACCGCCGCTCAAGCGCCGGCGGAAATGGGAGACCACGCTTCCGTCCGATCCCCGGATCACCGTCTGCGACCGCGTTCCCCAGGACCGGCTCTACCTCGCCTGGCCCGGCGTCGCCTATTTCGAGAAGGATGATGCCGCTCTCGACCTCCTCACGACGCTTCTCGCCGATGGCAAGAACTCGCGGCTCTATAAAAGGCTGGTCTACGACGAGCAAATCGCCTCCGACGTGAGCGCCTTCAACTACAGCCTCGAGATCGCGGGGCTCGTGGGCGTGGTGGCGACGGCGCGACCGGGGGTCGAGCTTTCGCAGCTCGAGCGGATGATCGACGAAGAGATCTCGAAGGTCGCAAAGCTTGGCCCGACCGCCGAGGAGCTCGAGCGCATTCAGGCGGGACAAGAGTTTGACTTCATCTCCGGTCTCGAGCGCATCGGCGGCTTTGGCGGGAAGGCCGACCGCCTCGCGATGTACCAGACGTTTCTCGAGACGCCCGATCGGTTCCAGGAGGACTACGAGCGCTATCAGCGCCTCAAGGCCAAGGACCTGAAGTACGTCGCCAAGAAGTACCTTCTCGAACCGCGGCTCGCGATCTCCTACGTTCCGGAGGGCTCTCAGCCCGTCGAGCGAAGCGAGCCCGATCGCTCGCTCTCACCGGGTGTGAAGCCGACTCCCTCGTTTCACCTGCCCCGGGTCGCGATCTCGTCCCTCGGAAGCGGCCTGAAGCTTTTCGTGGTCGAGCGGCGGGAAGTGCCCAAGGTCGCGGCGTCCCTTCTGGTGAGGCGCGGAGCTTCGGCGGAGTCCATCGAAAGAAGCGGCCTGGCGTCGATGACCGCGGAGATGCTGGAGGAGGGCACCGCCACCAGGACCTCGCTCCAGATCGAAGCCGAGCTCGATCGCCTGGGAAGCCACCTCTCGACGGGGGGAAGCCGTGAGTGGAGCGCGGTTTCGCTCGATTGTCTGAAGCGGCATCTTCCCGAATCGCTGGAGCTCATGGCGGACGTGCTGCTCCACCCGAGCTTTCCGAGCGAAGAGCTGGAGCGGCTCCGCAAGCAGCGCCTCGACGGCTTCCTGCAGGAGCGAGTGAGTCCCGGCGCCATCGCCGGCAAGGCGGTGCGAAAATCGCTCTTCGGGCGCACTCATCCCTACGGGTGGCCCGTGGCCGGGGAAGAGTCCTCCGTTCGGAAGCTGCAGCGCGCCGATCTCGAGCAGTTCTACTTGAGGCACTACGCTCCCTCTGTGAGCGCCCTCATCGTGGTCGGCGACATCTCCCTCGAGGAGGCGGAGAGCGCCGCCGAGCGGGCCATCGGAAGCTGGTCCATCGATACCTTCGGCGACGTGAACGTCGAGCCCGCCGCACCTGCGCCGCGAAAGACCTGCTTCGTCGATAGGCCGGGCGCAGCGCAGTCCGAGGTTCGCGTCGCCATGCTCGCGCCTCCGCGCGCGACGCCGGACTACCTCGTCCTCGAGGTGCTCAATACCGTTCTCGGAGGTGGCTTCTCGGGAAGGCTCAATCTCAACCTTCGCGAGGACAAGGGTTACACCTACGGCGCTTTCTCCTCGATTCGCTACGGCACCGTCCAGAGCGTGTTCCTGGGCTCGGCGCCGGTCGAAAGCTCAGTCACCAAGCAAGCGATACAGGAAATAATGAAGGAGATCGAGGACCTCCACCAGTGGCGCCGGCCGGTGACGTCCGAGGAGCTGACGAACGCCAAGGAGAACCTGGTCCGCGGCTTCGCTCAGAGGTTCGAAACCCTCTCTCAGATCGCGGGCGAGATCGCGGAGCTCGAGGGGTACGGCCGGGAGCCCGACGAGCTTCGCGACTACACCGACGGTGTCGAAGCCGTCACCCTCGCCGCGCTCGAGGAGGCGTCACTCCGTTACCTCGACACCGCGCATTCGATCCTGGTGGTGGTGGGCGACAAAGCCAAAGTCGCCGAGGGTCTCTTGTCGCTCGAGCTCGGCCCTTTGGTGCGCCTCGATGCGGACGGCGACCCCCTCTAGCCCCCTCGCGCCCCGTTCAGCCGTTTGAGGAAGAGGGGCCGTAACGCCCCGTACCGCCCCGTACCGCCGCACCCTCTCGCAGTCTATCCCGGGTGCGGCATCTGTGAGCGTTCACGAGAGGTTCCATGCGACGGCGCTTTGCTCGAGGCTGGACCCGAGCGTCCATTAACGCTTGTAAACGACGAGTTGAGTTTCTCCATCAGTCCCAGGTAAAAAGGGCCAGCATCGAAACGTCCTTGACGAAAACGCGGTTGTCAGAGATGGTGGGCTGGGCCCAGGTCTCGCTCGGCGCGACTTCGTAGCGCCCGATTTCCTCGAATGCGGTGCGGCTCGCCCCAAAGACAACGAGCTCTCCGTCATCCTCGAGCGAGAAGAGGATCTCGCCCGCCCGCACGATGGCGGCGTTCTCCGCCTGGCGCGGCTCGCTCGTCCAGAGGATCCGGCCGGTATCGAGGTCGAGGGCGAAATACTGCCCGCGGTTCAAGTGGGAAAACCCGAACAACACGGAGTCGACGGCGACTCCGCTCGACAGGTGCATCGAGACTTCGTCGGTGTGCCAGACGTTCTCGGTCTTCCACTCGGCTCCCTGTCGCACGACGCGAAACGCGGTGATGCCGTTTCCCCGCCCGGCCTCGATCACTGTCTCTCGGTAGAGAATCGGGGTTTGCGACGTCGTCGTGCTCTGGGTGGTGTACGGGCGGCGCCACAGAAGCTCACCCGTCGCCGTCGAGACCCCGACGAAGTTCTCCTGGCTAAAAGCCACCACTTGCCGCGTTCCCGAAAGCTCGAACACCATCGGTGACCCGTAGGCGGGACCGTCACCGTTCCAACTCCATCGGACGTCCCCCGTCGAGACGTCGAGAGCGGTGAGCGCCCCGTCGTTGTGGCCTCCGAGGTGAAGGATCACGAGGTCGCCGTCGACGAGGGGAGATGTCGCCGTGTGGTAGAGGGGAGAAACCGGCGACGCAGGCTTCTGCCAGAGCCGTCTACCCGTTTCCGCGTCGAAGGCGGTGACGGTCCCGCTCATCCCGAGCGTGAACAGCCGGCCAGCGGCGAACGCCGGAGTCGACTTCGGTCCAGCGCCGTGTTTCGACGTCGCCGGGTTCATCTGGAACGGAGCCGGATACGCGGTGCGCCAGAGAGCGGTCCCGGTGCCGGCGTCGAGAGCCGTCAGGACCTCGTCTTCACCCTGGCGGGTGTACGTGTAGATCCGATCGCGGACGAGGAGCGGCGTCGCGTAGCCGAGCCCTACTTCTACCTTCCAGTGCTTCGTCAACCGCTCCGGCCACCTCGCCGGTTCGCGGAAGGAATGGATCGCGCCATCGCGGTCGCGCCCACGCCACTGCGGCCAATCCTGAGCTCCTGTGAGCGACGCCATTGCCGCCCAGACGGTCAATGCGGCGATCGGCGCCAGAGGTTTCCTGTTCGGAGTCATCGATCCTCGTTTCAATTTGGGGAGTTTACATCCATGGCCCAGACGCCGCCTTCAACTTCCACGCCGCTCGCCGTCGGCAAGCTTCATCGCCGCCGCCAGGATCGGCTTCGCCCATTCCGGCGTAAGGGACAGCTCGCAGGAGCTTGCGAACTTGCCTCGAACCATGTGGAGGATGAGCCTTGGTTCTGGTGCTACGCCGGCGTCCGGATCGGCCTCCTCGCTGTTGTCGTAGACACGAAGCTCGGTCAACTTCGGGAGGAGATGAATCAGGTTGAGACGACTTCTAACGTAGCGTTCCCGGATCCTTGCTTCCGGAATATCGTGTCCGCCTTTCTCGACTCTGGAGCGCACGCGCGCGATGTGAAGCTCGGGACCCTTCAAGCCCACGTACCAGATTCGTACTTCGATCCGCGCCAGAAGCGCTCTTTCGAGAAGCGCAGTGAGGGTACTTCCTCCGAGCGTGGTCTCGAATGCGTAGTCCTGTCGCTCGCCGATCGCCCGCTCCAGCAACCGCTTTCCCTGCCCCCAGGCAACGCCGTTCGCTTCTCGTTGGGTGATGCCCGGATTGGAAGTCAGGATCTTTCGCGCGGCATCATCGGGGTCGAAATGGACAGCACCGGCTTCGAGGAACATCGCGCCCGCGATACTGCTTTTCCCGGCGCCGTTCGTACCCGCTAGAACGTAGATGCGGGAGATCCGAGCCGTATCAGCCACGCATCCGGGCGGCCGCGACCGCAGCCTTCCCCAGTTGTTTCGGAGACGCGCCGAAAGCTGCCCTCATCCCGGCGCGCGCCTTTCTGGTCTGCATCCGCGCAAGAAGCGCGTCGAACTCGTGGCTCAGATTTTCGAGTCTTCGATCCGCGGCCCCCGCGAGAACGTTGAAGGTTTCGAGGGGAAGAAGAACCGCCTTCGGAGCATCGTGCTTGGTGATGACCACGACCTCTCCCTGAATGACCCTTTCGAGGAGCCTGCCGAACTCCATCTTCGCGTCGGTGGCTGTGACCGAGGTCGCCTCGACCCGTTCGCCTCGGCGATTGTGAAAGTTTGGCAAGAGGGCCAATACAGGTTCGCGCGGGCGCTTCTGCATGATCCATAATAGATGTATTGGTCATAATAGTCAATATGGTCAATCCCCCAAAAAGCTGCCAGCACTTGAACCCCGGTGAGGGCGCCTCGACGACTGCCCCTTCGCGGTCGGTTCAGCCGTTTGAGGAAGCAGCGGCCGTAGCGCCGTACCGAACGATGAGCGAGTACACCTTCTTCATCTCGCCCTTCTTGAAGCTCGAGGAGAGCGTCCGCATCACCGTCCCCTTGTCCTCCGCCAGAGTGAGACCGACCTTCGCATACTCCTCGAGCACCCGCTGGCGGAAGGAGAGCTCGCCTCCGACCTCGGCGATGCAGTCGTCGATATGGCCGCGGAACCGGTCGATCTCCTCTTCTGTGTACTCCTCGAGGAGAAGCGGAGCGAGCGTCTCGAAGCTCAGCACGTCTTCGGTTTCGAGGAGATTCCAGCAGGTCGCCCGGACCGCCTCCTTGTTGATCCCGCCCGCCCAGTGCACCGCTTCGACCGACTCCGGCTTGCACTTGAAGAGGACCAGTTCGGACCGCGCTGTGGTCACGTACCAGACGGTACCCTCCGCGCCGCGCAGTTTGTCGTCTTCGAGCTTCTCGAGATCGCGCTCGATCGCCTCCCGGATGCGGTTGTACTCGGCGACGGGATCGCGCGTCGCGTCCAGCTCCCCGTAGAGCCGCGCGGTGGGAACGCCCCGGACGTCGAGGTCCAGCGGGCGAAGGGGGGTGCCGTCCGCCTGGAGCCCGAAGAGAACCGCGCAGTCGAGCGGTGCGTCATAGATGACCAGGTGCGCGTTTCGCGAGCCGTAAAGCTCGAAGCTCACCGCGCAGCCGTTGACGTCGGCAAGGGTGGCAATCGCCGGGTAGCGGGCGAGCATTTCCTTCCACATGTCCAGAAACGGTCCCCACTTGCTGTTGCGCAGCACCGAGAAGAGCCTCAGTTTGTAGGTGGTGTGGAGCCCTCCCTCCGCGTCGAGGTAGCGGTAGGCGAGGACGTTCGTGCCGTCGAGCTTGTCGTAAATGGAGATGCCGGCGACCGGGGGAAATCGGAACTTGCCGCTCCGGTCGAACGGGTAGTGGATCTTCGGGGTGGCGAGAACGCGCTGGGGCGCCGGCCTGCCGTCGACCCGCGTGATCGCGAGGGCGCCGTAGCGATGGTCAGGCCTTAGAGAGAGGTAGCCCTCGAGCGTGAGATCGGAAAAGGGATCCTGAACCGCGAACGGCTGGAGCCATTTCTCCTCGAGCTCCAGCAAGCCCAGCGCGGTTTCGAGCTCGGTCATGCTCGATTGTAAGTCTCACCGGAAGACGGCCGCCACCGTCTTTGGGTTCGCCGTCGCGAGGCTCGACGTCCACCGGGCGAGTTGTTCATGAGCGGCTGACCCGAGGTCACGCCATTCCCGAGCCACCGCCTCAGCGCGTCATCGACAGCGTCAATTTCCCGCGCATTACGCCGAAACCATGACCACGAAGCAGGTTCACGACGCGAACGCCACGATGCGAAGAACAGGCGGGAGGCAAGAAGTTCCAATCAGCCGGGGGTCTCGCCCCGCCTCGAAGGGCGCCGGATTCTGTCCAGCACGGTGGGGGCAGGGAGGCGACAGCAAGTTCCTGGGCTGAAGAAACGCCCGTCTCCGCAGCGCCACACGCAGCAGGTATAGAGCGGCATCACGAGGTACTTCATCCCGAAAAATTCGCTCTCGGGGCTCGTCGGGCTCAGCACCGCTCGCTCCATTCGGGTGTCCAGTTTCTTGCGCGCCTCATCTCACACTTCCTTGGCGTCGTCGCAGAGCGCGGGTGTGTCCTCCCGGTCGTGGCTCGTCAAATTGTTGATGACCAAATCGCGGCCCTCGTTGAGATGAGTGCTGAGTACGGGGACCTCTCGTCCGGACCCGAGCCGAAGCATGGGCTCGCCCCCGGGGGCGGTTGCACGAACGGGCTAAACGCGCCGGTCGCCGGACTGCGATTACTCGACAGCGTAGCCGAGGGCCTGGGCGTTGTCCCGAACCCGTCTATCGCGCGTCACGATCGTAACGAGCTGTGGCGGTTCATCGAGCAACTCGGCGGTGGCCAGGTGCACCGCGTCGAGCGTCCGAATGGGTTCCACCGGAAACGGCCTGCCCACGCGAGCGAGGACGATGCTATTGACGCCAACGAGGAACGAGCGGCGTTCGAACGTCCGCAATCCCCGAACGGCTGCCTGTTCCTGGGTGACCGTCAATCGACCCGCGACCCGCGCGCGGACGATTGCTCGTGCGGCTTCCGCCAGCGTCAGGGCGGACGTCACGTACCGCCCTTCTGCTTGGAGCGCTTCGAGCGCAGCCGTGTCGTGTTCCAGGAGTGCGGCGAGGAGAGCGCTCGACTCGATGTACCGAATGCTTGCGACCGCGGCCTGGACCGTGCCACGAGAGGTGGGTCGGCGCCTTGGCCGCGGCCGTCGAACGCTACGCTTCGCCACGGTCGCTGTCGATCAAGTCCGCGACTGTGCCACGCGGGAGTCGAATATCTGGCCAGTCCTCGAAGGGGTCGCCAGTTTCAACGGGCGGACGAATAACACCGGTCGCAACGAGCTCGTCGAATCGACTCCGCTGCGCAGTCCGCGGGCCAGACGCCGGAGGAACCAGTTCGGCGACGACACGCCCATGTGCCGTCACCGAAATCCGCTCGCCTGCCTCGACTCGGCGGATGTACCGGCTCAGGTTGTCCTTCAGCTCCCGGATTCCTGTCTCCATGATTAGAATATAGCCACATGTGGCCACATATGCAAGTTCGGAAGTGGGGAGTGGGGCGTGGGGTGTGGGCCGACCGGATCTTACCTCGGGTCTTGTTGCGAAAGGCTTCTTGCCTTGCGAGCATTATGCTTGACGTAACACGTAAACGTCGGTACTCTGGACGAGGTGATCGTCAGCTTCGGCGACAAGCGGACACGGGAGTTCGCGGCTGGGAAGCGGGTCAAGGCGTTTACGGGGATCGAGCGGCAGGCGTTCCTGCGGCTCGATCGGCTTGAGGCAGCGACCACGGTGCTCGACCTCAATTTGCCGGGACATCGGCTGGAGGCCTTGAAGGGCGATCGCAAGGGACAATACAGCATCCGCATCAACGACCAGTGGCGTGTCTGCTTCGAGTGGCCGAAGGGCTCGCCCGGTCCATTGAATGTTGAGATCGTGGACTATCACTGAGTGAAGATCATGGGGCGTCCTGCGATTCATCCCGGCGAACATCTCACCGACCTGCTCCACGAGCTGGACATGAGCGCGGCCAAGCTATCGCGCCAGCTCAACGTACCCACCAATCGAATCACCGCGATCATGAACGGCCAACGCGCGATCACGGGCGATACCGCGCTACGTCTGGGACACTTCTTCGGAACGAGTGCGGAGTTCTGGCTCAACCTGCAGAAGCTTTACGAGCTTCGAAAGGCGGAGGCGCAGATCGGTGCCGAGATCGAAGCGCTTCCGAAGCTGTCCGCCGCGCAATAGAGCAGTTCGCTAGCCCCGTTTTCCGCAGTCGTGGATAGTTGTGAAGCGACGGTCTTCCCGACCTGTCGCAGAAACTTTCCTGGGATCACGCAGTTGCGTTGGCCGCTCGAAGGCCCCCCGCCAGTGGTAGTCAGAGGGCCCGATCCAAGAGTCCGGCGTCGTAGCACGCATTACTTTGAAGCGGGAGGGCTACCGTGACGATGGCGCCTCGCTTCATCTCCAGCCCCGGCGGTCCCCGACTCGCTCGATGAATGCGAGGGCCTCCCTCTCCGACGCCCGCGTGCTAACGAGGAGCGACTGGCGACGCGCCTCTTGGGCCGGATCGGAGGCAGACCCACCCTTCCCCAGCGTGTCCTCGAGGATCTCGCGCACCACTTCGCTTTTCGTACGGCCCCGACGCCGTGCTTCTCGCTCGATGCGGCGGCCAAGGGCGGCGGAGACTCTTAGTGTCACCACGGCGGAGACCTTAGAGGACATGTGCTTGCGGTCCTTTCTGTCTACAAGTTGTCATACAGTATACGCCCTCGCCCGGCCGCCGACCAGGCGTCCTCGCGGACGGCTCGATACCACGGAGGCGTTCTGGTCGTAGGGCCGCCTCAACGGCGACGCCACCGTCGACACGTTCCTCGAGGCTTACGAGTCTGCCCGGGCGGGCGACTACAGCCGGCCGTGGAACGTCACGACCCTCCACAGGCAGTTCCTGCGCAAGGACCAGATCCCCAAGTTCGTGCAGTACAAGATCCGGCCGTCGTTCTACACGCTGCACACCGTCCGGCTCATGGCGCTGGTCCTGTTCCTCATCCTCGGCGCCTACTACGTGCTCAAGACGGCGCGCCAGGCCTTCATCCTCACCAGCTCTCGCTCCCCCGCGGAGAGCCTGGGCGACCAGCCGGTCGTGCTCGCGCGTCGAAATGCCGAGCTGCTCGCGGGCCTCTTCGAAAAGCGAAGCTCCCCACCCCGGATGAGCCCGTCCGCCAGGATTTCCCCATTGGTGCTCGCGTAGGCGGCCACGAGTTTCTCGCGTGCATGAAGGGAAATATCACCTGTCAACACGACTCGAAGCAGTGGAATCCGAATCTGTACGCGCTGAACGTGATTCTGCACGTGTACTTCGAACCCGTCCCGCTACCGGCAGGAGCGTCGCCCGGTCCGAACCTCCCCTCGAGATAGGGGTTCAGGACTCGTTGACCGTTTCCAGCGAAAAGCCTCAAAAGGTTGCGCGATAAGGCGCTATCGGCCCGCCAGCGCCTTGGCGCAGCCTGCACTATGGTCACGAGTTAACTCGAAGCGGTCACGGATCGAATCTTGCAACCAAGCTGTGTCGTCGGGCGACGAATCATGAAAGTCATTATCGTCGGCGGAGTGGCAGGGGGCGCCTCCTGTGCGGCGCGGCCAAGGTGGTGCTCTCGCCCGGGGCGGCCCCCATCCGACCGCCGCTTCCCGGAATCGACCTCCCGGGGATCTTCTCCTGAGGACCGTCCCGGAGCACGGCCAATGATGAGGCTGAATTTCCTGACGTTCATGACCACAAAGAGAGAAAGGACACCGAATTTATGAAGCCGCGATTCTCGTCCCCGACCAGAGGAGTTCGAGCTCACGGTCGAGACCTACGACCACCCGCGCCTGGGTTCTTAGGCCTGGCTCGGAGCCATCGTGTTTTCTCGATCGGCACGCTTGCCGCCCTTGCAGCCGTCGGGGTCTTCTTTTCTCACCCGGTGCCATCGAAGGCAGCCGAAAGGCGCCCCAACGTGGTCATCATCCTCGCCGACGACATGGGGTTTTCGGACATGGGCGCGTTCGGAAGCGAGATTAAGACCCCGAACCTCGACTCCCTGGCGAACGAAGGCGTTCGGTTCACGAACTTCTACACCCACGCCAGTTGCTCTCCCACGCGGGCGATGCTGCTTTCGGGGGTGGATACGCACGTCAACGGCCTCGGCAACATGGACGAATGGACGGCCCCCAACCAGAGGGACGTAGCCGGCTACGAAGGCTACCTCAACGATAACGTCGTCGCCTTTCCCCAGCTCCTGAAAGACGCCGGCTACCACACCTACATGGTCGGCAAGTGGCACATGGGCAAGCCGCCCGATCGGATCCCCGCGGCCCGAGGGTTCGAGCGCGACTTCAGCCTTCTCGACGGCGCCGGGAGCTACTGGGACATGACGAACTTCACCGGCGCTTCCCCCTTGTCGACGTACACCGAGGACGGCCGCTATCTCACGGAGCTTCCCGATGATTACTACGCCACGAAGACCTATACCGACAAGCTCATCGGGTTCATCGAAGCGGGGCGCGCGGACAAAAAGCCCTTCTTCGCGTACGTCGCCCACCAGGCGCCGCACGATCCGTACCATCTGCCGCGTGACTGGCGCAGTCGGCACGTCGGCGAATACGACAAGGGCTGGGACGCGCTCCGGCAGGAGCGCTTGAAGCGCGAGATCGAGCTCGGCATCTTGCCCGCGGGCACGGAGCTCTCCGAGCGCATGTGGTTCCTGCCCGATCCCGCCCTTCTCGCGCCGGCGTCGAGGGCGCTCCTCGGACAGAAGATGGAGCTCTATGCCGGCATGATGGAGAACCTCGACTTCCATGTCGGACGGCTCATCGAATATCTGAAGCAGATCGGCGAGTATGAGAACACCCTTTTCGTCGTGTTCGGAGACAACGGGGCGGAGGGAACCGATCTCTTTGCCCAGATCGCCGGCGCCGCCGGATCCCGCGACTTCCTGTTCGCCGCGATCCATTGGTCGCAGACCCATCCGAAGGCCTGGGGCGACCCCGGGTCGTATGTCGGCTACGGACCCGCATGGGCACAGGTGTCGATGACGCCCTTCAGCCAGTACAAAGGTTGGCTCGCGGAGGGAGGCATCCGGAACGCCCTCATCGTCAGCGGCCCTCTCGTCAAGCGGCCGAAGGGGAGCGTCAACCACGGGCTCATGCACGTGGCCGACGTCATGCCGTCGATTCTCGAAATCACCGGCGTCCGCTATCCCACGACGTACAAGGACCGCGAGCTCCCCCCGCTCGCCGGCAAGTCCTGGGTCCGGGTGCTTTCGGGCGAGGCGGACTCTCCGCGCACGGAGCCGGATTCCCTGGCCTGGGAAGTATTCGGAAACCGCGCGGTTCGGCAGGGAAACTGGAAGCTGCGCTGGCAGTTCGAGCCCTTCGGGAAGGAGGACTGGGAGCTCTTCAACGTGGCTGCGGATCCCGCCGAGCGCGAAGACCTCGCCGGGAAGGAGCCCGAGAGGGTGAAGGCGCTTCTCCAGATCTGGGAGGACTACGTCCGGGTGAACCACGTCATCCTGCCCAGCCGGTCGCCCTTCGAAGGGCTGGAGAAGCCGCTTCCCGAGCGCTTCCCCGTCGAGCTGGGCTATCCACCGCTCACCAACAAGCGACAGTTCGTGCCTCCCAAGGACATGCTGGCGAAACCCAAAGCTGAACGACCGAGGGCTCGATGAAACCAATACCGCTCGCGCGAACTCTCCTTGCCGCAGCCTTCGCCCTGGCGCTCTTTCCGGTGCTCGTTTTCGCCCAGGCGCCCCCGCGCTTCTATTGGAAGAGTCTCTCCGGTGGCAACGCCGTGCCGGTCATCGGCATGTCGATGAGCGGCAACGCCAACCCCGTCGACCCCGCCCACACCGTGCTGCCGGACTCGAGCGTCGAAGCGACGATCGCGCTCGCGGGCTACGCACGAACGTTCTCCTTGTCCGATCGGGCCGCCTTCGCTGCGGTCCTGGCGCCGATGGGGAGGATCTCCGGCGAGGTCACGGTGGGCGGCAGGACCGTTAGCCAGGAAGCGAGCGGATTCGGTGACCCGACGCTCGAGGTGGGCGTGAACCTCATCGGTCCCAAAGCGTTGAAGAGCATCCCCGACGTCCTGCGCTACGAGCCCGGATTTTCCCTCGACCTCATCGGCGACCTCGCGTTTCCCATCGGGGAATACCACAACGATCAGGCGCTGAACATCGGCCAGAACCGCTGGTACGGGCGCATCGGGGCGCCCATCGTCTGGCAGCTCGGCCCGTGGGTGCCGGGCCGGCGCATGACGCTCGAGTTTCTTCCCAGCGTGTGGCTTTTCGGAAACAACGACGACTACATGGGCCACAGCCTTTCGACGGACCCCATGTTTCAACTGGAGGGCCATTGGACCCGCGATTTCGCGGAGCATCTGTGGGGTTCGCTCGACGCTGTCTGGCTCACCGGTGGAAAGTCGGGCGTAGATGGGCTCGAGGGCGAGAGTCTGAACAACGTCGGCGTTGGATTGACGCTCGGCTACCACATCAACGACAACCTGCAGCTCACCATGGGCTACATGTCGACCACCACCGACAGCGATCCCGGCGATCTCCGGTTGGACGGGTTCAAAGTTTCGCTGGTATTCGGCTGGCATCCGATAGTCGAAGGAATGAAACGGCTGGAGGAGGACTGACAGGGAATCGTAACCGACGACTACGAGACCGACGACGATCGGAAGAGGCCCGATCCCGCGCTCGCGGGCTTCGGAGGCGGACTGCGTTACACTCTCAGGTGGACAGGAGGACGCATGAAAGCTTTCACGCCGGTGGGTATCGCAGTCTTACTGGCGAGTGCCGCGTTGGCGCAGGAAGCGCCGCCGCCGCCGATCGAGACCGATCTCCCGCCGGGGGCGCGCCTCATCGATCCCCGGGCCGACGAGCTCGTCCGGCAGATGAGCGATCTCCTTGCGAGCACGAAATCCTTCGCCCTCGAAGCGGAGGAGATCTACGACGAGGTCCCGGAGCAGCTCCCGCGCACCCAGCTGACCAACGTCCGCCATGTGGCCTTGAGGCGGCCCGACCGCTTGGTCGGCGACGCCTCGGGCGACGCCCTCAACCGAAGCTTCTGGTACGACGGGAAGACGGTCTCGATACACGAGAAGGAACAGAATACCTACGCGACCCTTCCGGTGCCGTCCACCATCGACGGCGCTCTCGACGCCATTTTCGAGCGGACGGGGATGGTCATCCCGCTCGCCGATTTCGTCTACGAGGACGTCTACGCGCGCCTCATGGAGAGCGTGCAGCGCGGAGTCTACCTGGGCATTCACCGCGTGGGAAACGTCGCCTGCCATCACCTGTCCTTCGAGCAGGAGTCGATTGACTGGCAGCTCTGGATCGACGCCGGGGAGAAGCCCTTGCCGCGGAAGCTCGTGATTGCCTACAAAACCGAGGACGAGGTACCGCAGTACTCGGTCACCATCGGGAAATGGAACCTGAATGCGGACTTGCCCGAGGATTTGTTCGAGTTCGAGCCGCCCGAGGGCGCCGAGCGGATCGAGTTTCCCTCGGTGGAGAGCCCTCAGCCCGAGCGCAGCGCGAGGCGGAGCCGAGTCGCGGAGCGAGTAGCCGCGGGGGTGGGGTCCCCGCGGCACTGATAGAGGAAGAAATCCATGAAGAAGACAACTTCGTTCGTCGCCGTTTTTCTCGTGTTGCTGTCGCCGCTCGAGCCCCTCTTCGCTCAGCAGCGCCGGTCGCGGGGGTCCGTCTCGGGTGCGTCTCGCGGGAGCTATAGCCGCTCCGGCAACACCGCCTCGTGGCAGAGCGCCGGTGGACGCGCCTCGGGCTCGGGCTCGGTGACCCAGACGGAAAGCGGCGCTACCGGAAGCCGCCAGACCACGACCCAGAGCGGGGCCTCCCGCGAAGTCAGCCGGGAAGTGGATAAAGAGGACAAGACGGTCGAAAAGAGCTCCACGGTCACGACCGCTCAAGGCGAGACGGCGACCCGCGAACGTACGACCGAGGCACAGGGCGGCTATGCGACCGTCGAGGGAAAAGCGGAGACGAGCACCGGGCGCGAGGCCGAAGGCGAGGCGGTGGCCGGCCGCACCTACTACGGTCAGCCCGCCGTCGCGGGGAGCGTGAATACCAAGTACTCCGGCTCCTACGCCGGCGCTGCGGTGCGCAAACCCGGCGGCGGATATACCGCGGCCACCGTGGGCCCCTACGGGGGGAAGGTCACGACCACTCTCCCCTCCGGGTACCGCGTAACGAGCTATCACGGCCGCCCGTACTACGCCTACGGCGGCGCCTACTACCGTCCGTATACCTACGGCGGAGTCCACTACTACTACCCCGTCCCCCCTCCTTATTACTCGTACTACTACCAGCCTCCTGTCGGCGCCATGATCATCATGCTCGCCGGCGTGACCTATCTCATGGCGCAGGACGGAAGCTATTCGAAGAAGACGACGGACAGCGAAGGGAAGGCCGCGTACCAGAGCGTCCCCGCCCCCGAGGGGGCGCAGATAAAGACGCTTCCCGCTTCGAGGGCGCTCGTCACCGTCTCCGGAACGACGTTCTTTCTGTACTCCAACACCTTCTACCGCCGTGTCGTTCAGGGGACTCAGGAGCAGTTCGTCGTGGTCTCTCCTCCAGCGGGCGTCGTGTTCCTCCAGGCGCTCCCGCCGGATTTCGAAGTGGCGCAGCTCAACACCATGTACTTCGCCGCCGCGGGCAAATACTACGTGCCCTATCTCTCGGCCGATGGGAAAGAGCTCTACGTCCTGGTGGACGCCCCTCCGCAGCCGGCCGCGCCCGCTCCCGCTCCTCCGCCGAAGCCTGCGCCGACACCCGTGGCGGCGCCCTCGACGAAACCCGAGCCCGCCGCCGCCATCCGGAACGTCGCCGAAACGCTCACCATTCCCACCGGGACCCTCGTTCTCGTGCGGTTCCAGAAGGACGTGAGCTCGGAGACCTCGAAGCAAGGCGATCGCTTCCAGGCGTTTCTGGACCAGGACATCGCGGCGAACGGGCGCATGATCGTGGCCAAGGGAGCCATGGTCTATGGCGTCGTCACCGAGATCGATCAGGGGAGCAAGATGAAGGGGAAGGCCCTCTTGAGCGTCGCGCTCACCGACCTCCAGGTCGGCGACCAGGTGGTGTCGATCAAGACCCAGTCCATTCAAGTGAAGGGTGAGAAGAGCTCGGGCGGCAAGAAGCTCGCGGGCGGCGCCATCCTCGGCGCCTCCATCGGGGCCATTGCCGGCGGCGGTGAAGGCGCGGCAATCGGAGCCGCCGTCGGCGCTGGTGTCGGAGGCGCTGCGGCGGCCGCGGGGGACGTCGACCCAGCCGTCATCCCGGCCCAGAAGCTCCAGTCTTTCACCGTCGCCGTGCCCTTCCAGGTTCAAGTCATGACGAACGTTGCCGTTCGAGTCGAATAATGAAGAAAGAGAGATGCAAATGACAAGCAAGAGAATTTTGTCCGGCTTCCTGACCGTCGCTGGATGCCTGGCGCTCGCGGCTCTTGCCGCGGGCCAGGACGTTCAGCAGAAGGCGGCCGCGGCGAAGGAAGCGGCGGCGCGCAACCAGCAGGCCCTCCGGTCGTACTCCTGGATCACGAAGACCGAGCTCAGCCTCAAGGGCGAGGTCAAGAACACCAAGCTCGAGTCCTGCCAGTATGGACCGGACGGAAAGGTGCACAAGACCGAGCTCAGCGAGCCGCCGCCGCCGGCGGAGAAGAAGCGCGGCCTCAAAGGCAAGATCGTGGCGAAGAAGACGGGGGAGATGAAGAAGGAGCTCGAGGACTCCGCTGCCCTGGTGCACAGCTACATCCCGCCCGATCCGGAGAAGATCCAGGCGGCGCTCGCCGCCGGCAAGGTCACGATCACTCCCGGAGCCGGCGCCGCCGCCATTCGATTCGCGGACTACCAGAAGGCCGGCGACTCGCTCACGCTCACCATGGACTCGGAGTCGAAGGTGATGCGTCAGATCGCCATCGACACCTGGCTCGACAAGCCCGACAAGAAGGTGACGCTGGCGGTGACTTTCCAGTCGCTGCCGGACGGAACCAACTACGCCGCCGAGACCGTGCTGTCGATTCCCGGGGACAAGATCGAGGTCCGGATCGGAAACAGCAACTACCAGAAACTGGCCCCCTAGGGCGCCGGGCGGCGAAGCACCGAACAGTCCTCCCGGGAGTGGCCGCGGCGATCGCCGCGTCCACCGCTCTCGTCTCGCCAGGGTGGGTCCGAGTGCTGTGTGCGGGGGCTCGGGGCTGTCGAGATCACGTTCTCCGTTTGCGACCCGGCGTGGACCTTCGCGGATTCCTTGCCTCCGCCTTTTTCTGCGCCCGGAGCCACACGCGGTGGTGCTCGCGAAGCCGGGCGATCGCCTCATCGGCGTCGGCGACGCACACGGGTATAGTCATGTCCTCCGGACTCGCGAGCGGCGGGTCCGTCGAC
>CAZKNR010000209.1:0-8346 GCA_964553925.1 uncultured Acidobacteriota bacterium
CACGTGGTGAGCGAGGAGGACCCCGAGCTCGTTGCCGTTGAGGACGACGAAGTCCCCGGGTCCGCGCCTCACCGCGGCTCCGAGTCGATCGGCGTCAGGATCGTGGGCCAGAGCGAGGTCGCAATCGTTGGTCTTCGCGACTGCAAGCAGGCGGTCGAGAGCGCCAGGCTCCTCGGGATTAGGGAAGGCAACGGTGGGAAACGCGGAGTCGGGCTCGGCTTGCTCGGCAACGGGATAGACCGCGTCGAAGCCGCGTCGCTTCGCCGCGTCGAGGAAGAGACGCTGCCCGCAGCCGTGGAGAGCGGTATAGGCGATGCGCAGTCCCGCGTCCGCGTTCACACGCGAGGGCAGCGCCGCGAGGTAGGCTTCGCCGACCGAGGGGCACTCCCGGACGAGTGGGGAGGACTCGACTCTCGGAATGCGCGAGGCGCCGGGGGCTTCGGCGATGCAAGCGGCGATCCCCTCGTCGACCGGGGGAACGATCTGGGCGCCGTTCTCCCAGTACACCTTGTAGCCGTTGTACGCCTTTGGATTGTGCGAGGCGGTGATCATGATTCCCGCGGCGGCGCCGAGATACGGGACGGCGAAGGCGAGAAGGGGCGTCGGATTCGGACCCTCGATCCAGTGGACGGGAATCCCGTGAGCAGCGAGGACCGAGGCCGCGTCCTTCTGGAAGACGTCGGAGAGACGCCGCCCATCTCGCGCCACCGCGACTCCGCGCTCCTTCGCTCGGGGAATGCTATCGACGACGTGGAGCGCGAGGCCGTGTGTCACTCTGAGGACGAGCGAGCGATTCATCCGGCTTTCGCCCGCGCCCAGAATGCCGCGGATGCCCGCGGTTCCGAATTGGAGCGAGCCCGAGAAGCGCGACTCGAGGTCTAGAATGGCCGAGTCGTCGCCGCCTCGTGCGCGATCCAGCAGGTTCTCGAGCTCTTTGCGGTCTTCGGGGTCGACTTCGTGGTCGAGGAACCGCACGACGCGCGGTAGAACCTCCTGAAGGGGGCTCATGCGGATCAGTGTGACAGCAGGTAGGCGGCGTAGACCACTACCAAGCCGGCGGCGAAGGAGACGGGAACGGTGACGCTCGACGTCGCGGCCCGTCGCGCCTCCGGGAGGAGATGCTTCGCGCCCAGGTACAGGAGCATTCCGGAGAAGAAGCTCAAGAGCAATGAGAGAAAAAACGAGGGCAGGGAAAAGAACGAGGGAACGAGGGCGCCCGCGATCGGAGCGAGGGCGGTGATGAGGAGCATGAACGCCGTCTGGCGGATGCCGTGCTCGGTCCCGAGCATCAGGCCGACGGCGCTCGCGCCGTCCGCGAGGCGATGGAGCATCACCGCGACGGCGAGCACGAAACCCGTCTCGCCTCCCGCGCGGAACCCTTCGCCGATGATGACCCCGTCGATGAAGCTATGTACCGCGATCCCGAGGGCGCCCCCGAGACCGGCGATCCTCGCCGACTCCCTCGCATGACGGCCGGATTCGAGGGCGTAGAACGCGGCGAAGCCCAGGATCGCTACCGGCCAAAGGACGTGGGAGGAAAGGGTCGAGGTCGACTCTTCCAAAAGGTGGAAAGCGTCGGGCAGCAGGAAGAACGCGGCTCCTCCGATGAGCGCTCCGGCACAGGCGGCGAAGACTACCGACTTGTGCCGGCGAAGGGCGAGGGCGCCGAGGCCGCTCAGGAGAGTGACCAGGAAAGCGGCCAGGGAGGCGACGAATGCTGAACTCAACGCCACGTATTCTAGACCAGGTGAAGGCAGGTGAAGGCATGGCGCTCGCTCCGTCTACGCGATAGTCTCTTGTCACGAGTGTCGTAGGCCAGAGAAGCCAGATCGAAAGCAAGAATGCGCTTGACAGGAAAGAGAGCTTCTCGATAGATTACCCGTCTCAGTCAATAGGCGATCCCGCGGCCAAGGCTGACCCAGGTGCCCAAGCTTGTGAAGTGAGGGCGGAGCTAGTGTGGCCGACTTGTCCTCTTTAGACATGATCCGAGGGGGAAAAATCGGAGGGACAAGCGTCATACCCGTGGTTGGGATCTCCGTCCTCACTTCTTCATTTTTTCAGAGGCTCAACTGACCGCCGCCAGCATTCTCTTCTTGCTCTCGGACCACTCTCGCTGAGAGAGAATCTCCGGTCCGAGCTCGATCACTCTGGGGAGCATCTGGAAGATCTTTAGCTGAGTCCACTCGAAACCGCCGCGGGTGCGGAAGCCCCGCTGATTGAGCTCGGCGGCGATCTTCGACAACGGATGGTCGCCGGCGATCATCGCGATGATGGTCGCGACCACATCCTTCTCGGCGGGATTCACTTCGAGGTGCTGGCAGTCGGTCGAGATGCGGAGCCCGTAGGGAATAGGGCGCCTGCCTTCGGGCGCCTGCCTCCCGCCTTCGCGCTCCCACTCGATCGCGACCAGACGCCATCCCTCCTTCCGCCTCTCGTCGAGGGTCTCGGACGCCGGAAGGGCGCTCACGGGCTCCCTGAATACTTCTCTCATGGCACACACCTCCTGGGGGCGGCCGAAGCAATGCACGTGCCACGGGGAAAATCGCGGAATGCCTGAATTTTCCCGGGCTCCGGCTCCTCGCTCGCGTTCGCCTTTGGGAAGAGCTCTGCCCGATTCCGGCCAGGCGCCTTCGCGGAGCTACGGCGCCCAGGGGTTACAGATTCAGATGTTCCTTCAGTCGTCGGGTCTGCGATCGGGAAACCGGAATCTCGGTCCCGGCCCGATCGGACATCTTGAGCTGGAGGGTGCGGTTGAACCAGGGAATCACCTCCTGGATTCGCTCGAGGTTGACGATGAAACCCCGGTGGACGCGCCAGAACGTCTCGGGGTCGAGGACCGCGGAGAGCTCCTCGAGCGTCCGCAGGTTCGAGGTTCCCGTGACCTCTCCGGTGACGAGGGTAACGACGCCGCCCTCGATGCTCGCGTAGATGATGTCCGCGGCGTCCACCAGCATGAAGCGCTCGGAGACCTTGACCACCACGCGCTTTGGGCGCGGAGCCCGCTCGAGCGCTTCCAAAAGCCGCTCGAGATGGGTCTCGATCGGCTCTCCTTCCCGCTTCCGCCTCACCGCCCGGCCGACCGCCTGCCGCAGCCGGGCCTTGTCCACGGGCTTCAGCAGGTAATCGATGGCGTTCACCTCGAACGCCTTGATCGCGTGCTGATCGTAGGCGGTCACGAAGACGATCTGCGGCAGATCGTCGTCCTCCATGAGCTCGCGCACCACTTGAAAGCCGTCGAGCCCTGGCATCTGGATATCCAGAAAGAGGAGATCGGGGGACATCTCCCGCGCGAGCTCCACCGCCTCGACACCGTTTCCGGCCTGACCCACGATCTCGATCTCGGGAACGGACGCGAGGAGGAAGCAGAGCTCCTCTCGAGCCAGCTGCTCGTCGTCGGCGACCAGGGCGCGCACCGGCACCGTTTCAACTCGCGCGGAGAAAGGAAACGTCCACGTCCGGGATCGTAACCCGGGCGATGGTCCCGCGCTCCGGGTGGCTCTCGAGCTGGAGCTGGTACTGAGGCCCGTAGATGACCTTGAGCCGCTCGTTCACGTTGGAGAGGCCAATCCCGAGGCCGCTCTCGGAGCTTTCCTTCTCCGGGAATCCGGCGCCGTTGTCCTCGATCTCGATGACCGCGCTTCCGAGCCCCCGCCGAGCGCGGATGATGATGCGGCCCCCTTCGAGCCGGGAGCCCACTCCGTGCTTCACCGCGTTCTCCACCAGTGGCTGGATGAGCATCGAGGGGACGTAGGATTCGAGGGCGTCGTCATCGACCTTCTTCTCCACGATGAGCTTCCCCCTTCCGAAGCGGACCGACTCGATGTCGAGGTAGGAGTCGATGAACTCCAGCTCCTCCTTGAGGGGGATGAAGTGATCCTGTTCCTGGAGGAGCTTTCTCAAAATGCTCGAGAGCTTGCGGATGAGCATCCGGGCCACTTCGGGATCGGTACGGGTCGCCGACGCGATGGTGTTGAGGGTGTTGAAGAGGAAGTGAGGGTTGATCTGGCTCGACAGCGCCTGGAGCCTGGCGCGGATCACCAGGACCTCCTGCTCCGCGAGCTTCCTCTCGAGCCGGACGTTGTTCCAGATCTTTATGGGGATCCCGAGGGCGGCGAGAGTGCTGATATAGATGGAGAGAAGCACCCACGGGTTCTCCGAGGAGAGGCGGAAGACGAGGTTCGGAGCCTCGGAGCCGATGAAAATTCGCAGGGACTCGAGCGCTACGGTGGCCGTGAAGATCGCGAACTGCCAGTCGAACACCCGGTCGCGGATGGCGGTCTTCCCGATGCGGATCAGGTTCAGGAAGATGAGGGGAGAGAAGCTCCAGATGTCTTCCTTGCGGCAGAAGTGGCGAACGATCCCGCCGCTCACGCCGTAGAGCACTCCGAGAGGAAGGGCGAGGAGCTCCCCCTGCAGAGCGGCCGGGGCTCCGACCATGAGACCGACTCCGGCGCCGGTGAGCGGTCCGGTCAGTAGCCCGACCAGCATCGTCCCGGAAAGCGAGAGATCGGCGGCGGCGTAGTTCAGAAGGAGCCGGATCGCGACCCCGAACGACAGGAGCATTCCCGACAGCAGGGCGAAGATGAGCTTTTCCTTCAGAGAAAGCTCGGTCTTCAGAAGGAGCCGCTTGAACGCCCCGAACCGGCTCAGAAGGCTCGCGATCGAGGCCATGACCCCGAGCTTCACCAGCAGGGTGATCATCACCAGCTGGTCTGGGGAGAGCGTTTGGTCCATTTTCGAGAACTGCCTAGAGAATACTAAATCCTGGTGTAAGAAGGGGATCTTACGGTTCCGCGCGGAGCGAGAGCGCGAGGCGTGCTTTCTTCCCCGCAGCCTCGGGGAAGTGAAAGGAAGCGCTCTCCCCCAGAATGCGGGAGTTCACCTCGGGGAGGGACGAACGCACGATCCTGGCGTTCGTGGCGGCGCCGGACGAGTCGATGTCAAGCTCGAGCACGATTTCGCCGACGAGGGGAATTCCGAGCGGGCTCTCGAGCGGCGGAATCACGTTGGCGCCGGCCGTGACCGAGACGGGGCCGCTCCCGGGAGCCGGCTCCTCGGCGATCCGAGGGGTAACCGCGATCACCAGAAAAAAAGAGTACGCGCGAAGCGTCTCATAGAGGGTTCCGCGTTCCTCGGAGCTCTCGAAGTCGCGGAAATGCGACAGGTACTCGCTCGCCGACAGCTCGAAGTCGCGGCTTCCGAAAATGTAGGTCTGTCCCAGCCGGAGCTCGACCTCCCGATCGAACGCCCTGACGGTCTCCTCCCCTCGCGCCAGCCGCGCCGCGGCCTTCGCGGTGAACGTGCCGCGCTCGAGGAAGTCCTTCAGGTCGAAGCTCAGCTCGAGACTCCGCGTTCGTTTCGGAAGGACGAAACGGGCGATCGAGCCGTCGACATCCACCGTCTCTTTGGCGAGGGTCGCCAGAAAGGCCTCCGGGACCCGGCGCGCGATGGTCGCGAGCCACTGGGACTCGCTGATTCCGGTGCCGTCGGTATCGACGAAAAACGATAGGTTCTCCATGACCCGAAAATCGGGGCTGGCGCTGCGCGCCTCGTACAGCCGGACGTCCACCACGAGATTGCCGGGGACATCCGCGCCCGCGACCGTGGCGAGAATACCGGTTAGCGCGAGGGCCAGTAACCGCGCGGCACCCGTCTGCATTGCTCCCTCCTTTGCGCCTACTTGAAACTGACGCTTGGCTTGATTTGCTCCGTTTGGATCAACCGGGCGACGATCCGCGCCGTATGGTAGCCGCAACTGTGGGCGCGCTCGAAGATCTCGCTGAAGCTCAAAGGCGCGTGCAGACACCCCCAGATTTGCCGGGCGTCCGCCTGGCCCTCGTCTTCGGTCCAGCTCAAGGCCGGCCGGTTCCGCTCGAGTATGGTCGTCGGGGCGGGGAGATCCTCGAGGAGCATTTTCAGCTCGTCCTGGAGCCTGACCGAATCCATCATCAATGCCATCGCGGGAACGGTGATGCCGGGATCGGGGCCGTCGGCGACCGGCTCGGCGCCGCGGCTCTCGAAGAGGAATCCGCCGTCGAGCTCCGTTTGGAAGAGATGGTGCACGGCTTCGTCGCCTCTCCGGTGCCCGAAGTGGGCCCGATAGATGTTGCCGTTCTGGAAATAGAGGCGCGCGAGAACGTCCTCATCGGCCGAGAGGGTCATGACCCCCGTTTGCGACGAGCTGATGAGCGTCTGCACTACGGTCGCCAGATCGAAATACTGCAGGTCGCCCTGGAGCTCCTTCTTGGTGGCCCGGTCGGGGAGATCCTCCAGGACGCCTACCAGACGGCGCGCCAGGATGATGGCGAGCTGGCTCGCGAATCCGGTGTGGTTCGCCATGAGGTCGTCGAAGAGCACGCGGTCGATGACCAATAGCTCTGCTTGCTGAGGGACTCGCACCTCGGCGTTGCGCTGAGAGCCGGTGAGGAGCGCGAGCTCGCCGAAGCAGTCGCCGCGGCCCAGATAGGCGAGCGGCGGACCTTCGCCCGGGTTCGTGACCTCCACCACCCCGGACTTCACGACGAACAGGCTGTCGCCCGGATCGCCCCTCTGGCAAACGACGTCGCCCGACTGGTACTGGGAAGTTCCGCCTTGACTCACGATCGTGCGGATCACGGAATCGGGCATTTCGCGGAAGAGCTCCGCCTCCCGCAAGAAGCCGATGTCGTCGAGCTCTCCGAAGTCTTCTGTGCTCATGCGTATTGTATGGCTCGTATTGTATGCCGGGGAGACCGACCGATCTCGGCGCGCGAGAGTCGAAGGGTGGCCGATTATAGTAAAATAGATCCTGCGATGTCCAAGCAGCAGCAGCTTCTGCTCTTCGCCATTTATCTCCAGGGCGCCACCTAGCGCGCCGCGGAACGTTACCCCTCTATCTCTTTCTTTGGCAAAGGTTTCCAGTTTCCGAGCGGGACACTGCTCCCGCTCCTTCCGTATGACGAGGTGAGACGATGTTGACCGCGATCCATCCTGCTGACGTCCACGACACCCTGAAAAAGCACATGCTCGTGGACGGCCTCGACCTGGTGTTCGATCTCAAGCGAAGCCAAGGGTCCTACATATATGACAGCCGGAACGGGCGCCGGTTCCTTGATTTCTTTTCGTTCTTCGCGACCCAGCCCGTGGGACTCAACCATCCGAGGATGGTCGAGCCCGCGTTCAAGGAGAAAATGGCGGAAGTCGCCATCCACAATCCCACGAACTCGGACGTCTACACGGTTCCCATGGCCGAGTTCGTCGATACGTTCGACCGGGTCGCCATCCCGGAGGAGCTTCCCCATTTGTTCCTGGTCGCGGGCGGTTCGGTCGCGGTCGAGAACGCCCTCAAGACGGCGTTCGATTGGAAGGTTCGCAAGAACCTGGCAAGCGGCCGGGGAGAGAAGGGGAGCCTCGTGCTGCATTTCCGCGAGGCGTTTCATGGAAGGACCGGCTACTCGATCTCCATGACCAACACCGCCGATCCCAGAAAGACGATGTACTTCCCCAAGTTCGACTGGCCCCGGATCGACAATCCCAAGCTCCGGTTTCCCATCGCCGCCCATATCGACGAGGTGATCGCCGCGGAGAAGGAAGCAGTTAGCCAGATCGAGAAAGCAGTCGCGGCACATCCCGACGAGATCGCGGCGCTCATCATCGAGCCGATCCAGGGCGAAGGGGGAGACAATCACTTTCGGCCGGAGTTCCTGCGAAAGCTGCGGGAGCTATCCTTCGAGCACGAGTTCCTGTTCATCGCCGACGAGGTGCAGACCGGCGTCGGGCTCACGGGAAAGATGTGGGCCTATCAGCACTTCGGCTTCACCCCCGACGTGCTGGTATTTGGAAAGAAGACCCAGGTCTGCGGCCTCCTCGCGAGTCGCCGAATCGACGAGGTGGAGCGGAACGTCTTCCACGAGTCCACCCGCATCAACTCCACCTGGGGCGGGAACCTGGTCGACATGGTCCGCTTCGGTCGCTACCTCGAGATCATCGAAGAGGAGAAGCTGGTCGAGCGCTCGCGCCAGGTCGGTGCCTTTCTTCTCGCCGAGCTCGAGAAGCTTCAGGAGGAGAACCCGGGGAGAATCGGAAACGCGCGCGGCCTGGGTCTCATGTGCGCTTTCGATTTGCCGGACACCGAGACCCGGGACCGCTTCAAGAAGCTCGCATTCGACAACGGGATGCTGATCCTCGGAAGCGGGCGCACTTCGATCCGGTTCCGTCCGACCTTGAGCGTCGGCAACGACGAAGTCGAGCAGGGGACGGCAATCCTGAGACGTGTGTTGTCGAGTCTGTGAGAGCCTGATAGACTTCCTAGAACCGAACGAAAGGCAGGCCATGGACCTCCAGAGTCAGATACGCGTTTACAACGAC
>CAZKNR010000210.1:0-15255 GCA_964553925.1 uncultured Acidobacteriota bacterium
GTCGGTATCCAGAACAACGACCTGGTGGCGGCGGCTGTCGATTTGCGGAATCGCGTCCGCGAGTCCATCGACTACGGTCACGATCCAGGACTCGGAGGCGAGAGCGGCTTCGGCCTCGCTCGACGCCCGCGTGTTTCCGACAATGAGGATGGACTCTTCCGTCATGGAATGCACCGAGCCTTGTTCAGTTAGACGACGCGCGACCCGTCGCGGTTCCATGTCTGCCTGCCCGTCGTCTGCACTATTTTGGTTCGAGCTCGAACCCTGGAAGTCACGCAATATCGGTGCCAAGCCCCGGCCACGCGTGTAATGTCGATTATCTTCGCGAAAACACGGAACGTGTAACGAGCGGATCCAGATTCTTTACAGGCGACGTTCGGTTTTTACACGGAGCGGGAACGGGTTGTTGAATCGCCCTCTTTGGATGCGACGGTCTCGAGAAAGTACCGGTGAACGCGTTCGTCTTCGGACAGCTCCGGATGGAAGGTGCTCGCCAGGATACGGCCTTCGCGCACCAGAACCGGCTCCCCTCGATGGCGGGCGAGGACCGAAACCCCGGGGCCGATCCGGCGAATGACGGGAGCCCGTATGAAGACCATCGGAAGCGGATCCGGGCCGAGCTCCGGGCAGGGCTCCTCGCTCATGTGGCTATCCACCTGCCGCCCGTAGGCGTTGCGCTCGACGGTCACGTCCAGCAGGCCGAGCGAGACCTGGCTCGGTGACGTCACTTCTGTCGCGAGGAGGATGACTCCGGCGCAAGTCCCGTAGAGAGCCGCTCCATCGGCGTGAAGCGTCCGGAGCGGCTCTAGAAGTCCCTCTCCCTCGATGAACTTCAGCATCGTCGTGCTCTCGCCCCCGGGAATCACCAGCGCCTCGAGGCCCTCGAGCTCGTCCGCCCTGCGCACCTGACGCGCGGGGCGGCCGATGCGCTCGAGCATTCGCTGGTGATGCGCGTAGTCGCCCTGAAGGGCGAGGACGCCGACCCGGTGCATTTTCTTACCAGCCTCGCGTCTGAAGGAGATCTTTCTCGTCGAGCTGTCTAATGTCGATTCCCGGCATCGGCTCCCCGAGGCCGCGAGACGCTTCTACCAGAGCTTTCGGG
This sequence comes from uncultured Acidobacteriota bacterium, assembly GCA_964553925.1. Taxonomy (GTDB): domain Bacteria; phylum Acidobacteriota; class Vicinamibacteria; order Marinacidobacterales; family SMYC01; genus DAISKN01. The sequence goes on from CAZKNR010000210.1 coordinate 1,103, forward strand.
TCCTGGTAATGCGTCACCGCTTTCACGATAGCGGCGGCGCGTTTCGCCGGGTCTTCGGACTTGAAGATTCCAGAGCCCACGAAAACCGACTCCGCTCCGAGATGCATGCAGAGCGCCGCATCGGCGGGAGTCGATACCCCCCCGGCGGCGAAGTTCGGAACGGGAAGCTTCCCCGAACGGGCCACGAGCTTCACGAGCTCGTACGGAGCGCCGAGCCGCTTCGCCTCGGCCATGAGCTCCTCGTTGGCGAGCACCGTGAGCCTTCGCATGTCCCCGTTGATCCGGCGGAGGTGGCGCACCGCTTCAACGATATTCCCCGAGCCCGCCTCGCCTTTGGTGCGGATGAGCGCCGCCCCCTCGCCGATGCGCCGCAGGGCCTCGCCGAGATCGCGGCAGCCGCAGACGAACGGAACCCGGAACGCGTGCTTGTCGACGTGGTTCTCCTCGTCGGCCGGCGTCAGCACCTCGCTCTCGTCGATGAAGTCGACCTTCATCTCCTGAAGAATCTGGGCCTCGACGAAATGCCCGATGCGCACCTTGGCCATCACCGGGATGCTCACCGTTTTCTGGATTTCGAGGATCTTGTCGACCGCCGACATCCGGGCGACGCCGCCGTCCCTGCGGATGTCCGAGGGGACCCGTTCGAGCGCCATGACCGAGACCGCGCCCGCATCTTCGGCGATCTTGGCCTGCTCGGCGTTGGTGACGTCCATGATGGCCCCGCCCTTCAGCATGTCGGCGAGCCCGGTCTTGAGCTTCAAACTCGTTTCGGTCATGACGCTTTGCCTCCTTTAGACGTGGAGCGCGGGCTCGCGCGGAAGTGCACGAGTCCGCCCGTTGTCGTTCGATTCTTGTCCGTGACGCGTGAGGATTGCTCCCAGCCGTTCGATCCCTTCCGCGATGCGCTCCGAAGGGACTCGCGAGATCGAGAGCCTCAAGTAGCGATCGCCCTCGCCGCCGGCGAAGAAGTTCGAGCCTGGAGTGAAGAGGACGCCGGCTCTCGCGCTCTCGTCGAGAACTACCTCCGCCGACAGCTCCTCGGGAAGCGTGACCCAGAAGGCGTAGCCTCCCTCGGGCCGGGTCCAGGAGACGTTCGCGGGAAAGAATTGCTCGAGGGCCCTGGTCATTCTCCGGCTCTTGTCGCGATAGATCAGAGCCAGGCGCTTCAGGTGCCGGTCGTAGTGGCCTTCGCGGCAGAACTCGAGCACCGCCGCCTGCAGCAGGAGACTGGTGTGATAGTCGGCGATGAGCTTGCAGCGGCTGAGCGTAGCCACCACCGGCGGCGAGGCAACGACGAAGCCCAGGCGCAGCCCGGGAAAGAGGCCCTTGGAAAAGGTGCCGATATGGAGGACCGAGCCTCGCTCGTCGAGCGCTTTCAGAGCGGGGAGTGGGTTGCCGTCGAAACGGAGCTCGGAGTCGAAATCGTCCTCCACCACCGGAGTCCCGTAGCGCGAGGCGAGATCCAGGAGCCGCTTCCGAGATTCGAGGTCCATGGTGATGCCGGTGGGGTTGTGGAACGTCGGCATGGTGAAGATCAGCTTCGGCCGCGAGCGCTCGAGGACGGCCTCGAGGGCATCGAGATCCATGCCTCGATCGGTCATCGGAATCGGTTCCATCTGCGCGTGGTACTGCGCCAGGAGGGGAAGCACGATGCTATAGGTCGGGCTTTCGAGCGCCACGCGATCGCCCGGATCGAGAAGGCTCCGGCAAACGAGGTCGAGCCCCTGCTGGGAGCCGTTCACGATGAGGACGTTCTCGGCGTCGGCGGCAACTCCGCGCTCTCGAAGCCGCTCGGCGATATACGCGCGCAGCGGAGGGTGTCCCGCCGCAGGGCCGTACTGGAGAAGTGTTTTTCCCTCCCGGCGAAGCACTTGGTCGAGCACCGCTCGGAAGGGGTCGACCGGAAAGAGCTCCTCGTCCGGAACCAGCGTCGTGAAATCGATCGGGTCGGGGTGTCCAGATGCGACTACCGGCTTCTGGACCCGCTCCGCCGCGGCCTCTACCGCCCGGGAAAATCGAAACCGATGAGGGGCTCGCGGGGATTCGGCAGCACTTGCCGCGACGAACGTGCCCTGCCCCACGTGAGAGCGGACGTCGCCCGACTTGACGAGCTCGTCGTACGCGCTCGCGATGGTGTTCCGGTTGACGCCGAGGGTCTCCGCGAGCTCGCGGCTCGGAGGGAGCTTCTCGCCAGGGGCCAGCTCCCCCGAGGCAATCCACGCCCGAACCCGCTCGGCGATCTGCCGGTAGACGGGAGTGTCGGAGCCCCGATCAAGTAGCAGCCGATTGTATTGGCCCATGCCAATGGTGTATCAATTTCAACCAAATTGGTCAAATGTACTAGGACAATGGCCATCAAATAGGGCCAATCCGGCTGGGCTCTACGGTCGACCCGATCTTCAGGCGACTTCGCGTGGATGAACTTCGCGACCGACTTGCTCCGCCGACTCTCTCATCGCGACCTGGAGATCGTAACTGGTCTGAAGGTTCATCCAGAACTGCGGAGTGTTGCCGAAGTACCGGGCAAGGCGGATGGCGGTGTCGGCACTAATACGTCGCTTTCCGTTCACGATCTCGCTGACCCGATTGACAGGCACCCTGAGGTCTCGAGAAAGGCGATTGATGCTGATGTCGAGCGGCTTCATCAGGTCTTCGAGCAGAATCTCTCCAGGGTGGACGGGTGGCAGACGAGAAGCATTTCCACGCTTTTTAGGCACGCTCATTCCCTGGTTTCAGTGGTAGTCCACGATCTCGACGTCGTACGCGTCGCTGTTTCGCCAGACGAAGCAGATGCGAAGTCGATCATTGATTCGGATGCTGTGCTGCCCGCGCCGGTCCCCCTTGAGGGCCTCCAGGCGGTTGCCGGGAAAAATTCCCAGGTCCTCGAGTTGGGTCGCCGCATTCAGTTGCTCCAACTTCCTTTGACCAGGCCTCGCGACCGATTGGAGCCGACGTGGCACCTTCCCCCCAAAGAGCGCCTCCGCGTCCTTGTCGCGGAAGGACCGGATCATCACGGATAGTGTATTACGTGATCCGTAATACTTCAACACCGATTCGATACCGGGCTATCGAGCCGCGATCCCCTCGCCCGTAACGTAAGGATGGGGTTCGACCTCCCTGTAACATTTCTCCGCCGATCCGTCATACTCCCCAATGATGACGACGAGCGGGGTGTGTCCGGACTGCGGGACGCCGCTTCCGAAAGACGCGGCCCTTTTGGGGCTTTGCCCTCAGTGTCTTCTGAGCATGGCACTCGAGGAGTCGCAGCTCGGGGACGAGTCCCTGGAGGAGCTTCCGACCCTTCACGGTCCGGGTCCGGGGAAGATTCTGGGGGAGAGGTACCAGATCCGGGAAGTCCTGGGCCGTGGCGGGATGGGGGAGGTGTACCGGGCGTTCGACTTGAAGCTTCGGGTGGACGTGGCGCTGAAGGCGGTGCGTCCGGAGCTGTCATCGAGCGAGAAGGCGCGGGAGCTTCTGCGGCAGGAGGTGCGCTCGGCCCGGGAAGTGATGTCTCCGAACGTGTGCCGGATCTTCGACCTGGTGGTGGAGGAGGGTCGGGAGCTGGTTTCGATGGAGTACATCGACGGGGCGACTCTCGCGGAGAGTCTTCGGGAGAGGAGACCTCTCGAGCTTCGAGAGGCGAGAGAGATCGCGGCGCAGTTTCTCTCGGGTCTGGAGGCGATCCACGAAGCGGGTCTGGTGCATCGGGACTTCAAGCCGGAGAACGTGATGCTGACCCGCGCGGGGCGGGTGGTGGTGATGGATTTTGGTCTGGCGAAAGCCCGGAGCGAGGAGAGGAGCCGGACGATCGCGGGAACGCCGGCGTACATGTCCCCGGAGCAGTCGCGGGGGGAGGCGGTCGACTCCCGCTCGGACGTGTTCTCGGCGGGAGTGGTTCTGGCGGAGATGCTGACCGCGTGGCCCCGACAGGAGCTCTGGGAGGCGGTGCGAGAGTCTCCGCCCCGAGTTCCCGAGGGTCCGTGGACGCCGGTTCTGAGACAAGCGCTCTCTCGCGATCGCGAGAATCGCTACGCGACGGCGCGGGCTCTCGCTCGGGCTCTCGACGAGGTGACGCACCGTCTACCGGGATTCGAGGACAAGCATCCGTATCCGGGCCTCGCGTCGTTCACGGAGGAGGAGGCGGAGTACTTCTTCGGGCGCGAGATGGAGGTGGAGGGGGTCTGGAAGAAGCTGAAGAGACCGCGTCTCCTCGCGCTCATCGGTCCCTCGGGAGCGGGGAAGAGCTCGTTTCTGAGGGCGGGGCTTTTACCGGCGCTTCCTCCGGGCTGGCGCATGGTGTTGTCGACCCCGGGAAGCCGGCCGCTCCAGTCCCTGGGGCAAGCTCTCGCCCCGTCCCTGGCCGGAGACGCGCAGGCGGTGCAATCGCTGGTTCGCTTCGACGATCCGGATACCGCGGTCTCGCTGCTTTCGAAATGGCGACAGAAGAGCGAGCACGCTCTCGTCATCGTGGACCAGTTCGAGGAGCTCTTTACTCTCAATCCCCCGGAGGTGCAGGAAGCGTTCGCGACATTATTAGGACGGCTGGTTCTCGAGGCCGACGTCCACGTTCTCGTGTCCCTCCGCGATGACTTCCTCTTCCACTGCCAGAAACACGATGCCTTGAGCCCGGTGTTCTCGGAGCTGACTCCACTCGGGACCCTGAGCGAGAGCGCGCTTCGCCGGGCGCTGGTGCAGCCGGCTCTCGCGTGCGGGTACCGGTTCGAGGACGACGCTCTTGTGGAGGAGATGGTCTCCGAAGTCAGTCATGAACGCGGGGTGTTGCCGCTCCTGGCGTTTGCGGCATCGCGTCTCTGGGAGAAGCGGGATCGGGAGAAGGGTCTCCTGACGCGAGAGGCGTATCGGGAGATCGGAGGAGTGGGAGGAGCTCTTGCCCAGCACGCGGAAGAGACGCTCGAGAGGATTGGAGCCGAGAGGGCTCCTCTCGTTCGGGAGCTCTTTCGAAACCTGGTGACTTCCCAGGGAACGAGGGCGAGCCGGGAGGTGTCGGAGCTTCTTTCGGTGTTCCCCAACGAAGAGGAGCGCAAGGCGGCGGAGGAAGTTCTGCGGGAGCTCGTCGCCGCGCGGCTTCTGACGTCGTACGAGACTTCGGTCGAGATCATCCATGAATCGCTGCTGAGCGCGTGGCCTCGTCTCGTCCACTGGCAAAACCAGGACGAGGGCGGAGCGCTTCTTCGGGATCAACTCCGTCAGGCGGCGCAGGCTTGGGAGGATCGCGGACGGCTCGACGATCTTCTTTGGACGGGGGCCTCGTTTCTCGAGTTCCGGGCGTGGCGAGCCCGCTACACGGGCGGGCTTTCGGCGCTCGAGGAAGCGTTCGCTGAAGCGGCGACGAAGCTGGCAGGGAGGAGGCGAAAGCGTCGGCGCATCGCTGTCGCCACGAGCTTTGCTCTCCTGCTCGGAATCATGGGGGTCTTCTTCTCCCTCTGGAGGCGATCGGTCCTCGAGGTCTCTCGCCGCGAAGCGGCCCAGATCCTCGCTCTGGGACGTTTGAATCTCGAGGACCGCCCGACAGCGGCGCTCGCTCACGCTCTCGCGAGCCTAGAGCGCGCCGACAACGAGCCCGCCCGCCGATTCGCCGTCGAAGCCCTCTGGCACGGCGCTTCGGCGATCGTTCTCGAGAGCGGGGTCATCAACAGTGCCGACTTCAGCCCAGACGGCCAGTGGATAGCGACGGGCGGAGCTTTCGCGGATCAAGTTCGCCTCTGGTCGAGGGACGGCGGCGCCCCGAAGATCCTCCCCGCCAACTATGCAGGCGCGGTGCAATTCAGCCCGAGAGGCCGCTTTCTCGCGGCGGGAGGGCGCACGATCGCTCGATTCTGGTCGCTTCCGGAGGGAAACCAGATCCGCGAGTTAAAGCTCGAGGGCGCGACCCGCTTCTATCGAAGGGGCGAACGTTTTCTGAGCTTCTCGACGACGGCCGATGGCAGGGAGGCGGTCAGGGACTGGACCCGCCCTGAGGAGGATCCCGAGATCCTGACTTCTATTGATTTGAGCGGCGTCGGCGATTGGCATGTCGACGCAAGCGGGGAGTGGCTCCTCACGGGCCGGGGAAATAGGGTCTACCGCACCAAACTCCGAGACTCGACTACAGATCGAGCAGAGCTCCTCGGAACGCACGAGGCGAAAGTCGTCTGGGTGGCGGCTCACCCGTCCGCGTCCCGAGTCGTATCCGGCGATGAGACGGGAGAAATCCGGATCTGGAGCATCGCGGAAGCCTCAGGCCGCCTGGAGCGCACGTTCAAATCACCGGTGCCCTCGGCGCGGCTGGACCCGACGGACTCCTTCCTGGCCGCGGCCGCGGTCGGACCGCATTCGACGCCCGACGTTGCCTACGTCTGGGACCTGATAGGCCCGCCGGACGCAGATCCCTTCGTCCTCCGGAACGCCAGCGTGTCCCTCATGAACAACTTCGGATTCGATCCGCGCGGCGATTGGCTTCTGACCGCAAACGCGGAATTCGGAATTCTTTTTCCGCTTCGCTCGAAACGACCTCACGTCCTCCGCGGCCAGCTCCCGCCCAACATCCAGATAGCCTTCACCCCTGATGGCAGCTCGCTCGTCTCGACTTCGGACGAGGGCGCCGCGCGCATCTGGCCCCTTCGGTACTCGGGAGAAGAACGAGCGCGCGTCCTGATTGAGAAGTCCGGGCTGCTCGGCTATTGCCTTGCCGTCGATCCCACGGGGAAGTACGCCCTCGTGGAGTCCCGCTTCGAGCCCCGCGTCTTTCTCGTGCCCCTCGACGGCAGTGGGCCGCGCCAGATGCCTGGATTGAAGAGAGGGGACGGCACCGTGGGTCCTGCCGTGTTTTCCCCGGACGGCCGCCTCGTCGTCTCTGTCGGATACATGCCCAGTCTCCTTCGCATCTGGGATCTGGAGTCGGGAGATGTCCGGATCTTCAAGACTCCTGTGCCTGGTGACCAGTGCGGAACGGAGGGGAGGTGGAGAGACGCGGTTGCCGGTCTGGCGTTCCTTGCCGACGGCCGTCTTCTCACCATCATGGTGCGGGGGGCCATTCACGTTTGGGACCTCGGAGATGGGACCCAACGAGAGATTCGGCCCTGCGTCCTGTCAAGAACTCTGGCTGATTTTAGCGTCGCCATCGACAAGGACCGCCGGCGGTTTGTTTCCATGGCCTGGGAAGCGTTCACGTTATTCGATCTGGAGACCGGCTCGTCACAGACGATCACCTCTCACGGGAACCGCGTCACCGCCGCGGCGCTCGATCCGACGGGAACGATCGTCGTGACTGGAAGCAACGATGGCGTCGTGCGGGTAGGACACGTGACAGGGGACGAGCCGCACCTGCTCTACGGCCACACCCTCGACGTCTTTAGCGTCGCCGTCTCGCCGGACGGCAAGTGGATCTCGTCGGCGAGCCAGGACGGAACCATTCGTCTCTGGCCCATGCCCGAAGGAAAGCCGTTTCACACGCTCCCGTACGAGGAGATTCTTGAGCGACTGCGGTCGTTCACAAATCTTCGCGTCGTGCGGGATGCCGCGTCCGGCGAGGGATACCGTCTCGAAGCGGGTCCCTTTCCGGGCTGGAAGATCCTTCCCGGGTGGTGAGAAGTCGCCTCAACGGCGATTCGAAAGATCGTCGTCCGCGCCGGCTTGGACGATCACCGGCTCGAGCATCCGGTCCCGATACCGTTCTTGTTCCCTCATGTAGTGCTCGACCAGTCTCTCGGGATCGTTGTCGAACTCAGCGGAGATCCGCTTGCGCACGTCGCGTACGGCGCGAATACCTTCATCCTCGTTCTTCACTGTCGTCACCAAGTAGCTCCAAAGGTGTCACAAGCGCCGGGACGAAGAGACCTAGCATCGTGTTGACTCGTCTAATATGGTCGAACTTGTTCCCGTTCGCAAGGTGCCGGCAATTCCACGTGACCAGAAAGTCGCAACGATGGTACGACGTCAAAGCCAGGTGGAGCGCATCGCCTGCCGGATCACGCGGCATGACTTGCCGAGCGATGTAGGTCCGGACGATTTCGGTCACGGCCGGTTCAACCGGCACCAAGGATAAACGTTCAATGAGCCTCAGGCAGTCCTCTCGGGCGGGGAAGTCGCCGCGGGAGAGTTCCTCTACCACGGCGACACTCGTAACGATTTCGTACCTGTCAGAAGCCGAGGCCTGATCCCACCATCTACAGGTCCACTCCCGGCGAGCAATCATCTCCGGCTCCGAGCGAGACTCGAAATAGAAGCTCGGGATCGTCGTTTCAATGTAGACGCGCTTTCTCATTGGCCACCTATGCTACCACTCCGCACAGCACGGCAGTTTTCCGTCGTGAACGTATAACGTTTTCATTCAAAACCGTCAGGCTCCAGCGGTGACCGGGGTGCGTCCGTTACTGTCACCGAGCGAGAAGGCGCGGAAGCTTCTGCCGCAGGACGGGCGCTCGGCGCGGGACTCGAGGTGGAAGACGCTCCCCACCTGGTGAGAAGCTGTCTCAGCTCGTGACGCCGCGCAGGAAGACTTTGGCCTCGATGAAGAGATCGAGAAGGTCGCGGTCGATGCGGCCCTTACCGGCATCCTCCTCGAGGATCTCGATCGCTTTCGTCGTGGGAACGGCGGGTTTGTACGGACGGTCCTTGGCCGTGAGGGCGTCGTAGATGTCCGAGATCGTCATCATCCGGGTCTGGGGCGGGATGTCTTCGGCCCGAAGACCGCCGGGGTAGCCGCTACCGTCGAGCTTTTCGTGGTGGCTTCGCGCGAGCTCGGGGATGTCCATGAGGTCCCGCGTCCACGGGATGGTGGAGAGAAAGTCGTAGGTGTGGGTGACGTGCGTCTCGATCTCGCGGCGCTCGAGCTCGGTGAGAGTCCCGCGCGACACCGTGAGCGCGACGATCTCCTCGGGGTCCAGGTAGCTCTTGGGAGTGCCGTCAACGTCGTCGTAAGTGACGGTGCCTAGCTCTTCGATGAACTGAAACGCGGAATAGTGGGTCACCGTCGGAATATTCGCTTCCTCGACCGCCTGCCGGGCTCGTTCCACGACTTCGAGCCGGAGCTCGAGGTCGACTTTGAGCCGCTCGATTTCCTCGGGGGTGGCCTCTTTCACCATCAGCTGGTCGAGCATCCGCCGGAGGTGCTGAGCTTCGAGGGTACGCTTTATCGTCTTGAACCGCTGGCGAACCAGATCGAGCCGGCTGTGGTGGAGCTTCTTGGCCTTGCGCAGGACCCTCTCCGTGACCGCTACCTTCCCGAAATCGTGGAGGAGCGCCGCGTACCGCAGCTCGCGGATCTGGTCGTCGGAAAGGCGGAGGTCCGCGTAAGCTCCGCGGCTCGTCCGGTTCGCGACTCGCGCGAGCTCGGCGGTCATCGCCGCCACTCGCCGGGAATGTCCTTGGGTCGTCGGATCGCGGTGCTCGATCGCCTGGACCGCGGCGTCGACGAATCGGGTGAAGAGGTTCTCCCGCTGGAGATACAGGCTGTTGTTCTCGACGGAGACCGCGGCCTGGCTCGCGAGCGAGCGGACCAGGCGTTCGTCGTGCTCGTCGAACGGGAGCACCTCGGTCTCGAAGGTCGAAGGCCCTTCGAGGATGATGTCGCGGGAGCGCTTCTTGTTGATGAGCTGGAGGACCCCGATGTTCTCCCCCTCGTGGTTCTGCATGGGGATCACCAGCATCGATCGCGTTCGGTACGAGATGGTCTCGTCGAAGCTCCGGTTGATGGCGAAGGGCTTGCCCTCGGAAGGAGCGTATGCGTCTTCGAGATTGAGAGTCTCTCCGGTCTCGGCGACGTAGCCGGCGATGCTTCCGGGGCCGATCGTGAGGATGTCCTCCTCGAACCGGAGCTGCCGCGAGTCGTTCTGGGCCAGCCGGAATCGAAGCCAGCGGCCGCCCACGCGCTCGACGGTTCCCTTGGAAGTCTCGATGGGCATCTCGAGGCGCGCCACCACGAAGAGGCTCCCGGCGTCGGCGTTGGTGATCTCCCGCGCTTTGCTCAGGATGAGGCTCAGGAGCCGGTTATGATCGTGCTCCGCCGAGAGCGCGATGCCGATGGCGTGGAGCTCCTCGAGCTCCCTGGCCTTTTGTTCGGCGCGGGCCTGGGACTCTTCCAGGCGGAGCTGACTCTCCAGGTAGTGCGTGGCGTTTCGGAGCGTTCTCAGGAGCTCGCCCTGGGTCGGCCGCACGGGGAGAACGTCGAAGAGGAGCTCGTCGCCTTCCGAAGCGCCGCCTTTCGGCGAGAGGGCGATGACCGGCGAGTACCCTCCCCCCGGCCTTCGGGCGAAAGCCTCGACCGCGGCCCGGTGCTCGGAAAGAAGGTGCTCATCGAGGAGCAGGATTCCGGGGATCTTCGGCAGAGGCTCATCGACTCCTGCGGAGATCGGCACGATCGAATACCGGTCGTGGGTCTCCGGGTAGGCCAGGGGAGAAGGCCACCCGTGAACGCTCGTCCACACCCAAATCCGGCGCATGTTGCCGACAAGACCTTTCCTGGTTGGGGGATGCCTATGCTACCCGGCTCTCCGAGTGCCGGTCAAGTACCGGACGGCGACCCGTCTTTCTGCGAACCAGGTAGATTCCCAGGAAAATCACGATCGCCCCCACCAGCTGGAGCCTTCCTACTGGCTCGCCCAGCGCCAAGTATGCCACGACCATGGCCGCAACGGGGGTGAGGTTCGAGTAGATCGAAGTCTCAGTCGGACCGATACGGCCGACGGCGAAATACCAGAGGCAGTACGCCACGACCAGAGAGAAGACGATGGAGTATCCGAGGGCCCACCAGGCGGACGCGGGGACCGAGGCCGGTGTCATCCTATAGAGCTCCGGGAGGCCCAGAGGAAGAAAGGCCACGCTTCCGATAGTGAGCGCGTAGGCGCTGGTCCGGAGCGCGCCGTAACGGGCAATGATCGGCTGGCTCAACACGGTCGAGAGCGACCAGCAGAAGGTCGCGCCGAGGGTGAGAGCGTCGCCGAGAACGCTCCCGCCCACCCTCGACGAGTCGTGCAGCACCAGGTACACCCCTAGAAGCGAGATCCCGATGCCGAGAAACGCTCCCGCACGCGGCCTGTCGGACGAGAGGAAGAGGCTCAGAAGCGCCACGAACACCGGCGTCAATCCAAGCAGAATGGCCGAGTTCGAGGCCGTGGTGGCGTGGATGCCCTGGATGAACAGCACCTGATAGAACGTGTGTCCGACGAGCGCCAGGAGCACGAGGCGCTTTCGATCGGAGGGTAGGAGGCTCGGGCCGGGCGAGAGTCTCGCGAGCGCGAGAAAGCAGATCGAGGCCAAAAGAAGCCGAATACTGGTGAATGCCATCGGGGTGAAGTGCCGGAGCGCCAGCTTCACCACGCTGAAGTTCACCGCCCAGATCAGAATGGTGGCGACGAGCGCGGCATCGACCGCCGCGCGGCCAGGAGGACGGCTCAAGAAGGAACCGTCACATCATGCGCTTGAGGATGCGAGCGCTCTGCTCCTTGGTCAGCCCGCCCGGCCGGAGGGCGACGGGGCCGCCCTCGTCCAGGATCGGCTCGAGCTCGTGGAGTGCTTTTACTTCGTCGTTGCGGAAGAAGACGCCGGTATAGATCGTCTCGCCCCACATCATCGCTTTCTCGCAGGCCGACTTCCAGTCCGACGGGTCGTGACCCGACTCCTCGAGCTGCTTCACCCGCTCGCGGTAGAAATCGTAGGTGTTGTCGTGGTTGAAGGTCACGCAGGGACTGAAGACGTCGACGTGCGAGAACCCCTTGTGCTCGATGGCCTGCTTGATGATGGAGACGAGGTGCTTGCCGTGCCCCGAAAAGCCGCGGGCGACGAAGGTCGCTCCGTTCACGATCGCCGCGGCCGTGGGATAGACGGGGCGCTCGATGTTGCCGAAAGGGGTCGACTTGGTCTTCATGCCGACACTGCTCGACGGGCTGACCTGCCCGGTAGTGAGACCGTAGATCTGATTGTTCATCACCAGGTAGGTCAGATCCACGTTGCGCCGGGCGGTGTGGACGAAGTGGTTTCCTCCGATGCCATAGCCGTCGCCGTCTCCGCCGGTGACGAGGACCGTGAGCTCGTGGTTCGCGAGCTTCGCCCCCGTCGCCACCGCGAGCGAGCGGCCGTGGAGAGTGTGCATTCCGTAGGCATTGAGGTACCCCGGGAAGTTCGAGGAGCAGCCGATTCCGCTGACGCAAAGAACTTCGTGCGGCCGTTTCCCGAGCTCCGCCAGCGCCTTTTGGACCGCGTTCAGAAGCCCGAAATCGCCGCAGCCGGGACACCAGTCGGGCTCGACCTTTCCTTTGAAGTCTTTGGGCTTCAGCTCAACCATGGTTGTTGTCGCCATTTCTTTATGCTCCCTATACCTGGTGTAAGAAGGGGGATGTGGAGATAAGAGGAGATGTGGGGATAAGAACCGCTGGTCGGTAGCATTCTTGAACCCCCATCCCCTTATCCCCTCCGGTCCCCCTATCTCCCTTGTTTCTTTGCGTTCCTTGCGGCTAAACCAGCATCTCTTGATACGGCACGTAGACGCCGTCGGTGACGTCCTTTTTCTTTCCCAGGTGATCGACTACCCCGTTCGCCACGTGATGCGGCAGGAACGGCTCGCCGTCGTACTTGCGGATATGGCCGTCGACCGAAAGCCCGGTCTCACTCCGCAGGTAGCGGTAGAACTGTCCGGTGAAATTGTTCTCGACCACGAGGATCTTCTTTGCTTTCGACAGTACTCGGCTGATCTCGTCCGCGTGCAGCGGCTTGATCCACTTCACCGAGAGATAGTTGGCTGAAACACCCTGATGGCTCAGAAGCTCGACCGCCTCCAGGAGGACGCCTTCGGTCGAGCCGAAGCCGACGAGGGTCACGTCGGCATCCGCTGCCCCCTGGATCTTTGGAGCCTCCACCTTCGTCAGGAAGTCGTTCAGCTTGCGCGCGCGCTTCTCCACCATCTGGCGCCGCTTGTGAGGGTTGGTGAACTCGTCGGAGATGAGGATGCCTTCCTCGTCGTGCTCGTCGGTCGCGATCACGTGCACGTGGCCCGGTACTCCCGGCACCGCCCGGGGAGAGATGCCGTTCTCGGTGTCCTCGTATCGCCTATAGCTGCCGTTGTCGAGAGCATCCTTGGAGGCGACGATGATCGCCCCGCGGTCGATCTTCGGATGCATGTCGACGTCGTCGGGGCGAACGCTGAAGGTGCCCTCGGAGATGAGAAGGTCCGAGAGCACGAGCCCCGGGCACTGGTAGTGATCGACGAGATTGAAGAGCTCGGGGATGGTGCGAAACGCGTCGAGCGCGTCCTTCGGAGCGACGATGATGCGCTCGAAGTCGCCCTGGCTCGCGCCGAGCGCCTGCCACAAGTCGCCCTGCTCGGTCTTGGTGGGAACACCGGTCGACGGGCCGGCCCGCTGTACGTTGATGAAGACCACCGGGACTTCCATCATCGATGCCGCGCCGAAGGCCTCGGTCATGAGAGCGAATCCGCCGCCCGAGGTAGCGCACATCGTTCGGGCTCCGGTGTGAGCGGCCCCGATGGCGACGTTCGCGACTCCGACTTCGTCCTCGATCTGCCGCACCATGATGCCGAGCTCGCGGGCGTTTTTCGCCATCCAGTGGAGGACGCCCGTGCTCGGGCTCATGGGATAGGCACAGTAGAATTTCACACCGGCGGCGGCGCCGCCCATGGCGAGGGCTTCGTTGCCAGTCCACACCGCGAGAGGGGTCTTTCCTTCGGGAAGGGCGTCCGGAAACGGCTTGAAATGGGCCTTAGCGTACTCGTAGCCCGCGTGCGCCATGCCCACGTTCTCGTCCACGACTTCCTGGCCCTTGTTCTTGAACTGCTGCTGCAGCGCCTCTTCGAGGACCTGGAAGCTGGCGCCCAGGAGATTCACCATGGCCCCCAGGGTGACGGTGTTCTGAACCAGCTTGTTCCGGTTGTCTTTCGTGAGCTCCTTCACCGGGAGCCCGCAGATCTCGACCCCCGGCGTCACCTCGCTCGGCCGGATGTCGTCGCTGTTGAAGATGACGCGTCCGCCGGCGACGACGTGCCGGGCGTGGCGGGTCATCGTGTCCTGGTTCAGGCACAGCAGCAGATCGAGCTTGTCCCCGTGAGTCGGGACCGGCTCCGTCTTCACCCGCACCGTGAGGAGGATGTGGCCCCCCCGGATGATCGATTGATACGCGTTATACGCGTTCAAATGAAGGCCCCG
>CAZKNR010000211.1:0-3754 GCA_964553925.1 uncultured Acidobacteriota bacterium
CCGCGTCGTAGCCTTCGAGCTTCCGCTTCAGCGAGGCCGAGACGGCGCGAACCTCTTCCGAGCTCGTGAGCTCTTCGAGAGCGGCGGCGGCGGCGGGGCCCCGGTAGCGGGCGGGCGAGAGCGTCCGGGCGACACCGAGCCTCGAGAGGCGATGGGCGTTGTCGAACTGGTCGTAGGCGAGCGGCCGCACGAGCTGGGGAGTCCCGGCCGCGAGCGCTTGGGCCGAGGTCCCGATGCCCCCGTGATGTACGAGCGCCCGAACGCGAGGAAGAACGAGCGAGAACGGAAGGTAGTCGAAGTGGCGGACGTTTCTCGAGAGCTCGCGCGGGACCTGCTCCCGGTATCGCGTCAGAAAGATCCCCTCGATGCCGGTGAGCCGGCAGGCTTCCGCCGATTCTTTGAAGAAACTTGCCTCCGTCGTGGCGGCGCTTCCGGCGGTGAAGATCACCGGGCGCTTCGCCGAGTCCAGAAACCTCGCGGCCTCCTCGGAGAGGCTCTCTCCCGACTTCGACCCGTCTTCGAGGGGAAAGCCCGTGAGGTGGATGTTTCCCACCCAATCGGGCGCTCTCTCCCCGAACCACGAGGGAAACAGACCGACGTCGACGTCCGCCTGATGGATCCAATCGCCGAACAACCGCTTCACCGGCGGAAGTCCGAGCCCAGCGCGAAAACGGTTGAACCCGGGACAAAACGTCGGGTCCACCACGAGCCGGTCCATGACGTAGAACAGCGCGCGGTTCACGAACGGCGGGAATTTTTCGAGAATGCCCCTTTCCTCGAAACGAGGCGGCGCGGACGCGGAGCGAAAGACCGAGGGAGCGAGGTGCACCGTCGCCGTGGGGACGGAGCGTGTCTCCTGGAACAGGCGCGACCAGAAGGCCAGCGTTGACCCGATGACGATCGTCTCTCCAGAAACGATCTGTTCGTCCATCCGGCGGTAGACCTCCGGAAGGTACTCGAGGTTGGTCTTCGCGATGAGCCGGATGCCCTTCCTCGGATGAAAAGCGTCGGGATGGCGGATGACGGCCTCGTACGCCTCCTTCGGACCGATGCCGATGGCGGTCAGGCCCGAGCGCTCGATGAGCGGGGCGAAGTACGAGCTGGCGAAGAAACGGACATCGTGCCCGCGGCGCTTCAGCTCGCGTCCGATGGCGACGAAAGGATAGATGTCCCCGTAACTGCCGGTCGCCGAAATGAGAACGCGCATCGAGAAAGCGATGTCGGCTACAAAGTTAGGGCTTCTGGAATTTCGCCGCCTTCGCTTTCAGCCGCTCGGCGTGCCGTGTCACGTCGATGACGAAGCGGACGTGCTCCGCTCTTCCTACGACTTCGATCGCGTCGCGCACCTCTGCCTCGACTCTCACCTTGCGGCCCTCGACGCTCTTGACCTCGAGGTGGATCTCGACCCACTCGCCCGGCGGCGTGGGCGCCAGGTGGTCGACGGCGACGCGGATGCCGAGGGAGCTTTCTCCCTCGTCGAGGTGCTCCTGGATGAGCCTCAGAGACGCGTACTCGACGTCGCCTACCATCGAGGGAGTGCTGTAGACGCGCATCTCGTCCCCGAGAAACCCGATGGTGCGCGGCCGGTCGATCTCGATGCGCTCGGTGCGGCGGAGTCCAGGAACCAGTGAAGGCTTCATGAGCCGAGCCCTCGGGACAGCGCCGCGGTGAGCCCGAAAGCGCTTCCGAGGACGAAGAGCGCCGCCATGTACGCCACCCAGCCGATGACGCAGACGAGTATGGCTTTCTCTATTTTCTTGTAGTCCAGCGCCGCGCGGACGGCGATGATCATGGCAACGAGCTGCCACAGCATGACCCCGATGCGAACGATCCAGGAGAAAACCGGGATGATACCGAGGACGAAGAAGACCCCAGGCGAGGCCGCGAAACCCATGGTGCGGAGGAGTTGCCCGAGGTCCGCTTTGGTCTGAGGCTCGGGCATGACCTTGGTGCCCACGAGGAAGATGATGCCCGCCCAGAGGAACCACCCGACGAGGGCGAGAACGATTCCGGTGACCATGCTCGAGAGCCCGCCTCCGAGCGAGCCGATCCCCGAGGCGACGGCCGAGAGAACGACGACGCCGATCGCCTGACCGAGCGCGTTCGGATCGTGCTCTACTTCTTCGTAAGTCGCGGTCTCGAGCTTTGCCGCTCCGATCATCCGCTGCGTGAAACTGGCCATGCATCCTCCTGTCGAACGGCTTTTGAACGCGCCGACTCTATGCGCCAGGCGCGGACCGTGCAACTGTTTCGTCGTTGGGGCGAATCGCTTTCGCTCGCGACGTAGCATAAGCTACGCCGCATTCCTAAGGAGGCGCCCGATGATGAACGCGTGGAAGACGTTGGCTTTGGCGCTCTTTGTTCTCCTCTCGGCCTCGGTTCCCTCGCGAGCCCAGACCTCGACCTGGCGGCCCGTCGTGGCCGCGGATCACGGAATGGTCGCCTCCGGCCATCCGCTCGCGTCCGAAGCGGGTCTCCGCATCCTGAAGGCGGGCGGAAACGCCATCGACGCCGCCATCGCCGCGTGGGCCGTCCAGGGTCTGGTCGAGCCGATGATGACCGGGATCGGCGGCGACATGCTGATTCTCGTATACCTCGCGAAGACGGGCGAGGTGAAGTTCATCAATGGCACCGGCCCCGCTCCTCTCGCCGCGACGCTCGAGCGCTACCGCGCCGAGGGCGGAATCCCCGCCGAGGGGCCGCTCTCGGTGAGCGTTCCGGGCGCGGTGTCGGCGGCGGAGCTCGCGGTCAAGGCCTACGGTTCGAAGAGCTTCGCCGAGACGCTCGGCCCGGCCATCGAGATCGCGGAGGGCGGCTTTCCGGTGACCGAGCACCTCGCGGCATCACTCGCGTCGAGCGCCTCCAAGCTTTCGAAGTATCCCACGACGACGAAGATCTGGTTTCGCGATGGAAAACCGCTCGCCATGGGCGATCGGGCCGTCCAGACCGACATCGCGCGCACGCTGTCCCGGATCGCCCGGGAGGGGAGCGGCGACTTCTACAAGGGGGAGACCGGGCGCGCGACCGTGGCCTACATGAAGGCGAACGGAGGACTCTTCGTTGAACAGGACCTCTCGCGGTTCCAGGCCCACGAGGACGCACCGATTCGCATCGACTACCGCGGGATCGAGGTTTACGAATGTCCGCCGAACTCGCAGGGGCATGTGATGCTTCAGGCGCTCCAGACGCTCGAAGGCTTCGACCTCCGGTACATGGGCCACAACAGCGCTCGTTATCTGCACCTGGTGACAGAGTCTCTAAAGCTCGCCTTCGCCGACCGCAACCGCTACGTCGGTGATCCGAGGTTCGTCCCGCCCATTCCCATGGACGAAATGCTCTCCGACGAATGGGCGGAGAGGCGTCGCCGCGAGATCCACCCCGACCACGCTATCGAAGGAGAGCCGGCCCCCGGCGCCCCCAAGTCGTCCCCGACGGAGAACGCTCCCCAGGTGTATGCCGAGAGCCGCTTCGTCCCTCTCGATATCGGTCCGGCTCCCGAGGATACCTACGGGCTCACCACGTACCTCGCCGTGGTCGATGGCGAGAGGAACATGGTCTCCATCACCTCGAGCCTCCTCTCGGCGTTCGGGAGCGGCATGGTGGTCGAAAACGCCGGCTACTTTCTCAACAACCGGATGGCGTATTTTTTCCTCGACGAGGGGGACCCGAACGTGCTCGCACCGGGCAAGAGGACGCGCCACACCATCAATCCCGCGCTCGCGCTGAAGGACAAGAAGCCCTATCTCGTCTTCGG
>CAZKNR010000212.1:0-35251 GCA_964553925.1 uncultured Acidobacteriota bacterium
AGGATCTCGGCCACCTTATGGTCCGGGACCGCCAGCAGATCCTCGTAAGTCGCGAGCTTACGCTGGACCGAAGTGCTCATAGGCAAAGCTTACCACGCCGTTTACCGCCCGCTGACCGCGCGCAGCCGCTTTTCGACCGCCTGAGCGTCGGCGTCGCTTCTTCCGATGATGAGGATGGTGTCGTCGCCGGCGATGGTACCCATGATCTCCGGCCACTCGACTTCGTCGATGGCGCGGGCGACGCCCATGGCGTTTCCCGGAGGGGTCTTGACCACGATGAAGTTCCTGGCGCTCTCGAGGCTCACCACGAACGCCGCCACCGGAGCGAGCGGGCCCTCACCGGCCGCGGCTCCGGCGACGTAGCGGTAGCCGCCGCGGCTGTCGGGGGCCTTACCGATGCCGAGGCTCTTGAGCTCCCGCGAGAGCGTCGACTGCGTGAGAGACACGCCGGACCGCTCGAGCGCTTCGAGGAGCTCGTTCTGATTGCGAATCGGCTTGTCGCGGATGAGGGTGAGTATGGCTTCCTGGCGTCGCTTGCGGTCCAGCGCCATCAACCACCACTGACCGGGGGGAGGAACGCTACCTCGTCGTCCGGGGCGAGCTCCGTCTCGCGGGAGACGAAGTCGTGATTCACGGCGAAGTTGATGGATTTCGCGTAGCCGGAAAGCCGCTCGTTCCGCGAAACCAGCGTTTCCCAGAGGCCGTTCACCGTCGTGCCGGGAGCGAGCTCGATCTCCACCTCTTCGTGACCGACGATTTCCCGGAGCGCGGCGAAGAGGCGCACCTTGACTTTCAAGGCACCTCCACCGTTTCGGCCGGGCCCTCGACCCAGACCTCGCCGTCTTCGAAGACTTCCTTTTTCCAGATGGGAACGATGCGCTTCAACCGGTTGATGGCGTACTGGCAGGCGGCGAAAGCGTCGTCGCGATGGGGTGCGGCGACGACGATGACGACACTCGTCTCCCCCACGTTTAGACGGCCGACGCGATGCTGCATGCGGACGCTGGCAAGACCCCACGTGTCCAGGATCTCTTTGCCGATCCGCTCCATCATCTTCCCCGCCATCTCGGGATAGGCTTCGTACTCGAGGAAAAGCACTTTCTTCCCCTGGTTCGTGCCGCGCACGATCCCCGAGAAGGTGACGATGGCGCCATCGGACTGGCTCGCCAACTGGAGGGCGAGCGTCCGCGCGTCCAGAATGTCATGAACGATCTCGAACATGCCTTCAAGCCCCCGATAGAGCCGATCCTAGCCTACCCTCGTTCCAGAGGGGAAGTGGTTCAAGGGACCGTGGCCCTTTCCGAGATCGAGGCCTGTCGATAATGCCTTCGTGAGGTAGGCTTTGGCCCGCTCCACCGCCTCTTCCAGCTCGCGGCCCAGGGCTAGCTCCGCGGCGATGGCCGCCGAGAACGTACAGCCCGTCCCGTGGGTGTTCTTCGTTCGGATTCGGGGCGCGCGGTAGTGCCTGATACGGCCTCGGTAGTAGAGAACGTCGACCGACTCCTCACCCTTGCCGTGGCCTCCTTTCACCAGCGCCGCTTTCGCTCCCATTTCGACGATCCGCTTCGCCGCCTCTAGAATCGACGCCTCGTCCTCGAGAGGAAAGCCGACGAGGCTCTCCGCCTCCGGCAGGTTCGGCGTCACGACGAGCGCTCGCGGTAGGAGAGCGCCCGCCAGGGCTTCGATCGCTCCGGGATCGAGAAGCCGAGCGCCGCTCTTCGCGACCATGACCGGATCCACCACCGTCTTCTCGAGCCGGTGCTCCTCGAGCTTTCGCGCGACGACCTCGATGAGGCTCCGCGAGGAGAGCATCCCCGTCTTGACGGCATCGACCCCTATATCGCTCACCACGGCGTCGATCTGAAGTCCGACTAGCGAAGGCGACAGCTCCTCGATCCCGATCACCGCCACCGTGTTCTGGGCCGTCACCGCGGTCACGGCACAGGTTCCGAAAACTCCGTGGGCAGCAAAAGTCTTCAGATCCGCCTGGATCCCCGCACCTCCGCCGGAGTCCGATCCCGCGATGGTCAGGGCGACTTTGGGTCTCATCCCCTCCTGTATAGCACGAGGCGCCGTTTGACCGGCCTGGATCCCGTTCGCTATTCTATTGTTTATAGAGGACTTTCCCAGGTCCTCTATCAGAAACAAGGCAAAGGTGGCGAAGCCTACTCTTCAATCGCTCCCTGGCGACAGGCCGGAATCCGCTGGATGGCAGTATCGGTCCGCCTTCGAGAAAATTCCGCTCGCCACGTTTCTCTTCGATGCCGTGAATCGCCTCTGTCTCGACGCGAACAAGGAAGCCGAAGGACTCACGGGATGCTCGCGCCGCGAGCTCCTCGACCTGAGGCTCGAAGACCTGCACCCGAGACCGTCTCGCTCCCGCGCCGTCGAGCACTTCCAGAAGTTCCTCACTCCCACGGGTTTCACTTACGACGACCTTCATCTCGAGACCAAGGAGCAGGGTCCGGTCCCGGTCGCGGTGAAAGGTGTCGCCATGGGATTCGACGAGGGTCGCGTGGTTCTGGTGCATTTCCGGGACTTGAGCGAGGAGCGATTGCTCCAGCGCGAGGTGCTTTTCGGAAACCACAAGCTCACCGCGCTCAACTCTCTCTCCGCCGCGATCTCCAAGTCCTTCGATCTCTCGGAGATCTTCTCGGACGCCCTCCGCGTCATCATGGAGGCCAGCGGCAGCGTCTACGGCGAGATGCTTCTCTACCAAGAGGACACGCGGAGCTTCCACTTCGCGGCGTTCCAGGGAGACAAAGGCATCGCCCCGGGGGAGAAAGAGCTTCAGCTCGACGCCTGCGAGCTCGCCCGCCGGGTGATCGAGAGTGGGGAGCCCATGCTGGAGTCGCTCGACCGCGAGCCCAGGCTCCACGAGCTCCTCCGGCAGCGGGAAGACGTCGGCACCGTCGCCGGGGTGCCTCTCCGGAGTAAAAACCGGGTCCTCGGAGTGATGCAGCTCGCCATCGCCGCGCAGCAGCTCTTCCCCACTTTCGATTTCGACCTCTTCACTTCCATCGGAAACCAGATCGGGATGGCGGCGGAGAACGCGCTCCTGTTCCAGAGGACGGTGCGGCAGTCGACGGAAATCAAGGTCCTGAACAACATCGCCCGGATCATCAGCAGCAGCCTCCAGATCGAGGAGGTGTTCGACGCTTTCGCGAGCGAGATGAAGAAGCTCATCGCCTTCGACCGTCTCTCGGTGGCGTTTCTCGACGAATCGGGGAGCTACCTCCGGATCTTCGCCTCCGGCTCGAGGACCGATTCCGGGTGGGGAATGGAGACGCTCATCCCGCTCGTAGGCACCGGCCCGGGATGGGTGGTTTTGAACGAGACCCATTTCATTCACCACGACACCCAGGCGCAGCAGCGCTTCATCGAGGATCAGTTCCTTTACGAGGACGGCATCCGTTCCTACATCCTGCTTCCGCTCGAGTCCCGGCGGCAGGTGGTGGGAACCTTCGGCCTGGGCTCGCGGCACGAGGGGGCGTTCTCGGAAAAGGACCTGCCGCTCCTGACGCAGCTCTCGAAGCAGATCTCGGTCGCGATCGAGAACGTCAAGCTCTACCAGAAGACGAAGGAGACCTCGATCCTCGACGACGTGAGCTCGCTCTTCAACTTCCGCTATTTCCACCAGGCGCTCGAGCGCGAGCTCAAGCTCACCGCCCGGCACAAGTCCCGTCTGACCCTGTTGTTCATCGACCTCGACAACTTCAAGATCGTGAACGACACCCACGGGCACCTGCGCGGGAGCAAAGTTCTGCGCGAGGTCGGCTTCCTGATGCGGGCCGCGATCCGAGAGACCGACATCGCCGCCCGCTACGGCGGCGACGAGTTCGTGGTGATTCTTCCCGACACCGACACCCCCCAGGCGCATCGGCTGGGGGAGCGGATGCGCCAGCTCATCCTCCGCACCACCTTCCTCAAAGAGGAAGGCATCAACTCCCGGCTCGGAGCGAGCATCGGCCATGCGACGTTTCCCACCGAGGCTCCTACCAAAGAAGAGCTCATCCAGCTCGCGGACGAGAGAATGTATCGGGACAAGGAGAAGAACCGGGGAAAGCCCATTCCCCGCGAGGCTTGATTGCGCCCGCTCTCAGCCCTTCGCTGTGGTGTACGTCAGAATCAAAGCCGCGCCGGGCTCGGCCTCGGTGGATTCTTCCGCGGCGGGAAGTTTCTGGCCTTCCGCGTCGGAGATGGCGTCGTAGAGGATTAACCGGATTTCTTTTCCCGGCTGCAGGTCTTTGCCCGGGCGCACGGTGAGCGTTCGGCTGGGTCCGTCGTAGGTGACCTGAAGATCGGGAAAGGGGTTTCCGATCCCGTCGTCGTCCGCGTAGAGCAAGTCCACGTTTCGGTGGAAGCTTTCTTCCTTCATGTCCTTCGAGAACTGGACGCGGAACTCGGAGGCCAGCGGAATATCTCTCTCGCCCGCGATAGGAAGGGTGAACGTCACCTCGGGAGGAGGACCGAGCTCCTCTTCGGCTCGCGCCACTTTCGTCGGCTCGAGATCCGGATCGTCCGGCTCCTCGGCGATTTCCACTTTCACTGCTCGGAAATAGATTTTGCCTCCTTCCTCGAAGGGCTCGCCGATCACACTGAGCCACTCGCCGGTGTCCCGCCGCTTCGCCGGGTCGAGCCGGAACCCCTTGCCTCGGGGCCTCCGTCCCGTTACCCAGATCGCGGCGTCGGCGATTTTGATCACGAAATCTCTCGGCGTGCGTTTGTCGCGGATCGAAAGGTCGCCGTAGAGATTGCTCCCCCGGAACTTCCCGAGAACGACCACCTGCTTTCCGAAGTGCGGCGCCGGGTCTTTCACCAGCTCCCGCAGATCCAGGGCCGCGAGAGTGGAGCTATCGATGTCGGGGTCGGTGACGTCCGCGTCCTCGATCTCTTTGTCGGGACCGATGTCGCTTTTGACCTCCTCGATGACGTCCGCGGAGCTGACGGCGATGAAATAGTTCTTGTCGAAGGACATTCCGTCCTGCCGGATGGCGCCGGGGAAATAACGGAGCACCGGGTGGCGTTGGGGGTCCATCACCTGGTCGAGGTCGAAGAAGATCCCCTGGATCTCGACCTTCTGGCCGGCCATGAACCGAAGATCTGCCATCCCCCCCGAAGCGGTCGCGACCCGTACCGTCCGCAGCACGTCGTCTCCGCGGAGCTCGAAGATGTTGTAGTTCGTATCCGTCGAGTCGCCCCAGGTGAGCTCGCCGGTCGTGATGACCGGGCTCTCGTTGTACATCATGCTCGACCGTGTGAGGTCGGTAACACTGACCCGTCTCGCGTCCTGGCCCTGATACTGGGCGAATGTTGTCCAGGCGATAGCCAGGATAGAGAGCAAGGGAAGGACTACCCTCGGCATGATCTCATCCTAGCGGGGGGTGCGAACGAGATCAAATCCTGAAATCCTGCCCGCGGCTCCTCAGACATAGCGCCGGGACCGGCGCTCACCCCCCTCTCCGAGCCGGAGCTCCACATCGGCGTTGAGGTCGATCCCGGAGACCTCTTTCCGCAGGACCTTCAGGTAGCCCGCGGCGGCGATCATCGCGGCGTTGTCCGTCGAGAGCTTGATGCTCGGGAACAACACGGGAATGCCCAGGGCGAGGGCCCGCGCGGCGAACACCTCTCGGAGCTCACGATTCGCGGCGACGCCGCCGGACACGAGAATCGCGCGGGCGCTGTGCTCGGAGGCCGCTCGCTCCGTGCGCTCGACGAGCGCCGTCACCACCGCGCGCTGAAATCCCGCGGCGAGGTCCAGGAGGTCGCGGCGACTCTCGGGATTCTCGCCAGGGCCGAGCGGATGGATCTTCTTTTCCACGATCGCCCGGAGCACCGCGCTCTTGAGACCGCTGAAGCTGAAATCCGCACTCCCGTCGGTGAACCGGGCGACTCCGAAGCGGAAGGCCTCCGCGTTTCCCAGCCGCGCGAGGCGATCGAGGATCGGCCCTCCGGGATAACCGAGACCGAGCCTCTTCGCGACCTTGTCATAGGCCTCTCCCGCCGCGTCGTCCCGCGTCTTGCCCAGCAGACGGTACTGGGCTTCTCGTTCCATGAGAAAGACGCTCGTGTGTCCGCCGGAGACCACGAGCGACACGGCGGGATGCGGAATCTCGCTTTCCGACTCCAGGTAGACGGCGCGGATGTGGCCTTCGAGATGATCGACGGCGACGAGAGGAATTCTCCGCGCGTAGGCGATCGACTTCGCGAACGAAAGACCGACGAGGAGCGAACCGATGAGGCCCGGCCCCTGGGTAACGGCGATGGCGGAGAGATCCCGGAGCGAGACCTTCGCCTCCTCGAGGGCGCCGGCCACAACCGGTCCGATGTGGGTCAAGTGCTGCCTCGAAGCGAGCTCGGGAACGACGCCGCCATAAGGTCGATGAACGTCGTCCTGAGAGGCGACGAGGTTCGAGAGGATCTCGCGCCCGTCAGCGACGACCGCCGCCGAAGTCTCATCGCAGGAGCTCTCGATACCAAGAACGAGGATGGACACGCTAAGCCGCCTGAACGGAGGCAAGCCGCTGGAGGCTTTCGACGTAGGGGGCTCTCGCGACTCCGTTCTCGCACACGATCGCGGACACGAGATGATTCGGAGTGACGTCGAAGGCCGGATTCCGGACACTGACGCCCTCGGGGGCCAGTCTCACGCCTTGGACGTGAGTGACCTCGTTCGGGCTCCGTTCTTCGATCGGGATCTCTTTTCCGCTCGCAAGCGACAGATCGAAAGTCGAGGTGGGAGCCACGACGTAGAAGGGAAGGCCGTGCTCTTTCGCCAGCACCGCCACCGAGTAGGTCCCGATCTTGTTCGCGACGTCGCCGTTTGCGGCGATGCGGTCGGCGCCCACGATCGCGCAGTCGATCTCTCCCTTCGCCATGAGATAGCCCGCCATGTTGTCGGTGATGAGCGTGACGGGGATCCCATCCTTCATCAGCTCCCAGGCGGTGAGCCGGGCTCCCTGGAGAAACGGCCGAGTCTCGTCGGAGAAGACCGAGATCTTCTTGCCTGCCTCGACCGCGGCTCGCATCATGCCGAGGGCGGTCCCATAGCCCGCGGTCGCGAGAGCTCCCGCGTTGCAATGCGTCAGGATCCGCACCCCGTCCTCGAGGAGCTTCTCGCCGTGGGCGCCCATCCGGCGGTTCATCTCGATGTCCTCGCGATGAATCGCGAGCGCTTCTTTTTCCATTCCGGCGCGGGTCGCATCCAACTCGTTCGGCCCTTTCGGACCTTTCGGCCCTTCCGAGAGGAGCTCGTCGAATTTCCGCTTCATGCGGTCGATGGCCCAGAAGAGGTTCACCGCCGTCGGCCTCGTCGCCGCGAGAAGCGCCGCGAGCGATTCCATGTCCGCCCGCAACGCGCGCTCATCCGCGGCCGGCGACATCTTCAGGCCGAGAGCGATCCCCATGGCGGCGGTGACGCCGATGGCGGGGGCGCCTCGAACCACCATGTCCCGGATCGCCTCGGCCACCGCGGCGGCGTCGCGGCAACGGACGTACTCCTCCCTCGTGGGAAGAACTCTTTGATCGATGAGGACGACGGCGTCGTCCTCCCAGCGAATAGTATCGAACACGGTCCTCCCTCCGAACGTGATAGATTCTCCCTCTTTCCCGGTGTTTCTGCGACTTCTGATCCTCTCGATCGCGAGCGAGGGCCTGTACCTCTTCCTCGCCGCCCAGGGTGGAACTCTGCCTTTCGCGTTCCCTCTGCTCTGGGCCGCTCTATTCCTTGCCTACGCTTTTGCGATTCGGGCCGTCCACGGCCCTCAGGGGAAGAGCGGGCGCGCCCTCCTGCTCTTCATCTTCGTCACTTCCGCCCTGTTCCGGGGGAGCTTCCTCTTCGAGAAGAGCGGCTCATCGACGGACTCTCCCGAGGTGTTCCTTCAGGGCGCGAACCCCATTCAAGCGGCGATGAGAACGAGGCCCGGCTTCGACGCGATCGCCGCGGTCGCGTTCGATCTCGGCGCTCTCGCCTTGATGCCGGCGCTCCTCCGCGCGGCCTCGCTTCCCGCGGGACTCGCGCTGGTCTACGGATGGAATCCCCTTCTGGTGAAAGAGGGAGCGGCGAGCGGCAGGCTCGAGACGATCCCGCTCTTCTTTCTCCTTCTCGCTTTTCTATTGCTGCAGAAAAAGCATCCGGGGGCTTCGGCGCTCGCGTACGGAGCGAGCCTCGCCGGTCCTCCGTTTTTCTGGGCGACGCTCCCTCTCGCCGCCCGCGCTCTCCGAGCGAGGCTCGCCCTCTCGCTCGTCGTAGCGGGACTCGCCTGGGCTCTTCTCGCGGCGACGCGACCGTTCGCGGATCTCATGAGGTGGCCGCCTCAGACCTTCATCGGGGGAAGCGTGATGCCGGCCACAGCAGAGCTCGCGAGGCTCTTCGTGACCCGAGACCCGCTCGCCCCCTTCCTGTTCTGCGCTGGAATCTGGCTTCTCCTCGCGCTCGCGAAGACGGCGAAGCTCGGCCCCGACGGAGCCGGGCTTCCTCGAGAGGCGCTCGTCCTCCTCGGATGCTTCCTCTTCCTGTGCCCTCAGGTCCTGCCTTCGGCGTTTCTCCCCATCGCCGGGCTCGCGGCCTTCAGCGCGAACCCGGGATGGATCGTCGCGACCGCGACCGCTCCTCTCACCTACCTCGCGCTCGGCGAGGGAAGCTGGAGCTTCTGGCTCGCGTTCGCCCAGTACTTCCCAGTCTACGCGAGCCTGGTCTTCGTCGCGCTGGGAAGGAAACGGGATCGAGCTAGGCCACGCCCCACTTCACGAAGAGGAGGCTGAGCGCGATGACGAACACGTAGATCACCAGCGATTCGATCAGCACCAGACCGAGGAGGAGCGCGAAACGGATCTGGGGCGATGCCCCTGGGTTCCTGGAGATGCTATCGCAGGCGGCGCTGACCGCCCGGCCCTGAGAATACGCCCCCGCGGCGGCGGCGAAAGCCAGAGCGCCTCCGGCCGCGATCATCGCCCACTTGTAGACTTCGGGGGTCCACTTCTCGGAACCCTGAGCGAACACCGGGGCGGCCAGCATGAAGAACGCACCCCACACGAAGGCGGTCAATAAAACCTTTCTAGTCACCAAATTCCTCCTTAACTTGCGGAAACGAAGTCGAATCAGTGCTCCTCCGCGGCAACCGCGCCGCCGAGATAGATCATGGTCAACATTGTGAATACGAACGCTTGCAGCACGCTCCCGAAGACTCCGAAGAGCATCATCGGCACGGGAATCAGGAACGGAACCAGGCTCCCGAGGACCAACACCACCAGCTCCTCCCCGAAGATGTTCCCGAAGAGTCGAATCGAGAGCGACAGGACGCGGCTCAGGTGGCTGATGATCTCGATGGGAAGCATGATGATCGCGAGAGGCAGGAGCGGGCCGAGGAAGTGTTTGAAGTACGGCCCGACGCCTTGGGCCCGGATCCCCTGGTAGTTGTAGTAGAGAAACGATACCAGGGCGCAGCCTACGGTCATGTTGAGCGAAACCGTTGGAGAAGAAAAAAACGGGATCAGACCCAGAAGGTTGCTCACCAGGATGAAGAGTCCCAGCGTTCCTACGAGCCCGAGAAATTGCCGGCCCTTGTGACCGACGTTCTCCTCGAGCATGCCCAGGAGGCCGCCGACCGCGGCCTCGAGGAGGAGCTGAAGCTTTCCCGGGTTCTCGACACTGAGGCGTCTTCGGAACCAGAGGGCAAAAGCCGCCAGGAGGAGGGCAACGAAAATCGACATGACCACATGGTCGGGAAGGTGGATGTGGAAGACGGATTCCAGGATTCCCGATAGCGCCGAATGATGCTCGAACTGCTCCATACTTTATGGACTTACGAAACCGCACCGACGGAAAAGACGGTGAAGGGTAAGGCCCGGCGAAGGTGCTTCTGGCTAAGTGTCTTCCGCCTAAGGGTCGTTATGGCCGCGAAACTCTCCGAACGTGGCGAAGCCCCATTCCAGACAAACGGCAAAAACCGGGGCCGACAAGCCCAGACTGAGAGCCACCACGTTGGCACGACAAACGCTAACTATAACAAACAAGCCGACTCCCAACAAGAGGTACCGGAGAATGACGGAGGGGACGGCGAGCCAGGAGGCTTTGCGCGGAGTGCTCGAGGTCAAAAGGTGCACCATCCGGACCAGCCCTTCCATGTTGAGAGCGGAGAGGGCTCCCCCGGCCAGAACCGCCGCCGCGAACGCGGCTCCGAACAGTAGGCTCGCGACGGACAGGACCAGCACCAGGAGCCAGGAGGTGCGCCGCAGCCGGCGCTCCGAGACCTCGGGGTCGAAGCTCGTCAAGATGGGGGGGCCGGAGGGATCGCCTTCTGGCCTTCGGCGTCGAGCTTCTCGAACTTGTTCAGGGTCCTGAAGAGGTTGATGAAGGCCGCCGCGATCCCGAACACCAGGAAGATCGCCGAGAACCAGGGGAGCGTCCCGAGCTTTCGATCCATGAAGTAACCGAAAGCAGCGCCCATAGTGATCGAGACCGGGAACATGATGCCAATGCTCGCGAGAAGAGCCCATCGAGCCCGCTGGGAGACAGCGGGAGCAGACTCCTCAGACTCCGCGGGCATGACCTCCTAGTTGTCGCCGGCGGCCCTTTTTTCGGCCTCGGTCTCGGCCGCCGGTCGCACCACTTCCTTCTCGGCAAACCTCCCCGCAGGCTCGATGCGCTCCATGATGGCCCGGACCGGGACCCGCAGAGGCTCGAGGAACGGCTTGGGATAGACGCCGATCCAGATGCAGAGGGCGACGATGGGAAGAAGCGTCGCGTGCTCGCGCCAGGTGACATCCCGAAGCTTCTCGTTCTCGGGCTTGTCGAGCTTGCCGAACATGAGCCGCTGATAGAGCCAGAGGAGATACGCCGCGCCGAGCACGATCCCCGAGACCGCGAACGCGGCGTAGCGCCATCCCGCGTGGGGGCTCGCGAACGTGCCCTGGAGGATCATGAACTCACCGATGAACCCGTTCAAGAGCGGAAGCCCCATCGAAGAGAGCGCGATGATGAGGAAGAGCGTCGCGAACACCGGCACCACTTTCGCGATTCCGCCGTAGGCGGAGATCGCACGGGTATGGGTCTGCTCGTACATGATCCCCACGATCAAGAACAGACCGCCGGTCGAAAGCCCGTGGTTGATCATCTGGAGGATCCCGCCCTGTAGGCCGAGCTCGGTGAGAGCGAAGATCCCGAGCATCACGAACCCGAGGTGGCTCACCGAGCTGTAGGCGACGAGCTTTTTCCAGTCGGGCTGCACCATGGCCACGAGAGCTCCGTAGATGATCCCGATGACCGAGAGCGCGAGCACCCACCAGACGGCGTCCCGGCTCGCGCCAGGGAGAAGCGGAAGCGAGAACCGGACGAAGCCGTACGTTCCCATCTTCAGGAGGACTCCGGCCAGGATTACCGACCCCGCCGTGGGCGCCTCCACGTGAGCGTCGGGAAGCCAGGTATGGAAGGGAAACATCGGAACCTTGATGGCGAAGCCCACGAAAAACGCGAGGAACACCCAAAACTGGAGCCCGGGCGCGTAGTCCTGAGTCCAAAGCTGTGTGATGTTGAAGGTATAGATGCCGGTCGCCTGGTAGTACGCGAAGTACAGGGCGAGGATCCCGAGGAGGATGAGGACGCTCCCCACGAGGGTGTACAAAAAGAACTTGATCGCGGCGTAGAGCTTCCGCGGTCCTCCCCAGATGCCGATGAGGAAGTACATCGGGACCAGCATCACTTCCCAGAACACGTAGAACAGGAAGAAATCGAGGGAGACGAAGACCCCGAGCATGCCCGTCTGGAGAAGAAGCAGAAAGATATAGTACTGCTTCACCCGATCGGTGATGGCGTTCCACGACGACAGGCAGGCGACGAAACCGAGGAGTGTCGTCATCATCACCAGTAGAAGGCTGATGCCGTCGAGCCCAAGGTGGTACTGGACGCCGAGGGACGGAATCCACTCGTAGACTTCCCTGTACTGGAACTGCTGGCCGTTGTTGTCGAACGAGAACCACAGGGGGAGCGAGATCAAGAAGCTCACGAGAAAGATCAGGTTCGCCGCCCACTTGACCGCGTTCTCCTGGGTGTTCTTCAGGCCGAAGAGAATCGCGAACGCTCCCAGGGTGGGAAACCACACCACCAGGGAGAGGATGTTGAAGCCGAAGGGATTGTTCTCGAGCATGAACCTCGTCCTCTACCAGAAATAGATATAGAAGAACCCGACCAGGACGCCGATACCGGTGAGCATCATCAGGGCGTAGTTCTGGATGAGACCCGTCTGGACCTGCCGAAAGAGCTGTGACAGCTGGGCGAATATCTTCCAGACCGCGTTCACCGCGCCGTCGACCAGGCTCTCATCGGCGAGCGACGAGAGATCCGCGGCGCCGACGGTGAGGCTCGCGGTGGCATTGACCGCTCCGTCGATCACCTCGGCGTCGAACGTGCTGAGCCCCCTGCCGCTTGCGACCGTCCCCGAGACCACCGTCGCCCCGTAGAGCTCGTCGATGAAGTACTTGTTGTAGAGAAGCCGATGGAGCGACGGCCACGCGCGGGCGATCGACTCGTCGGCCTTCGAGTCGTTCCAGTACGTCCGATAGGCGAGGAAGATTCCGGTCGCGGCGATGGCGACGGAAATCAGCATGAACGTCCACTCGAGAGCGGCGCTCGCTTCGTGGGCGGCGGCTTCGGCGGCCGGATGAGTCCCGGCCATGATTGCGGGCTCGAGGAAACTCTCGATGCGGTTCGCCCCGCCGAGGAAGTGGGGCCAACCCACGAAACCCGCGACGATCGAGCCCGCCGCGAGGATCGCGAGCGGAACCCACATCGAAGGCGGAGCCTCGTGGAGATGCTTTTCCATCTCTTCTCCGCCGCGGAACTTTCCGAAGAACGTGAGGATGACCTGGCGGGTCATGTAGAACGCGGTCATTCCCGCGGCCGCCGCCGCGACGAGCCAGAGCGGCGTGAGATGTCCGCCCCCGGTCGCGCGCCAGAGGATCTCGTCCTTGCTGACGAACCCCGCGAGTGGGGGAATTCCCGCGATGGCGATCGTCGCCACGATAAACGTGCGCGCCGTCCACGGC
Source organism: uncultured Acidobacteriota bacterium (assembly GCA_964553925.1). Lineage (GTDB taxonomy): Bacteria > Acidobacteriota > Vicinamibacteria > Marinacidobacterales > SMYC01 > DAISKN01. The sequence goes on from CAZKNR010000212.1 coordinate 13,042, forward strand.
ATGTGAGCGAAGAGCCCGCCCATGTTCCTCATGTCCTGCATCTCGGTGTAGTGGCGGTGTCCACCGGAGGAATGCTCGGCGTGCTCCATCGCGTGGATGACGCTTCCCGAGCCCAGGAACAAACAGGCCTTGAAGAACGCGTGGGTCATCAAGTGGAAGATCGCCGCGGCGAAAGCACCCACTCCCGCCCCCAGGAACATGAAGCCGAGCTGAGAGACCGTGGAATAGGCGAGGACCCGCTTGATGTCGTTCTGAAAGAGCCCGATTGAGGCGGCGAAAAACGCGGTCGCGCATCCAATCGCGGCGACGACCGAGAGTGCCGCGGGCGCGTGGGCGTAGAGAACGCCGCAGCGCGCCGTCATGTAGACACCCGCCGTCACCATGGTGGCGGCGTGGATGAGAGCCGAGACCGGGGTCGGGCCCTCCATCGCGTCGGGAAGCCAGACGTAGAGAGGAATCTGCGCGGACTTACCGGCGGCGCCGACGAAGAGCAGAAGACCGATCGCCGAGAGGACGCCGAAGCCGACCTCGGGGGAATCGAACCTGGCGGCCACGCCCTGCATCACCTGATAGAAGTCGACGGATCCGAAGTGAAAGAAGATGAGCATGATCGCGAGGACGAACCCCGCGTCGCCGATGCGGTTGACGATGAACGCCTTTTTCCCCGCGTTCGCCGCCGAATCCCGGTCGAACCAAAAGCCAATCAAAAGGTAGGAGCACAACCCGACGCCTTCCCAGCCGATGAAGGCGATCAGGAAGTTCGCTCCCAGCACCAGATTCAACATGAAGAACGTGAACAGGTTGAGGTAGGTGAAGAAGCGCCAGAAGCCGGGGTCGTGGCTCATGTAGCCGACAGAGTAGATGTGGATCAGGAGTCCGACGCCCGAGACGACCAGGACCATGACCATCGACAAAGAGTCGAGCCGGTAGCTCCAGTCGACGAGGAAATCCTTCGTCGCGCCGTCCGCCTGCGACGCGCTCATTCCCGGGATCCAGGAAAAGAGCGTCTTCTCGAGGACCGACTCCGCTCCTCCGGCGACAAACACGCCGAAGAAGCACGAGGCGGCGATGAGAAAGGAAAGGGCGACCACCCCGCAGGCGATGAAGGCGACCGCGCTCTTGGGAAGACGCTTTCCGAAGAGCCCGTTCACGAGGGCACCGGCGCCGGGGATGAGAGGAATCAGCCAGAACAGTTCACTCACGGCGAAAGCTCGCTAACTCACCAACGGCGATTGGGAAATATTGAGACAAGTCGAAGCAGAAAGGACAGTTCGGAACCTCGAAGCACTCCAAAACGAGCGGCAACTTATAGCACCGGGCACCATTGTTGTCAAGAATTCGCGAGAGGGCAAGGTTCGATTAGACCTTGATAGAGCGGGATTTATGGTTGCGTCCACCTTCGCCAAGGCTACGGCGGACAAGTCAGAAGACCCCCTTGACCGTCCCGCCATCGACCTGAAGACAAGTGCCGGTCACGTAGCTCGCCCTCTCGGAGCAAAGAAAGGCGACGACGGAGGCGAACTCCGAGGGCTCGCCCAGGCGACCCATGGGGATCTGGCTCGTCCAGCGCGCGTAGATCGATTCCGGGGGTACGCCTTCCTGCTGACTCAGCCGCGAGGCGAGCTCGACGAGCCGGTCGGTACGGGTATAGCCGGGGCAGACGACGTTGACGCCGATTCCGAACGGTCCGAGCTCGTTCGAGAGGGTCTTCATGAGACCGACCACCCCGGCGCGAGCGGTGTTCGACAAGATGAGGCCATCCACAGGCTGTTTCACCGAGATGGAGGTCACGGCGACGATCCTTCCCGAGCGCTGCTCCTTCATGCGGGGCACGACCGCTCGGCAGAGAAGGATGGTCGAGAGAAGGCTCAGATCGATGCCGGTCTTCCAGTCGGAAAGCTCGGTGGTCTCGAAGCGGCTCGCGGGCGGCCCACCGGCATTCGCCACCAGCACGTCGATCCTCCCGAACTTTTCGATCACGCTAAAGACGAGGGCCGCGACCTGGTCCTCTCGGGTGACATCGGTCGGATGGAAAAAGACGTCGGCGCCGGATCGTTCGCGAACCTCGCTGGCGGCAGCTTCGAGGGCTTCGGGGTCGCGGGCAGCGATAGCGACCGAGGCGCCCTCGGAGGCGAGGAGGTCGGCGACGGCTTTGCCGAGACCCCGACTCGCTCCGGTGACGAGTGTGACCTTACCCGCGAAACCGAGATCCACGGGCGGGATTCTATCAGGAAGGCCTGACAGGCCTGAAAGGAAACAGTGCTAGGGGTACTGCTTCTCCTTGCAGGCGATGCAGACCTTGGTCCAGGGGACGGCTTTCAGTCGCGCCGCGGAGATCTCCTCCTGGCAATCGACGCAAACGCCGTAGGTTCCCAATTCCACGCGCGCGAGGGCGTCTTCGATCGCGCGAAGGAGCTTCGCGTCGGTCTGCTTGAGCTGAATGCTGATTTCTTCCTCGTTGGCGGCGGCGGAGCGGTCGGCGAAGTCGCCGTGCCCGTCCGTTGGAGCCCCGCCCGTCAGCGAGCCCTTCATGCCGATGGATCGCTCGAGATCCTGCTTCTTTTCCAGAAGCGCCTTCTTGTGTTGTGTCAGGTCGGTTTTCTTCATTCCTGCATCCGGTTTCATTTCTGGTCCGAAACCTATGAGTATAGATCGCCAGAGAGGCCTGGGCAAGCCGAGCGAGACACTGGACATTAACGTCGAACGTAGCCTCGAAGCCGGCCCGCGTCCTCCTCCGACATCGAGAGGAACTCCATCCCCGCGAGGCAGTCCTCGTGCGCGCGGCCGACCCGCACCACCCGCGCCTGCACCACCACTAACTGACTCTCGAACAGGAGCTTGACGAGGTAGGCCGAGCCGGGAGTCAGAAGGCGCCGCACGCGAAGGAGCATTCCACCGAGGCTGAGGTTCAGAACCGAGGCTTCCCAACCGTCACCGAGCTGCGCGAAGCATCGCCCCACGGAGTTGACCCGGTGGTTTCGGCGGCGCGAGACGTGTGCCATGAAAGATGTCCGTCCTGATGCAAGTCCGTGGACGATCCGTCTGGCTCCATCGTCCCCGAGCGCAATCGTATCGCTCCTGGTTTCTGGTGACAACCTGGATTCCTAGTGCCTTGTGTCCCCGGCGAGTAAGTCCAGGGCGTGGTTCAGCGTCGGGGCGAGCGCCGCGATGCCTTCCGAGACCGCTTTTGGGCTTCCGGGGAGGGCGACCACGAGGACGGAGCCGACGTTTCCCGCGAGGCTCCGGGCGAGTACCGCCATCGGGGTGTGAGCGAGACCACTCGAGCGGAGGAGCTCCCCGTAACCGGGGATCTCGCGGTCGAGAAGCGCTCTGACGGCCTCGGGCGTGACGTCTCTCGGGCCGAGGCCGGTGCCGCCCGTGGTGAGCACGAGATCGACGGCGCCGCTTTCGACAAAGCGGCGAATCGCAGCTTCGATTGCCACCTTCTCGTCGGGCACCACGGAGCGATGGAGGATCGTATACCCGAGCTTCGAGAGCTCTTGCGCGGCGACGTCTCCGGAAACGTCCGCGCGTTCGCCCGAGGTGACGCCGTCGCTCACCGTCAGCACCGCCGCGCGCCTCGCCGAAGCGGTGGTGGTCATGTTGTGTCTGGCTCCTCACGAAGTATAAGGCTATAGTGGACGGAGCACGCAAAGGAGCGCGACCGTACCTAGCGTCATGGCGTCATGGGGAGATTCTCACTCGTTTCGACGATTGCCGTCCTCGGGTGGGCCGTTTCGGCCGGTCCCACGGGATCCCAGGAACAAGTTCAAGAGGACCGATACCAGTTCCGGGTAACGGTCGACCTCATCTCGCTCAACGTCACCGTTACCGACGCGCGCAGCCGGTTCATAACCGAGCTCCTGCAGAAGGACTTTGCCGTCTACGAGGACGGAATCTCCCAGGAAGTCTCGATCTTCTCCCAGGAGGACCTCCCCATCCGCATGCTGCTTCTGGTCGACACCAGCGCGAGCATGGATGAGAAGATGAGCTTCGCCCAGGACGCGGCGGTCAACTTCGTCAAGACGATGAAGGAGGACGATCTCACCGAGGTCATGGAGTTCGGAAGCAAGCCGCACATCCTTCAGCCCTTCACCGCCGATACCGAGAAACTCACTCGGGCGATCCGCATGACGCAGCCCGGCGGCACCACGAGTCTCTATAACGCCCTCTACATCGCGCTCAAGAACCTGAACCGCCGGAGGGAGGACATAAGGCGGCAGGCGATCGTGGTTCTCTCCGATGGTGAGGACACGAGCTCCCTCGTGAGCTTCGAGCAGGTGTTGCAGCTCACCAAGGACACGGACGTCGTCATCTACACCATCTCTCTCCGGAGGCCCAGCGCGCGCCGGGGCAGGGCGTTCTCCGAAGCGGAGCACGTGCTGAAGAAGCTCGCCGAGGAGACCGGCGGACAGTGGTTCTTTCCCAACGAGATTCAGGAGCTCGACTCCGTCTACCAAAGGATCTCGACCGAGCTCAAGAGCCAGTACAACCTCGGCTACATCTCGAACAACCCCAAGCGCGATGGCTCCTGGCGTCGTGTGGTGGTCCAGACGGGGATTGCCGACCTCATCGTCCGCACGAAGCTCGGCTACTACGCGCCTCGGGCGAACTGAAGCGAAGGTTTTCTAAGCGTCAGTTCCAGTTATCGAGTTTCAGGTCGATCGCCTTCTGCTGGGCCTGGCTGAGCTGGTTCCTCAGGCTCACCGTGGTCGTGAACGCCTGCCGCATATACGCGTCCCCCGCGGCGAAGACGCCTTCGGTCGAGCCCTCGAGGTTCGTGCTCTCGCTGCGGCCGCCGACGGTGATGCGAACCCTCGTCACCCAGGAGCTCGGATCCGCGCCGAAGGGCAGAAGCGCCGGGGTGTCCTCGAAGACCTCGTTCAATCCCTGCACGTACTGCACCTGAAGGTTCTCGATGTTCCCCGCTACCGCCGACCATGTGCCTCCGAGCGCCGCGTCCCTCCGCTCGAGCTGAGGGTTTAAAGCGGGCGGCAGCGGGCTCACGCGATACTGCACCACGTGGAAGAGGCCGATGACGGCGCAATGGAGGCTGACGTCGCTTTCGAATCCCGCGGGAGGGCCGAGGTCGGTCACGGACGGAGCCGGCCCGATCGAAAGGCTCAGATTTTCGCAGGCGGACGGTCCGTTCGCGGGCCCTCCGGCGCCGGTGCATGCCGGAGCCGCCACGAGCTGGAAGGCAACGAGACCGGGCGCGACGGTATCGCAGGCGGGATCTCCGTTCGGGCCCTGGATCGCGAAGAGCACCATACCCTCCTGATACGCGTCCGCGAAATTGGGGGGCTGGGGCGAGAAGCTGAGGGGATCGACGTTCACCACCGCGGACGTCGCGATGGTCGCGCAAGGACCGGCCACCGGACAGGGCCACGGCCGCGAGACCGGAACTTCTGGATCCGCATACACGATGCCGATCCCATCGGGCGTGAGGCCGCCGCCGTCGGACCACATCACTGCCGCGATCGGCGGCGTCGCGAGACCGGCGACCGCGAGGTCCTGGCTGATGCGATCGAGGCCGGCTCTCGCGTTGCCGTTCATGTCGGAGACCTCGGGCTCTCGCGCGAAGCTCTTCTGGCTCTTCTGCAAGAGGACGAAGACCGAAGTCATCACCAGCATGGTGATGACCAGAGCGATCATGATCTCGAGGAGCGAGAATCCGCGCGCCTTGTTGGTGGAAGCGGCTGGAGTCGGCATGGGAGGGGTTTAGCAAGTGCCGTTCCAAGCGCTGAGCAACCACAAAGCACTAAAAACACTGCGCTTGTTCGTCCTCGGGCGCGGCGAGTGTGGGGCTTTCGCGGGCGCTACGAGCCGCCATGGCATGCCGGGCGGGCAATCGGGCGTCCGAATTGCCCGGAAGGCGATGACTCGGAGGGGGTTCGCTCGTATCGCACCGGGTGGCGGGGTGCGTGGGGAAAATTCCCTTCCGGGGGGATTCAAGGTTTTTCGCGGCTAGCAAAGAATGTTTACACGACCGCCAACCGCAACCCCTCGGCTGGGCGCGGATAAACCCCTGACATTGAATCGCTTGTGGGATCTCGCTTTGGGCTGCTCGCTGGCATGCGACTTGCTCTTCGTTGCGGCGTCTACTAACCGGATGCTTCCGAACCGGGAAATGGCCCGGCTCGGGAGTCCGAGCTCCCTCCTAAATCGTAGGCACGGAAAAGGGGTCGGATCTCGAAAGGGGTCTCGGCCCTTTTTTCTTTTTCCGCGAGCTTTGACTTCCCTCGACGGGAGGGAGTAGTGTGAGCTTCAAGCGCGTCTTCATGCCCGATCGAAGCCATTTCGAAGAGCAGGAACAAAAGCTCCTCGCCCCCTACGCTTCAACGAGCGCGCGCTCCCGGGGCCGGCGCCACTCCGAGCCCGAACATCGATTCCGCACGGCATTCCAGCGGGATCGCGATCGAGTCATCCATAGCACCGCCTTTCGAAGGCTCGAGTACAAGACCCAGGTGTTCGTCAACCACGAGGGCGATCACTATCGCACCCGCCTCACCCACTCCCTCGAAGCGGCGCAGATCGCCCGCACCATGGCGCGCTACCTCGGGCTCAACGAGGACCTCACGGAGGCGATCACTCTCTCCCACGATCTGGGACATACCCCGTTCGGCCATGCGGGCGAAGACGTCATGAACGGGCTCATGGCGGAGCACGGGGGATTCGAGCACAACCTGCAATCGCTCCGCATCGTGGATCATCTCGAGCGAAGATATCCGGAGTTTCGTGGGTTGAACCTCACGTACGAGGTTCGCGAGGGAATCTTCAAACATTCTCCCCAGAAAGAAGCCGGTCCCGAGGAGCTCCGGGACGACCTGAGCCCGTCGCTCGAGGCGCAGCTCGTCGACCTCGCGGACGAGATCGCCTACATCAACCACGATCTCGAGGACGGGCTCACCTCGCGCCTCCTGGAGCTTCCGGTGCTCGAGGAAGTCGAGCTATGGCGTCTGCACTTCGGAGGGGCTTCTCGCGATCATCCAAACGAGTCGCAGAAGATCCGGATCCGGGTCGCCATCCGAAGGATCATCGATCACCTCACGACCGATCTCATCGCCGAAACGGAGCGCGCGGTCGCGAGCGCCGGGATCGCGACCACCGAGGACGTCAGAAGGACGGAAGGACGGCTCGTCCGCTTCACTCCCGAGGTGGACGATATGAAGGCGCGGCTGAAGCGGTTCTTGTTCCAGCACCTCTATCGCCACTTCAAGGTGGTTCGCATGGCAGAGAAGGCGAAGCGGGTGGTAAAGGAGCTATTCGAGGCCTACACCGGCAACCCGCGCCAGCTTCCGCCGCATATCTCAGTGCGCATAGACGCTGAGAGCCTGCACCGCGTGGTATGCGACTACATCGCGGGGATGACGGATCGCTTCGCGCTCGACGAGCATCGAAAACTCTTCGACCCCCTCGAGCGCCTGTAGCCGGAAGACCACAGTCAGGGACAACCCGCCTCGCCTCGCGGGTTGAAGGCCCTATCCGGCGAAATGGCTTCGCGGAAACGACTTCAACCCGCAGCAAGCGTATCGAGCCATAACAAACTTACCCGTGGCCCGCTTCTTGCTACGAACTGGGCAAACGAGGAGATTGCCCATGAGCGAAGCGGTAGCAACCGAGCAGCGCGAACATCGAAGGCACGCGCCCACCATCCTGCGCGCCGAGGTCGAAAGGGACGGCGCCCGCCAGAACGGCTACCTCATGAACGTGAGTCTGGGCGGTGCGTTTCTCACCATGGACGAGCCGCCTTCTCCCGAGGAAGCGCTGGTGGTGCACGTCCTCCTTCCCTGGGGAATGGGAGAGTGCGCGCTCGATGCGCGCGCCGTCTGGGTTCAGACGGACGAACATCGCCGCTCCATCGGGGCCGGACTTTCCTTTGTGGAAGTTTCGGACGACGCCAAGAGAAAACTAGAGGGCTATCTCGAACGATTCGTCGAGCTCGAGGCCGAGATCACGAGCTAGGCCACGCGCCCGAACGAGTCGCTAGACCCGTCGTTTCGCTTTGCCGGTGCCCTTCGCGCGTCCGAGGTGCTCGAGTAGCTGAAGGAAATCTCCCCTCAGCACGTCGTTCCCCTTCTGGCCCTTCTGGCCCATTTGGCGCCAGGCTGTCAGCAGCCTGCGCTCTCGGGGATCGCCTGGAGTCGTCCGGCTCCTGTCCTTCTCGTCTGGAAGGAAATAGGAGACGGGCGTATCCAGGGCCTCAGCGATCTTCTGGAGCCAGTCCAGCGAAATCCGACGACGCCCCTTCTCGAAATTTGTCAACGCACCCGGAGAAATCCCCACCATACGGGCCAGGACTTTCTGCCGAATCCGTTTCGATTTACGGACCTCTCGGATCCGCTCACCCACTTTCATTTCTGCCCCTGCATTCAAATCTGGACCTACCTCCAGCGGTGTTTGGCGCCGCTGCTTTGTGAGATTGCTTCTTTGCCGAAGGGCCACATTCTCCGGCATCCCTATACTTGCCTCAGATAATTCCTGATGGGCCATGATGTTTTTCCTTACTCTTCCATCGGAAAGACTCACCGTACCACAACATTCTTTTGAGAACAACAAAAACGTTCAAGATGTCGAGCCCGGCGGTTCAGGGTGAAGGGGGCGTCGCCGCAGTCTCCGTATCGGGCTCGAGGAACTTCTCGAGGCCCGGGGCGCCAATCTGTTTGGGCACCTCCAGCGAAAGCGCGGGTTTCCAGCTCGAGGGGCCCACTCGCAGGAACACCGATGCGGAGATCTTCTCCCACTTCTCGTTTTGAAACATCTGCTCCGGCGCGTCCTTCGAGACGAAATTCGTGTCGGAGCGCATCGTGATGACACCCGACTGTGCTCCCGGCGCCAGAGTCTTCGAGGCCGAGTAGAGGAAATCATTTCCCCAGGGATCGTCGGGAAGGCTCTCTCTCTTGAAGACCGCCATCGCCTGAATGTATCCGGCTTCTTCCGTTCCCGCGTTCTTTATCCGAAACCGCACCACGGGATGGATGTAGTGGTACTGCTCTCCATCTTTCCCCCGAACGGCCCCGCGAACGGCAAAGTAAGCAACGACCTCCTCGAGCTCGAGGGCGTCCACCTTCGCTTCGCTCTCGGCATCGCTGCATGCGGGGGACAAAGCGGCGGGGAGCGAGACGAGACTCAGAAGGAGAACGGCGGAGAGCCGGCCTTTCAATGAACCTTTCTTCATCTTGCGCCGCGGACAGCCGGATTATACTCCAGCGAACGAATAGGAGCTTTTCATCGTGATCGAAGTCTCGGGCATCACCAAGGAGTTCGGCCGCTTCACCGCGGTCAACGGCCTCTCCTTCTCGGTCGCGAAGGGCGAGGTGCTGGGTTTTCTCGGACCGAACGGCGCGGGCAAGACGACCACCATGCGCATCCTCACCGGGTTCATCCCCGCGACGAGGGGCACGGCCGTGGTCGCGGGCCACGACATTCTGTCCGAGCCGCTTCAGGCGAAACGAAAGATCGGATACCTCCCGGAGAGCCCGCCGCTCTATCCCGAGATGACGGTCTTCGACTATCTGGAGTTCGCGGCCCGCATCAAGGGCGTCCCCCGCGAGCGGCGGAAATCCCGAATCGACGAAACCCTCGAGAGGTGCTCGATCGGAGACGTCCGCGACAAGCTCACGGGAAAGCTCTCGAAGGGCTATCGGCAGCGCGTGGGGATCGCCCAGGCGCTGGTTCACGAGCCGGAGGTCCTGATTCTCGACGAGCCCACCGCCGGACTCGATCCAAAGCAGATCAACGAGACGCGGGCGCTCATTCGCTCGCTCGGAGGCGATCACACCGTCGTGCTCTCGACCCACATCCTGCCCGAGGTCGTCATGACCTGCGACCGGGTGGTCATCATCAACAAGGGGTCGGTCGTCGCCCAGGGAACGACTCAAAGCCTCATCGACCAGTTCCGGGAGGTGGAGCACTTGCAGGTGACCGTCCAGGGGCCGGAGCCGGATGTGCTGAACACGCTGCAGGCGCCGGACGTCATCGCCGCCGAGCCGGTAAAGCGCGAGGGGGACGTTGTGACTTATCGGCTCTCGGTCGCGCCCGGCCAGGACGTGCGAAGGGAGCTCGCGGCGCGGGTGGTGCGAGCGGGGTACGGTCTCTTGGACCTGCACCAGGAGGGAACGACGCTCGAGGAAGTCTACCTGCGGGTCGTCTCCTCCGAGGAGCCGGGGGAGGTGGCCTGATGGGGATGACGGGGATGATGGGGAACTTCGCGAACGTCTGGGCTCTCGCGCGGCGCGAGGTGCAGTCTTACTTCGCCTCGCCCGTCGCTTACGTGGTGCTTGGCCTCTTTGCGTTGATTTTCGGGTTCCTCTTCTACGCCAATCTCCAGGACTTCATCCGCCGTGGCACGGGACAGGGGTTCGAGGGAGCACCGGAGGTCCTGAATCTGAATCAGGACATGCTTCGGTGGCTTCTCGACGGCACCGCCTGGTTCCTGTTGTTCGTCATCCCTCTTTTGACGATGCGCTCGTTCGCGGAGGAGATGCGCACGGGCACCATCGAGCTCCTGCTCACCTCGCCCCTTACCGATTTCCAGATCGTCATGGGAAAGTTCCTCGGCGCCCTTTTCCTCTATGTCTCGATGCTGGCGCTGACCTTTCTGCACGTTTCCATCCTGTTCTACTTCGGTGACCCGGAGTGGAGGGCGCTCCTCGCCGGCTACCTCGGGGTGCTTCTCTTCGGCTCCGCCTTGATCTCCATGGGGCTCGTTTTCAGCAGCTTGACGCGCAACCAGATTGTGGCCGCCATCATCACCCTCGGGGCGTTTCTCTTCCTCGCCTTCTTTCAATCCGCGGAGAGCTGGGCTCCCGCCGCCGCGAGCTTCATCACGTACTTCTCCGCGACCAAGCACCTCGAAGAGTTCACCAAGGGCGTGATCGACAGCCGCGACGTGATCTATTACTTGAGTTTCATCGGTCTCGGGCTTTTCCTCTCGAAGCAGTCCCTCGAGTCCTTGAGATGGAGGGGATGAAGTGAAGAGACTCACTCCCTATCTCGGCGCCTCCGGCATGGGGTTTCTCGCCGCCGGCGTCCTCCTTCGGCTCCTTCAGCCTGGCCGCGGCCGGGTATGGGCATCGTTTCTCATCGCCGGGCTCGCGCTCTTCTTCCTCTATCTTATGAACCACTGGCAGGAAGTCCTTCGGCTTCTGGGACGCCGGAGCGGCCGGGAAGGGGCAAATACACTCGCGCTCACCCTCGCGGTTTCCGGAATCGTCGTCGCTGTCAACTTCATCGCGTACCGCCACCAGAAGCGGTGGGACTTCACCGCCGCCCGCCAGTACACCCTCTCGGAGCAGACGTCGAAGGTCCTCGGCGGGCTCGAGAGCGATCTCGAGATCGTGCTCCTCGACAACCCCACCGCCCCCCGCGCCCTGGTAGCCCGGGATCTGCTCGAGCTCTACGACGGCGAGACCGAGAGGGTCCGGTTCACGGTCGTCGACCCCGAAGCCGATCCCCAGAAGGCGCTTTCCTACCAGGAGCCGGGCGAGCCCGGCATCTCCATGGGCACGGTTCTCGTCTCCTCCTCCGTCCGCAAGGAACGCGCCACTGCCGCGACCGAGCCCGAGATCACCAACGCCATCCTGCGGGTCTTGCGGCACGAGCGAAAGAAGGTCTACTTCACCTCCGGCCACCAGGAGAAGTCGGTCGAGGACACCGACCCCTCCGCCGGTCTCTCCGTCGTGGGCGGAAAGCTTCGAGGCTCGACCTACGAGACCGAGAGCCTGGTCATCGCCCGCTCGGTCCGAGGAGACGAGTTGCGGGTGCCGGAAGACGCCGACGCCGTCGTCGTCGCCGGACCCAAGACCGATTTTCTCCCGGAGGAGATCGCGGCTCTCGATCTCTACCTCCAGTCGGGGGGGCGGGCGGTCTTCCTCCTGGATCCCGCGGCCCAGGGTATTACTCCGGCGCTCGACGAGTATCTTCGCGAACAGGGAGTATCGCTCGGGAGCGACATCGTCGTCGATCCTTTGAGTCGGCCCACCATCGTTTTGTTGGTGCGAACGTACGGCGACCATCCGATCGTAGAGAGCTTCACGAACGCGCAGAGTTTCTTTCCCCTCGCGCGCAGCGTCGAGCGCGCGCCCCGCGCCCCCGAGGGCGCGGAAGTGCGCGAGCTCTTCTCCTCAGAGCCCGAGAGCTGGGGCGAGACCCGGCTCGAAGAGCTCGGCTCCCGCCAGGGGCCGGCGCCGGACCAGAGACAGGGCCCGCTCACGCTCGCGGTCGCGGTTAGCCTCGCCGCCGCGGAGCCCGAGGCCAAGGCCCCAGTGGAGGAGGTGGAGGAGGAGACGAAGCCCGCTTCCGGACGCTTCGTAGTCGTCGGGGATTCGGACTTCATTACCAACGAGCTCGTCTCGGCGCCGGTTCTGAACGCCGACCTGTTCCTCAACATGGTGAACTGGGTGGCCGAGGACGAGGACCTCATCGCAATCCGGCCCCGCGAGCCCGAAGACCGGCGAATTTTCCTCTCGTCCCAGCAGATGACGAACGTAGTGCTCTTCTCGCTCCTCATCGTTCCCGGCGTGATCCTGGTGACGGGAATTTCCGTCTGGTGGGGGAGGAGATAACTTGAGGCGGTCGACCCTCGTGGCCGCGGCGGTCTTAGCACTCCTCGCGGGCTACGTCTACTGGTTCGAGCGCGAGCCGGTCGAGGACGCCGTCGGGGAAGAGGTCTTCGGCGTCGAAGAGGACTCGATCGACCGCATCGAGATCCGCAGAAGCGCGGAGGGCGAGCCGGTCGTGCTGGACAAAGAAGGAGAGAAGAGCTGGCGTCTTTCCTCCCCTGTGGCGGCGGACGCGGATGAAGAAGAGGTCGATCTCCTTCTCCAGAACCTCGCGACCATGCGGTTCGAGCGCGTCGTAGCGCAAGCTTCTTCGGTGAAGCTCGCCGATTTCGGGCTCGAGCCCCCGGCGATCGACGTGCGCTTCAAGACCAAGGACGGCGCCGAGAGGAGTCTCGCCTTCGGCTCCGACACACCGACCCCGTCGAATCAATTCGCCCGCCGCGACGGGGGCGAGGACATCCTCGTGGTCGCTTCCCACCTTTCGATGAATTTCGACAAGAGCGGCTGGGACCTCCGGGACAAGGCGGTGTTCGCCCTCGAAACCGCTAAGGAGGCAAGTCGCATCGAGATCGAGAGGCCTGAAGGGAAGCTAATCCTGGCGAAGGAAGGAGGGCTGTGGTTCGTGGCCGAGCCCCGCTCGCGCGCCGACCGCAACCGCGCGGCCGGCATCGCCTCCCGCGTTCGCGGCGCCGAAATGAAGGAAATCGTCCCTCAGACTGGAGGAGCTCTCCAAACCTATGGGCTCGACGCGCCGTCGCGGCGAGTCCGGATCGAGCTCGAAGGCGAGGGCTCCCCGGTGCTCGAGCTCGAGATCGGGGCGAACCAGGATTCCGGCTACTACGCCAGGACCCCGGCGAGGGAGCAGGTGTTCGTCCTCGCCTCGGATCTGGTGGACGAGCTCGATACCGCGGTGAGCGAGCTCCAGTCGAAAAAGCTCTTCGACTACTCCACGTTTGCGGCGAAGCGCGTTCGCATCGAGGCGAAGGGGGCCGCGGCGCGCGAGCTCGAACGCCAGGACTCGACGGAAGACAAGAAGTGGCGGGAGACCGTGCCCGGGCCCGCACGCGATCTCGACACCACGGCGGTCGAGGACCTGCTCTATGCTCTCAACGGAGCGAGCGGATCCCTGGTCGCGGCCCCGGCGGCCCCAACGAACGAGGCGCCCGACTTCACGATTACCGTTTGGTCGGGCGATCCTGTGATCGAGGAAACGGTGCTAGTTAGAAAGCGCGCCGGCGGAGTCGAGGCCGAGCGCGCGGGGGAAGCGGTCGCGCTAGAGATCACCGATGAGGCATGGAAGGACATCGAAGCGAAGATGAAGCTCGAGCCGCCCGCGAAAGAGGCCCCTTAGCTTATCGGTTCGGGGTGTAGAGCTCTCGGGCTCGTTGCGCCGCCTTCACCACCGCCTTGATGAGCGTCACCCGCAGCTTGCCTTCCTCGAGCTCCAGAAGACCGTCGATGGTGCAGCCCGCCGGGGTCGTGACCTCGTCCTTCAAGAGCGCCGGATGGGCGCCGGTATCGAGGACCTGCTTCGCGGCGCCGAGCGTCGTCTGGGCCGCAAGGAGAGTCGCGACGTCGCGGGGAAGCCCCAGCTTGACGCCGGCCTCCGCCAGCGACTCGAGAATGACGTAGATGAAGGCGGGTCCGCTCGCGGAGAGGCCGGTCACCGCGTCCATGTGCTTTTCGTCGAGGACCAGCGTCCGGCCCACGGTATCGAAGAGCCGCGAGGCGAGCGCGAGATGGGAAGCTCCGGCGGAGCGACCGCGACAGAGGACCGTCATCCCCGCTCCCACGGCGCAGGGCGTGTTCGGCATCGCTCGCACCACGGGGACGTCCTCGCCGAGCGCCTTCTCGATGCTCGCGGTCGGGACTGAGGCGAGAACCGAGATGACGAGCGTGTCCTTCCCCACGGCGGAGCGGATCTCGGCCGAGACCTCCTCCATGCCCTGCGGCTTGACCGCGAGGAGGACGATGTCCGCGGATGCGGCCGCTTCCCGGTTGTCGTTTCCGACCGCGAACGGAAGGCGCTTCGCGAGGGCCTCGGCCCGCTCCGGGTGCCGAACCGTCGCCACGAGGTTTCCCGGGGCAATGAGGCCCCTCGATACGAAGGCATCGGCGAGAAGGCCTCCGATCTTGCCGAGACCGAGAATCGCGAGTGTTTTGTCGAGCATGTTCTAATCCTTCTCCTGGGAACCAGGGCCAAGAAGCGACGCGCGAGAGACCGCGCCCTTGCCGAAGCGGGCGTCGAGCGCGTCCCGCGCGCGGCCGAGCTTCTCGTTCTTCACCACCTTATCGGGGCGATCGAAGAGAGCGAGCTGACCCGCTTCTCCGGCTTTCGAAAGGCTCGAAACGCTGACCCCCAGAAGACGGATCTTTTTCCCCTTCCACCGGATGCGATCGAGGAGCTCGATCGCGGCTTCGAAGATCGAAGCTCCGTCGGCGACCGGTGCGGACAATGTATGGGCGCGCGTCTCGGTCGCGAAGGTCTCGTCTCGAAACTTCAGCGTCACCGTCTTTCCCTCGAGGTCGTGCTTCCTCAGCCGGACGGCGACCGCGTCGGAGAGAGACAGGAGCGTCTTTCGCACGCGCTCGGGATCCTGGATATCCTCTTCGAACGTCGTCTCGTGACCGATGGATTTTGGCTCCCGGTGCGGCACCACGGGCCGGTCATCGACCCCTCGCGCCAGCAGGAGCAAATGCTCCCCATTTTTTCCCGAGAGTCCCATGGGCGCCATTCGCGGATCCGAGGCCGAGAGGCTCCACAAATCGGAGATTCGCCTGAATCCGCCCCGAAGAAGCGGCTCCGCCGTCTTGGGCCCAACGCCCCAGAGCCGCTCGATCGGAAGGTCCCGCAGGAAATCGAGCTCTCCCCCGGGGGGGACCACCACGAGCCCGTCGGGCTTTTCGAGGTCGGAGGCGATCTTCGCGAGGAACTTGTTGGGAGCAACTCCGATCGACGCCCGGAGCTCTTCCCGCTTCCAGATGTTCTCCTTGATCTCGGCGGCGAGAGCTCCTCCCCGCTCCGGAACGCAAATCACGCTCACGTCGAGAAACGCCTCATCGATGGACAGAGGCTCGACCATATCGGTGTAGCTTCCGAGGATGTCCATGATGCGGCTCGAGACCTCGGCGTACTTTTCCATGTTCACGGGAAGGTAGATGCCCTGGGGACAGGCGCGCCAGGCGCGAGAGATGGGCATCGCCGAGCGCACGCCGTAGCGGCGGGCTTCGTAGGACGACGCCGCCACCACTCCGCGCCCCCTCCCCTCCTTGGGGTCGGCGCCCACGATGACGGGCTTCCCGCGGTACTCGGGGTGATCGCGCTCTTCCACGGACGTGTAGAACGCATCCATGTCCACGTGGAGGATCGTTCGTGTCACGACGGGACCTCCGCCCGGCGCTTCAATAACCGAGCCGCTTGCAGTAGCCGCTCTGGTAGCAGGGGCGATCGGGCTCGATGACGCAGGGGCTCGGCGCCTCGTCGTCCAGCGGCTTGGCGTCATCGCCGGGGATCTTCAGGATGATGAGCGCCGGATGGCCGGCATCCGTGTGAGATTCGTGAGGCGCGAGCCTCTTTTCGAGCTCTTCTCTCACCAGCCCCCGGATTCGATCGCGCGCCGCGCTCATCCCAGATCCACCCGATCGACGACGGCGACGATGGCGCAATCGAGCGGGCTTTCGAGCCTTCCTGAGATCATCGAGGCGGAGCGGCCCTCCTGGACCACGAGAACGCGGTCTCCCTCGCCGGCGCCGGCGCCGTCGACCGCGAGCAGAACCTCGCCGCGATCGAGCCCTTCCGGGGTGAGCGGCTGGACGAGGAGAAGTTTTTGTCCCTCGAGCTTGTAGTGCTTCTCCGTAGCCACGACTCTCCCCGCGACTCTGCCGAGGATCATTTCTTCGGGGCCCTCCCGCCTCCGCCCTTCGGGCTCCGGCGAGGCTCGCCGAAGCTTTGCGAAGGCGGCCGGGCCCCGCTGTCTTCACTACTAACGTCGATAGTGTCCACCTTCCCCACGATGGCCGCGTCCGCGAGAACCGTGTCGGGAAGAAACGCGAACGCCGCCTCCCGGCCTTTCACGAACAGGACTTCCTCGCCCGCTCCCACGCCGACGCCGTCGATGGCCACGAGAGCGGCGCCAGCCGGAGCGCCGGAGGGCGCGATCGGCTGGATGACGAGGAGGGTGCGGCTCTCGAGAGCCGGGTCCTTCACCGTCGCCACGACGCTGCCGACGACTTTCGCGAGCTGCACGACGTCAGCTCCTCCCCGCGGAGGGGAGGTCCACTTCGTCGACGATCCCGGCGACCGCGGCGTCCACCGGCCGATCGGCGCAGCCCGAGGCCATGCGCGCGGAGCTTCCCGACACGACCAGCACCAGGTCGCCGACGCCGGCATCGACGGTGTCGACCGCGACGACGTAGCCGTCTTTCGCGCGGCCATCGGGCTCGACCGCCTGCACCACGAGGAGCTTGAAGCCCTCGAGCCGCTCGTCCTTGCGGGTCGCCACCACCGTGCCCGTCACTCTGCCGAGGATCATCGGGTTTCCCGCCTGAACTCTTGGCGGTTACTTGCTGTTGGTCTTCCCGATCGGAAGACGATCCTCGAGACTCGAGTGCGGTCTCGGGATCACGTGCACCGACACCAGCTCGCCCACGCGCCTCGCGGCGGCGGCGCCCGCGTCGGTCGCCGCTTTGCAGGCGGCGACGTCCCCTCGGACCATGACGGTCACGTAGCCGGCCCCGATCTTCTCGTACCCGATCAAGGTGACCTTCGCGGCCTTGACCATGGCATCGGCTGCCTCGATCATCGCCACCAGACCCTTGGTCTCGATCATTCCCAATGCTTCACCCATGGAATCCGCCATGCATCCTCCCTTGAAAAAATGAAAAACGTTTGTTAATGCCCTATCGGTCGACTTCGCGAATGGCTTCCGCAATGAGATCGACAAGCTCCCGGCGGGTGAGACGGATCTCGTCTCCGTCGCCCGCGGCCTCCGCCGGAACCGGACAGGCGTCGCCGCCGGGCGGTCCCTGGAGCTGGTAGACCTTCTGGCGCAATTCCAGAAGGCGAGAGACCTCCTGCCTCGGCAAAAGGCGCTCTCCTCCGAGCTGCCGCGAGATGAGCGAGATCTCGGCGAAGTGCTCGATCACTTCCATCTTGTAGTACGCGTCGTAGATGTCTTTGCCCACGGTGAGCGCTCCGTGGTTCGAGAGCAAAATTCCGTCGGAGGTGCGGACCAGGCGATCGACCGAGTCCGCGAGCTCCTGGGTCGAGGGCGTCCCGTACTGCGCCAGAGGAACGCAGCCGAGCGTCACCACCACTTCGGCGAGGACCGCCTTGTTCAGCGGAATTCCGGCGACGGCGAACCCCGTGCACTTCGGCGGGTGCGCGTGCACCACCGCCCGCACGTCGGGCCGGGCCCGGTAGACGGCGAGGTGCATCTGGATCTCGGTCGATACCCGGAGCTCCCCCTGGAGTTTTCGCCCGTCCATGTCGCAGGTCACGATCATCGAGGGCGTCAGGTACCCCTTGCATGCCCCCGCCGGGGTGCTCATGACCTCGTTGTCTCCGAGCCTGATGCTGGCGTTGCCTTCCATCGCCGCGATGTAGCCGTTTCCGTAGAGGCGCCGTCCGACCTCGCAGACGTCTTCCTTGAGCTGGTCGAAAGTGTTCAAGTGGCGGAACTCCGAAAGGACGCGCGACAGGCATCGGAGCAGAAATGGATCCGCTCTCCGGCGCGAACCTCGACGAGAGCGCGGCCTTCAGGAATGTGGACCCCGCAGACCGGATCCCGGACCATGAGGCCTTTGTAAAGCCCCGGCATCGCTCCGCCGCCGCTCGAGCCTCCCGGGGGCTGGGCCAGAGCCCCGCGGAAGAAGCTCCGCCACACGACCCGGAGCAGGAACGCGATGACGACCCAGTAGAGCCAGCGAACGAGCATGTCAACTTCCCGCGTGCGCGGATTTCAACGCCTCGAGCTCATCCTTGACGGCCGTCGCTTCCGCCGAATCGGGCGCGACTTCCATGAGCTTCTCCCAGAGCGCGAGCCCACCCTGGATGTCCTTCTGTACGTAGAGCTTGATACGCCCGAGGCCGAGGAGGCTCGGGGCGTGGGCTGGGTCCCTCCCGAGGTTGTCCTCGAAGGCGGCGACGGCGGGCTCCAGCCGTCCGAGGTTCAGGTACGCGATCGCGAGGTGGTTGCGGGCATGGAGATCCTCGGGATCGATCCGGATGGCCTCCTCGAGCCAGGGCACCGCGTCGCCGTGACGGCCCGCCTCCATGTAGAGGCCCCCGATCCGGGTGCGCACCGCGCCGTCCCGGGGATTGTCGCGGGCCTCGACCTCGAGAGTCTGGATCTCGTTCTCGTCGAGCTCATTGAACTCGGGCGCCTCGCTTTTCGCGTCGAGGCCGATGGTCGAGCCCGGCATCGCCGCCGATTCGGCGGCGGCGGGGGCAGCCGAAGGAGAGACAGCGCGAAAGACGAAGTAGCCGGCCGCGACCCCGAACGCGAGCCCCGACACAAAGAACACGAGATCGCGATTCATGGCTTTCCAGCGAATGAGTCTATCATCGATCATGGGCGCCCGGCCTTAAGCCAAGGCTCAGCCCGTCGCCAGTGGAGGGTGAAGCGCTTGTCTCGCCACCGATCCCGGCGGAAGACCCTTCAGATCCACGGACTCCCAGAGGGAGAGAACACCCGTATACAGAAATCCAACCTGGAAGAGAACCAGAAACGGAATCGAGCCGAGAATCTGGTGGGTCGCCGCGTAGGCCACGCTCACCGTGAAGTACAGACCGACAGCCACTTCGATCGAAGGAAGGTAGCGTGTCCTTTCGAGGCCCCGGTATTTCTTCTGCTTCCAGCCGTCGGCGGACGACTCGATCCGGTACTTCGGGGTCCTCACGAACGAAGTTTCCTTCCCCATCAAGGCCTCGACGACCGCCCGCGCGTTCGAAAGGCACATTCCGATTCCGAGCGCGAGCAGCATGGGAAGGACCTTGAGACGCTGCCGCCAGTCCGGGTAGAGCTCGCGCTGCGAGACGACGTAGAAGCTCGTGACCGACGCCGTCGCGAGGAGAAAGAGCGGAACGTCGAGGAGCAGCATCTCCGCAAAGCCCATGTCGAAGCGGATCAACATGCTCGGGAACATGAGGGCCGAGAGCAGCACCATGAGCGGGTAGGCCAGGTTCGCGGTCAGATGAAAGAGGGCCTCGACCTTGACGCGGAGGCTCAAGGGGCTCGCGAGAATCCGCGGAAGGAGCTTCCTCGCCGTCTGGATCGAGCCCTTCGACCACCGATGCTGCTGGCTCTTGAAGGCGCTCATCGAGACCGGAATCTCCGCGGGCGCGACGACCCCAGGGAGGAACACGAAGCGGAAGCCGGCGAGCTGGGCCCGGTAGGAGAGATCCATGTCCTCGGTCAGCGTGTCGTGCTGCCATCCTCCGGCCTTCTCGATGGCCTCGCGTCGCCAGAGTCCGGCGGTGCCGTTGAAATTGAAGAACGCCCCGGAGCGGTGGCGCCCGCCGTGCTCCAGCACGAAATGGGCGTCGAGGAGCACCGCCTGAATTCGGGTCAGGAGCGAGTACGAGTCATTGATGTGACCCCATCGCGCCTGGACCATCCCGACCTCGCGGTCCACGAAGTGGTGGACCGTCTCCTGGAGGAATTCGGGGCCCGGAACGAAATCGGCGTCGAAGATGCCGATAATTTCTCCCTTGGCGGCCGCGAGACCAGAGGCGAGGGCGCCCGCTTTGAAGCCGGTTCGATCGGATCGATGAAGGTAGTGAATGTCGACGCCCCGCTCCCGATGGAGCTCGACCCGGGCTCGGGCGCGGTCCTTGGTCTCGTCGGTCGAGTCGTCGAGGACCTGAATCTCGAGAAGCTCTCGCGGGTAGTCGAGACGGCAAACGGAGTCGATGAGCCTCTCAACCACGTAGAGCTCGTTGTAGACCGGGAGCTGGATGGTGACGCGCGGGAGCGTTTCGAAGCGGGCGGATGGCTCGAGGCAGAGGTGGCGATTCCGGAAGTAGAGATACACCATCCGGTAACGATGGATCCCGAAGATCGCGAGCGTAGTGAGGACCGCAAAGTAAAGGGCAAGCAGGAGGTCGCTCAACAAATTCATAGACTCATGAGGCCCGTCGAAAACATCTCCGTATCGTAGACTGCCGGAGGACAAAGCCCAAATGCCGAGAATGCCCATCCGGATCGTCTCGATCTTGGCCGCGGTCGAGATCGTGCTCGCGCTTCTCGCCGCCTTGTACGTCGACAGGGAATCGACCTTTCCCCTCTACCTCGCGCTCTACATGGCGATGTCTCTCCCCTGGCTCGCGGCGAGCTACATCGTCGTCCGGGACCAGATGAGCCAGATGAGCCAGATGAGGAAGAGCTCGCGGGGATCGGATACGGCGCTCGTTCTCGGGGTCGCGGCGGTCCTGCGCGCGCTCTTCCTTCTCACCGACCCCGTCCTCTCCGACGACATCTTTCGCTACGTATGGGACGGTCGCGTGCAGCACGCCGGGATCAACCCCTACCTCTACGCCCCCGGAGATCCGGTTCTCACGCCCCTCAGGGACGAGCTCCCGGAGATCTACGCCGGCATCAACAACAAGGACATCCCGACCCTCTACCCCCCTCTGATGCAGATGCTCTTCTACGCGGCGACCTCGGTCTCCTCGAGTCTTCTCTGGATGAAGGCGTTCTTCACCCTGTTCGATCTCGCCCTCATCTTCGCCCTCACGCGACTCCTCGAAGCACTCGGCCTCAATCCGCTGCGGGCGCTCCTCTACGCCTGGAGTCCTCTTCCCCTCGTGGAGATCGCGGGAAGCGGCCACAACGACGTGGCCGCGGTTTTTTTTCTAATCGCGGCGCTCTGGGCTTTCGAGCGAAGGCAAGGGCTCTCATCGATAGCGCTCGCGACCGCATCCGGCCTCGCGAAACTCGCCGGGTTCGCCCTTCTTCCCTTCTTCGCGCGTTTCGTTCCGTTCCGGACTTTCTGGGCCGTGCCCGTGGCGACGGCCCTCGCGGTACTCCCCTACGCCTCCGCGGGCGAGCTCGCGTTTCGAGGGATTTCGGAGTACGCCCTACGCTGGCGAGGAAACGACAGCCTGTTCCACGTTCTCTTCCTTCTGACCGGCTCCCTCTCGAGCGCCAAGCTCGTCGTCGCGGCGATTCTCATCGCCCTCACGCTCGGGCTCCTCTGGCAAAAGACTCCTCCCGTTCGAGCCTCGTTCTGGACGCTCGGCGCCATCCTCCTTCTGACCCCCACGGTTCACCCCTGGTACCTCCTCTGGATTGCGCCGCTTCTCGCGGTCTTTCCCCATCCGGCGTGGCTCTTTCTCCAGGCGAGCGTGGCCCTGAGCTATCACGCCTCCTACCTCGCGGCCGCGGGCGAGCCCTGGCAGGAGGTTTCCTTCATCAAGCTCCTCGAGTACGGGCCCTTCTTCCTCCTCCTGGGGCTAAACCTGCTAAAGTGGGCCCGCCAATGGATCCCGAAAGGCTTCGGAAAATCCTCAAGGCCGTCGAGCAAGGGGAGATGACCGCGGACGGCGCCGCGGAGAAGCTCCGAACTCTTCCATTCAAGGCATTCAAGGCATTCGAGGACCTCGGCTTCGCCAAGATCGACCATCACCGCTCTCTCCGGCGCGGTTT
>CAZKNR010000213.1:0-42837 GCA_964553925.1 uncultured Acidobacteriota bacterium
GTCCTCTACGGCACCGGCGCCGTCCGTCTGAACGATGGGACGGGAAAAGCGGAGCGGGTCGGCGGAATCAAGTACACGATCAAAGACGGGATCGTCTACGACGCGCGGGAGCTCCTCGCGGACGTCGCCCGCATGGTGGAAGCGCAGAAGCAGGAGCGGATGCGCCCTACGACCAACCAGGATCCATGAACATGGCGAAGAAAGACACGGACGCGTTCAAACGGTTGAGTGCCTCGGCCCGCAGGATATGGCTCGCGGGACTGGGTGCCATCGCGGAAGCGGAACAGCGAGGCGACGAGATCTTCGAGTCGCTGGTCGAGAGCGGTGAGGGCTACGAAAAGACGCTCAAGGAACCGATCGGCAAGGCGAGCGGCGCCTTCAAGGAGTCGGTCTCGACGGCGAAGTCGAAGGCCTCTTCGGCGCTCTCTGACCTCGAACGTATCGTGGATGAGAAGGTCGCGGCGGCGATGAAGTCGATGGGGCTCGCCTCGCGTGCGGAAGTGGAATCCCTCCGGAGGGAAGTCGAGAGACTCAAGAAAGCCCCCGCGACCCGGCCCAAAAAGAAGAAGAGCGCGCGAAAGAAGAGCTAGAGCCCGAAGACCAGGATCGCCTTGCCCGCGGCGATGGCGATGTGTTGTCGGCCATCGATCTCGAAGGCGATGGGATTCGCGCGCACGCCTCCGCCGGTCTGGAACTGCCAGCGCGGCTCACCCGTCGAGGCATCGAGGGCGAAGAAATTCCCCTCTTCCGCGCCGGCGAAGACCAGACCTCCCGCGGTCGAGAGCACACCCGCCCACGGAGGCGAGTGCTGCTGGAAGTTCCACATTGTCTTTCCGGTCGCGATGTCGATCGCGCGGATCGCCCCCGAGGCCTCGTCGCCGTCGAGCGCCCTTTCCCCGCCGCCCATGAATAAGGCCCCGGCGTCGTATTCGGCCTCGGCCTTGTAATAGTAAGAGCCCATCTCGCGCACCGCGACGTAAAGGAGCCGCGTCTTCGGACTGTACGACGGGCTGAACCAGTTCGTGGCACCCTGGAGGCTCGGCCAGACGAGCGTCCCCTCTTCGGTGGGCTCCGTATTCGGAAGCACCACTGGCCGTCCCCTCTCGTCGATCTCCTTGGCCCAGGTCTGCTTCGAATATTGACTCGCCAGGAGGAACGTCCCCAATTCTCGATCCAGAACGTAGTAGAACGCGTTCCGGTTCGCCATCACCACGAGCTTCCGGGGCCTGCCGTCGATCTCGGCATCGACCAGGATCGGAATCTGGTTCGCGTCCCAATCGTGCACGTCGTGGGGCGTGAACTGGAAATGCCATTTCAGCTTGCCGGTCTTGGCATCGAGAGCGATGAGGGCGCAGGTATAGAGGTTGTCGCCGGGGCGAACGTCGCCGTTCCAGTCGGGGGCGGGGTTTCCCACACCCCAGTAAAGAAGGTCGAGCTCCGGATCGTAGGAGCCCGTGAGCCAGGTAGCGCCTCCACCCGTCTTCCAGGCGTCGCCGCTCCAGGTTTCGTGGCCGGGCTCCCCCGGACCGGGAATGGTCCAGAAGCGCCAGAGACGCTCACCGGTTTCGGCGTTGAGAGCGTCGAGAAAGCCGCGGACTCCCGCCTCGCCCCCGCTCACGCCGATGATGATCTTCCCGTCGATCGCGAGGGGAGCCGCGGTGATGCAGTACCCGAGAGAGTTCTCCGCGATCTGGACGTCCCAGCGGACGGCGCCCGAGGCCGCGTCGAGAGCGACCACGTGGTTGTCGAGAGTCCCGATGTAGACGTTGTCGCCGAGGACCGCGAGCCCGCGGTTGGTGCGAGGAAATCCGAGCGTTCGAAGGTCCGTCGGCATGGGACGAGACCAACTCCAGACGGGCCGGCCGGTCTTCACGTCGAGCGCGGTTACGGTGGCGGGAGGCTCGCTCAGGTACATGAGGCCATCGGCGACGAGGGGCGAGGTCTCGAGCTCTCCTCCGCTCGTCGTCTGGTAGAGCCACACGGGCCGGAGGCGACTCACGTTCGAGGCGTCGATCTCGTCGAGCCCGGAAAACCGATGGGAAGCGTAGTTCCCCGAGTACGTGAGCCAGCTCGCAGGCTCGCCCGCGGGGTTCTTGATGCGCTCATAACTCACCTGGGCCATGGCGGCCGGCGCCAGGGCAAGCACGACGATAACGAAACCGGACTTCTTCACGGCTCACCTCTCAAGCTGGCGAGATAGGCGATAAGGTCATCGAGCTCAGAGGCGCTCAGCTCCGATCCATAGCTCGGCATCAAGCTCTCGCCGAAGGCCTTCTCGAGATCCTCGAGCTCGAGCTTCGAAAGCGAGTGGATGCGGCCCGCCTGATCGCGGAGCTGGATGGTGAACGAGTCCTCGTTCACCCGCACTCCGACCACTTCCTGTCCTGTGCGGGTTTGGGCTCGCACCAGCAGAAATCGCCCGGGAATCGTCGCGCCGGGAGAGACGAGGGACTCGCGAAGATAGGCGGCGCCTCGGCGCAAACCCACGTCGCTCAGGTCCGGACCGAGGATGCCGCCCTGGCCCTCGACCATGTGACAGCTTCCGCATCCGCTCGCACCCTCGAACACGTCCCGTCCCCGTTCGCGATCTCCGGGGAGAGGCGCCAATTCCACCCTCGAAAGCGATCGAACGTAGGCCGCGATCTGCCGGACTTCGTTCTCGGAGATTTGCCAGGCACCGGGCATGTCGGTGCCTTCGATTCCCTCCTGGATCACCTTCACCAGAGCCTCCTCGTCGGCGGCGTGCCGCAGGGTCGGGCGCGCGAGACTCGGGCCCTCCCCGCCCGTCCCGCCCATGTTGTGGCAGCGCGAGCAGTGGCTGTCGAAGAGCTTTCGTCCGCGGAGGACGCCCTCGTCCTGCGCGGACGAAGCGAGGGCGACAAGGAGCAGACACGAAGCGAGGAGACATCGATGAGTCATACAAAGACCCCGGTGGTTTTTCTGGCGCCCGGGAGCCTAACATTGCCGCCCATGTGCATCAAGCTGTACCGGCTGTACCGCATCCTCTTGCTCCTCGGAGCCTTCGCCGGCTGTCAGAAGACAGGGGGCGAGCTCGTCTACGTCTCGAACGAAGACTCCGGAACGCTCTCCGTGATCTCGACCGACACCCACGAGGTGGTCGCGACGATCGAAGTCGGAAAGCGCCCGCGCGGGGTGCGGGCGGGACGAGACGGAGCGCGCGTTTACGTCGCCCTGAGCGGCTCCCCCAAATGCCCTCCGTGGATGAGCGACGAGGAATGCGAGAAGCAGGTGGTCGACAAGTCGCTCGACGGCATCGCCGTCGTCGACGTCGTCGAGCGGCGGGTGCTTGCGGTCCTGCCCGGAGGCTCCGACCCCGAGCAGTTCGACCTGAGCCTCGACGGCAAGCGCCTCTACGTCTCGAACGAGGACGCGGGGGTCGCGAGCATCGTGGACGTCGACTCGGGCGAAATCGTAAAGACCGTGCCCGTCGGGCAGGAGCCGGAGGGCGTTCGCACCAGCCCCGACGGGCGCTGGGTCTACGTCACCGGCGAGACCGACCACGACGTCACCGTCATCGCGACTTCGACGGGAGAGGTTGTCGCGAAGATTCCCGTGGGCCATCGTCCCCGCGACGCCTGCTTCTCCTCCGATGGGAAGCGGGCGTTCGTGAGCTCGGAGATCGACGGTACGGTCTCGGTCATCGACGTCGCTTCTCAGAAGGTCGTCGCTACCATTTCTCTTCCCAAGGGCTCGCGCTCCATGGGAGTCGCGGTCTCTCCCGACGACCGGCGGCTCTACGTGAGCAACGGGCGATCGAAGACGGTGTCGGTCGTCGATCTCGAGACTCTCGAAGTCATGGGCGAGGTGGAGGCCGGGGAACGGCCATGGGGGATCGCTCTCTCTACCGACGGACGACGTCTTTACACGGCGAACGGGCCGTCGAACGACGTCTCGGTGGTGGACACCGAGACGCTTCAAGTCCTGGCGCGCGTTCCCGTCGGCAACTCCCCCTGGGGGGTTGCGGTCGGCCCCGCACCCTGAGGCGAGCGCGGCGACCGGTTTCATGCTACTTTCCCCGGCGGAGGTCGTCATGCGCCGATTTGCCGTCTGCATCCTCGGTTTTCTTACGGCCGCTCCAGCATGGGCCGAGTACAACTACCATCGTCCGACCGAGCTTCTGGTGACTCTCGGGACCCAGGCCTTCATGATTTGCAACGGCCGGTTCGTCTCGAACCGCCCACTGGAGCTGATCTACGAGCAGGAGCTGAAGCTCGATCGGATGCCGGTCCTCCCGGCGAACGAGGTTGCGATCGACGAGACGCGGCGGACGGTCGCCGTCGGCGGAGGCGGCAACTTCCCCGCCCCGGTCATGAGAGCCGCCTACCGCGAAGGTCTGGGCTGCATCATGCTCGCGCCCGACCAGGACTTCGACGATGTCGACTCCCTCCCCGAGCTGCGGCTTCCCCCTTCTCCCGGCGACGCGGCGACGATCCCCTGGCCGAACGGTGACCTCGTCCCTGAGAAGCCTCTTCCCCCGGGCGTCGATGCCAAGTCTCTCGAGGCGGCCTGGGAATGGACGTTCGATCGCGCGACCCACGGGCATCCCTCGCAGATCACGCTCAGCCTCCTCGTGGTACACCGCGGCGACATCGTCTTCGAGCGCTACGCGCCTGGAGTCGACCGCACCACCCGGACGCGCACCTGGTCGACGGCGAAGAGCATCGCGAGCGCTCTCATCGGAATCGCGATCTCCGAAGGGAAGCTCTCCCTCGACTCGCCCCTCCCCTACGACGAAGGCGACCCGAGGCGAAGCATCACGCTAAGAAATGTCCTCCACATGTCGAGTGGCCTCGAGCCTGTCGACAACAAGAAATGCGCCGTCGTCGGATCGTGCCTGAGCTACTGGGCAGGGGCGAGCTCGGTCGAGGGCGCCCGCGACCGCGGGCTGGTCACCCGGCCGGGGACGTCCTGGGACTACGAGAACTACGACACGCTTCTCGCGGTTCATGCGCTGAAGACGGCGCTCGGCGAGAAGGACTACCGGGAGTTTCCGCGGAGAGCGCTCCTCGATCGCATCGGCATGCGGAGCACCATTCCCGGAGTCGACCGTTTCGGCGACTACATCCTGAGCAGCCAGGTATACACCAACGCGCGGGACCTCGCCCGGTTCGCGCTTCTCTACCTGAACCGCGGGAAGTGGCCGAACCCGAACGGCGAGACCATCGTGCCCGAATCCTGGATCGATTTCTCGCGAACGCCGGCGCCAGCGACCCTCGGCCGCGGCGGGTTCTACGGCGGCCAGTGGTGGCTCGTTCCCGACGATCGCCAGGACGTCCCCCCCGACGCGTACACCACGGCAGGAAACCGCGGACAGCACGCCGTCGTCGTGCCCTCCTACGATCTCGTCATCGTGAGGAGAGGGCTCGACTGGCTTCCGGGAGATCACTCTTTTCCCGAGTGGGACCTGACGCGCGAGGTGTTGAAGGCCTTCCCCAAAGAGGCTTGGGGACAGAAGCCGAGACCGACGACCGACAGCCAGTTAAGTCCGTGAAGAAGTCGCTCGCGCGACGGCTCAATGCTCTCGAAAAGCAGTACGGCCGTCCGACCGCCCCGAAGACGAAGGACCCGTTCGAGCTGGTTCTGTGGGAGAACGTCGCCTACCTCGTCGATGACGAGAAGAGGACCGGCGCTTTCGCGCTTCTGAAAAAGACGGTCGGGCTCCGCCCCGCGGACATCCTGGCAGCTACAGCAGATAGCCTCTGGGCGGTGGCCTCCTTCGGGATCAAACCCGACCTTCGGGTGGCAACGCTCAAGAGGTGCGCCGAGATTGCGGCCAAGGATTTCGGCGGCGACGTCGGATCCGCGCTCGCTCTTCTGCCGAAGGAGGCGATGCGGAAGCTGCGAAAGTTCCCGTCCATTGGTGGGCCGGGAGCCGAGAAGATCCTGCTCTTCACCGGTACCCATCCGGTATTCGCGCTGGAGTCGAACGGTCTTCGCGTGCTCCTGCGCCTCGGCTACGGGAAGGAGAGCAAGAGCTATGGAGCCTCCTACCGCTCGGTTCGAGATGCGGTTTCGGAGGAGATCGTGGCCGATTGCGATTGGCTCATCCGCGCTCACCTGCTGCTGAAGCGCCACGGCCAGGAGACTTGCCGAAGATCGGCGCCGGCCTGCGAGATCTGTCCGGTTCAAGATGGATGCGCGTTTTTCAATGTGAGGTAACCCATGCGATCTTCATCGTTATTGGCCGCGGCACTCCTCGGATCGTTCTCCCTGTTCAGTCTGATGCGCTGCGCGCAACCGGATGCGCCCGAGCCCGAGCTGAAAATGCCGCGGGCCGTCGTCGACCTCTCTCCCACGATCGGTGAGGACTTTCCCACGGTGGCCCTCGGGGAGAAAGCGATCGCCGCTTTCGGCATGGCCCCCCGCACCCGGTTCGACGTGAAGGTGATCGAAGAGCCCTTCTATCTGGGAGAAGCCGTCTATAGCCTTTCGAACCACGTCGGGCCGCACTACGACCCGCCGAGCCATCTCATCAAGGGAGGCAAATCGAGCGACCAGGCGCCCCTGGAGCGGTTCTACGGAAAGGCGAAGCTTCTCGACTTCCGCTCGAAGCCGAAGGACGAACCGCTGGTGCGCGCGGACTTCGAGAACCGCGGGATCGAGCCCGGGGACATCGTGCTCGTGGTCGTCGGCTACCAGGCCCCGTCGAGCCCGGATGAGCTACCGTCCTATGCCTACCTCTCCGCCGAAGCGGCCGAATATCTCGCCCAGATTCCCATCAAGGCGTTCGCCTCCGACATGCCGAGCCTCGGGAGCATGAAGGGCTACATGAAGCTCCTCGAGCAGGGAGTCACGGGATCCGAGAACGTCTGTCCCGAGCACATCGCGTTTCTCTCGCGCGAGATCCCGAACATCGAAGGCCTGGTCAATCTCGAAAGCCTGGTGGGCGAGGATGAAATCGTGTTCGTGGGCTTCCCGCTGAAGATCCAGGACGGAAACGGAGCCCCGATGAGAGCGGCGGCTCTGATTTATTGACCGCTCAGCCTTCACGTCGCGACTTGAATCTCTGTCCCGAGTGGGGCGATACTCGATTCGGCCATGCAATACACCGTTGATCGAATCACCGTGAAAGGCTTCAGGTCGATTCGCAGCCTCGAGAATTTCATTCTTCGACCGTTGAACGTCCTCATCGGAGGCAACGGCGTCGGAAAGAGCAACTTCGTCAGCCTCTTTGCACTCCTCCGTTCAGTCGTGAAACAAGAGATGAATCTTGCTGTCGAAAAAGGAGGAGGGGCGGACGTCCACCTGTTTCTCGGACCTCAGGTAACCAAGGAGATCGCAGTCACCCTCTGATCAAGCAGGCAGCGTCTCGTTCGCAAATCATCGTTTCCACGCAATCGGCGCCGCTCCTCGACCACTTCGAAGCTGAGGACGTCGTTGTTGTCGATCGCGAGGAGGGTGCATCCACCTTTAGGCGACTCGGCACCGACGAGCTCTCCGAGTGGCTCGAGAACTACACGCTCGGGGAGCTCTGGCAGAAGAACGTGTTCCAGGGCGGCCCCGTTCATGAGTAGGGTCGTCGTCATCGTCGAGGGGCGCACTGAACAAGCCTTCTGCAGCGAGATGATCGCACCAGAACTCGGAACGAAGGGTATCTATCTCGACGCGCAAATCGTCGGAAAGCCGAACCACAAAGGTGGCGTTCGGAGCTGGGAGAGTGCTCGACGCGACATTCTCTCTGCCCTGAAACGAAACAACAGTCGGGACGCATTTGTACGACGATGTTCGATTACTACGGACTACCGGGCGGCTGGCCCGGCGTCCTCGACGGAAAGACGAAGACATTCAGGCTTGGGGTAGAGATCGTGGAAAGAGGAATGCATGAGGACGTCTGCAACACATTGAGCTCAGGATTCGATCCGAAGCGCTTCGTACCATACGTTCAGCTTCACGAGTTCGAAGCGCTGCTGTTCTGCGGTCCCAAAGAGCTATCGGAAGTCCTGCAGGTTCCCGCTCACGAGTCGAAGTTTATTGAAATCGTCAAGAACTCCGGAGAACCCGAAGCCATCGACGACGACCCGAATACCGCCCCCTCGAAGCGCATCGTCGCGCTTGCTCCACATTTTCGGAAAATGCTTCACGGGTCGCTTACCACGAAGCGAATTGGTCTCGAGAGAATCCGCCGCGGCTGTCGGCATTTTGCGGACTGGTTAACCAAGCTGGAAGCGCTGGCGTAGCGACTTGCTCTCGATCGCGATTCGCCTTACCATCGAAACGCCGTGGCAGATACAGGCCGCCCGCGACGGTGGCTTGCGGGCATGCTCATCGGCCTACCGGCCGTGGGTTTGTCGCTCGCCCTGGCCTCGGCGCAAGAGACTCCCGACTGGTCCTTCTGGGCCAACTCCAATTGGCGCGGTTGGTGGAATCGCGTGCCACCCCGCTTTCCCGATCCTGAGGATCTCCGCGATCGGGCGTTCTCGTTCTGCCGGATACTTTATCAAAGCGTCCGCGACGAGCCGCTGGGCCACGGCTGGAATACCGACTATCCCGACTCCGACGCGAACTTCATGATTCGCCTCTCCGAGCTCACGACCGCCGACATCAACCGTGACGGCGACGGAAGCCCGAAACACGTCGTGGTGACTCTCACCGACGACGCCCTCTTCACCTACCCCTTCATCTTCATGTCGGATGTGGGCACCGCGGGCTTCACCGAGCCTGAGGCGGAGCGCTTGCGGGAGTACCTCCTTCGGGGAGGAATACTCTACGTCGACGACTTCTGGGGCGAAGCCGCCTGGGAGCACTGGTCCGGGGAGATGGCGCGAGTCCTCCCGCCCGACCGATATCCGATCGTCGACATTCCCTTCGACCATCCGATTTTCCAGACATTTTTCACCGTTCGCGAGGTGCCCCAGGTGCCTTCGATCCAGTTCTGGCGGCGCTCGGGGGGCGTCGGGACGTCGGAGCGCGGAAGCGAATCCGAGGAGGTGCACTTCCGCGGAATCTTCGATGAGCGCGGCCGGCTCATGGTGATCATGACCCACAACACGGACATCGCCGACGGCTGGGAGCGCGAGGGCGAGGACGAGGAGTTCTTCTATCGATTCTCGATCCGCGCCTACCCCTTGGGAGTGAACATCGCGATCTACGCGATGACGCATTGATCAATGCTCGCTCGCCTCCTCGGCTCGCTCGCGGCGCCTCGCTCCTCGCTCGGCGCCTGAATACCGGGCCCTCCGGGCCCGTTGCCAGGTCCGATGCATGAGTTCAGCTCTACCGACGTCGCGTGGTCTCGTTCTCTTCGACGGTGTGTGCGTCCTTTGCGATTCCTCCATGCGGTGGCTCGTCGACGCGGATCGCGGAGCACGCCTGAGATTCGCTCCACTTCAGGGCGAGACCGCCCGAGAGGTTCTCCACCGACACCCGGAGGCGACGGAAGACCTATCGACGGTTGTTTACGTGCGCGACTTCAGTGGCCCGGGCGAGACCGTTTACTTTCGTTCCGACGCCGCGGCCGCGATCCTTCGAGACCTCGGCGGCAGGTATCGTGTGCTCGCTCTCTTTCGCCTGCTTCCCCGCGTGGCGCGCGACGCTGCCTACGACTGGATCGCCGCCCACCGCTATCGCTGGTTCGGAAAGCTCGACGCCTGCCGGCTTCCGGAGAAAGGCTCCGCGCACAGATTCCTGCCCTGACCGTTTATTGTTTTGCATTGGTGCCTCAGTTCGGTCATCTCGCCTCCGAAGGCGCCGTGGGCGGACCTAGAGCGCGAAACGTGGATAACAAGCCGATGAGCATCGGTCGACGGCTAGGAAAAGCACCGCGAGTTCGCCAGTTCCAGCCGACCGTCTTTTCCATCGGGAATGTTATATTGGTGTTGATCGCACTCGTTCGTGCGAGAATGAGGTGCCGGAACTCCAGTGGAATGAGAGGTTTCTCAGGGATCCGTCGACGGTCTCAGTGGCGACATTCCCCGCGAGTAACGGCCTTCGCATGTTCGTACGACCGTGCTATACTCCCAAAAGAGGTGATATCCGTGCTACGTGGGACGATCACGAAGGGCTAACGCCGTCTGATTCTAAAAACCAAGTACGTACCGCGTGCGATGTTATCGACGTGGCAGCTGTATGACTTGTCAGTCTTCGATTCGGATTGTGCGTTGAATCGCGCGTCAAACTCATAAGCCCCGTCTCCCTCCAGTTCGACGCGGATAGTCAGCCGTGTCAGATTCGACTCCAGCCAGTCTGGAATGTGTATCGCATGCTTGTCCCAAACTCCCACCTTTTCAAGATTTAGGCTGGCCTTGGGCCATTGGTGCCGAACTTCCATGTGCAGCGGAGGTCCACCCGGCATGATTGGCGGGTCAACGAACACCAGGAACTCCTTTGACGTTGGGTCATCGCTCGCAGGAATGACGTGAAGCTCCTGGCCCTTGTTGTTGGTCCTTGCGACGAAATTGACCTCTGAGAGAGTTAGAGCGCTGTCGCCAGCGCACGAGAACGGTAGCACGAACACTGGATGTTGTACTGCCATAATCGTTTGGTGTTTGACGTGTTCCACAAGGAAGTCCGACTTCACCCTCATCTCGATGTCGAAATCTGCCAGGATCCGGGGGGGAGAAGCCATCGCTGACTTGAACAGCTTGCCCGCTGGATCGAGGAATCGCGATCGAACGACGTCGCGCGTGTAAAGTTCCGGTGTACCCGATGGGACCGTACTTTCGCGTTCGTGCCCCTGAGGTTTTTTTCCATTGTCGCCAGCGTGGCCCAGTTGGAAGTAGTCGCCGATTTTGACAAAAACCCCCTTCTTCACCAGCCAAACGAGGAAGCTTATTGCAACTACGAGCACCACTACCCCGGCGAGGGCCCATGCCGGATGCTCGGAGGCCAGGTCCCATACGGTTCACCCGTGCTCGCTCGGGGTAACGCGTCTCTCTGCATTTGGTTGAGAGACCTGTAACCAAGCAGGAAGTAGGCGCCACATTGAAAAGCTCCTTCCAGTTTCCAACGTTACGAAATCACCCCTCGCAAAGAGCCAGCTTACTTGAACGACTGAATCACCGACTGCGGCAACCCCGGCGGCTGATGGATCTCGCTCTTGGTGAAGCCCGCCTCCCGGAACATCTCCTGGTATTCGGCGAAGGTATAGGCGTCGCCCGAAGGCGTGGTGTTGAGCATGATGAAGCTGAAGGCCGCGGGCTGGGGCGGCGTGACGCGGTCGTCGTTGGGCACGAACTCCAGAGTAAGGGCCCGGCCTCCTGCGCCGAGCGCTCGGTGGACCTTCTTCATCAGACCGACACACGTTGGTTTGTCGAAGTGGTGGAAGAAGTTCGTGAGGAGCGCCACGTCGTGCCCATCACCGAAGTCGACCTCGAAAGCGCTTCCGGGAATGAAGCGCAGCCGCTTCGACACTCCCGCGCTCTCCGCGTTCTCGCGGGCGACCTCGAGGACCGCGGGCCAATCGACCGCGTAGATCTCCGCCGAAGGGCTCCTCTTCGCGACGTGAATCCCGAAGAGGCCGTGGCCTGCAGCGATGTCGAGCACCTTCTTAACCTCGCCGGCGAGCTCCGCCACGAACTCCGCCGCCGGTCTCACCAGGGGCGCCATGCCGCGAGCGAACTCGACCCATATCGGATTGTTGGGCTCGACGGTGCCCTGGCCATCGAGACTCGTCCCACCCCGGCGCACCGTCCCGGCGACGTCGCCGAACGCCTCCTTCAGGCCCGGCGACATCAGGAACCGCGCCGCCGTTCCCATGTACCCGGGAGAGCGCCGGTCGAGGAAGACCGCGGTATCGGGGGCGAGAGAGTACCGGCCGTCGCTTTTCGCCAGCAAGCCGATCACGACGAGGTAGTCGCAGAGGATGCGAACGCCTCTCTCGGCCGCTCCGAGCTTCTCGCCCAGGGACTTGGCGGTCGCGAGGCGTTCCTCCGTCGCGCCCAAGGCGCCGATGGCGGTGAAGAGGTCGAGCTCGATAGCCGCGCCCAGCGCCTGGGTGCGCTGGAAGGCGTTCATGGTCTCGAAGATTCGCTCGGGGGTCGGCATGTTTGGCGTCATGCCGCCAGAATACTAGTTTTCCGAGTCGAAGATCTTGTCGAGGAGCCGGCGCATGGGATTTCGATCGTCCTCGGAGAGTCCGTCGCTCTGGATTTCGGTGGCGTCGATGATGTGCGTCGGCTCCGACCCCTCTTCGCGCTCCGGGGGCGGCGGCAATGGCGGAGGCTCGAACACCGGCGCAACGACCTGGACCCGACGAACGTCACCGGCTCTTCGCCCCACCGCCTGACCGAATTGCCGTGAAAGCTCGGCGGCGGACGGCCGGTCGTGCATGCTCTTGCTCAGGGTCGCCATGACCACCGCTTCGAGCTCCGGGGTCACCATGGGGTTCAGCTCCCGGAGCGACCGCGGCGTCTCTCGCAAATGCTGCATCGCGAGCGCCATGAGGTCCCTCGATTGGAATGGAGTCCTCCCGCCGAGCATGCGATACAGGAGCACGCCCAGGCTGTAGACATCGGCGCGCCCGTCGTAGTTTTCGTTGCTGAAACGCTCCGGCGCCATGTACGTCGGCGTTCCCAGGATGCTGCCTTCGACGGTAAGGTGCTCCTCGTTGGTCACGTCCCCGACGAGCTTCGCGATTCCGAAGTCGAGCACCTTGACGATCTCCCCCGCGTGTCCGTCATGGATGAAGATGTTCGCGGGCTTGATGTCGCGGTGGACCATCCCCTGGGCGTGAACCTCGGCGAGGACGTTGCAGATGGGATCGAGGATCCTCGCGCACCGAAGCGGCGTGAGCGTTCCCTTCTCTTTCAACTCGTCGGCGAGAGAGCGCCCCTCGAGAAGCTCCATCACCAGGTAGGCGACGCCCGTCGCGGTGATTCCGAAGTCGAGGACCGACACCGCGTTGGGATGGCGCACCCGGCAGGCGGAGATCCCCTCGCGGCGAAACCGAGCGAGCGCCTCGGACGCGGGGGCGAGGCTCGTCTGCAGGACCTTGACCGCGACCGCCTGCTGCAAGCTGAGGTGCTTGCCGCGATAGACCGTTCCGAAGCTTCCGGTGCCGAGCTTGTCTTCGAGAAGATACTTCTCCGCCAGCACCGCGCCCGGCCCGATTTCCTGGGGGCTCGGGCTCGAGTCCTTCTTCGGCGCCGCCGCGACTTTCTGCCGCAGGTGCGCCGTGACCCGGGCGAGCACCACGGGAAAGTCGATGGGTTTGGTCACGTAGTCGTTGGCTCCGAGCTCGAGCGCTTCGACGACGTCTTCGCTCCGGTCCTTGGCGGTGGCCATGATGATCGGAAGCTCCGCCGTCGAGTATTTCTGGCGCAGGATCTTGAGCACTTCGATTCCGTTCAGCCCCGGCATCATGATGTCGAGGAGAACCAGGTCGAACGATCCGTTCTCGATCATCTTGAGGGCATCGTGGCCGTTCGACGCCGTCTTGACCTGATAGCCCTTGCGCGAGAGGCGCCGCGAGAGCATGTCGCGGTTGACTTCGTTGTCGTCGACGACGAGGAGCTGGCGTTCTTCGGGTGTCATGGCTCGCGACCGCTCTTCTTGGCTGGCGGGGTGGCCTCAGTTTTTGGCTTCAGCGCGGAATCGACGAGCTCGGCTGGAATGACCACTTCTCCCAGCTCCACTCCGACCACGAACGGAACCGCGCCCGGCGGGAGCGGCTGAAACTCCGCGGGAATGGGAGGGAGCGGGACCGGCGGAATCGCGATCTCGAGCTCGCGCCGCACGCTCGACCCCGCGAGCAAGTCGGCGGCGCGCCGAGAACCCTCCTCCACCCGGCGGAATCCGTCGATGGCGAGGACGGCGCGGATGGGCTCCGCCTCGGGCCGGCTCGAAAGTCCATCGAGCCCCGAGGCGAGCGCCGAAAGCTGCCCCGGTGCGAAAGCCCCCGGGCGAACGGCGATGACCGGGAGGGAAACCGGGGGGCTCGCATAGATCGACGCCAGGTCCTTGTCGAGATGTTTTGCCAGGAGAGGGTTGTCCTCGGCTACGAGCGCGGCGTCGGTGTGACCGTAGAGAACGGCGGCGATGGCGGTGAAGTCGTCGGTCTCCTGGACAATCGAGCCGAACCAGTGCTGCGGATCGATCTCGCTCCGGAAGACGCTTTCAGCGAGAAAGCGCGTCACCGGCTCGGTCGTTGCGAGCGTCATCGTGAGCGATCGCCCCTTCAAGCTCGCGAGCGACTCGAGACCGCTGTCCTTCTTGACGATTACGATCTTCCGTCCGGTCTCGCGGCCCTGGCGCACGAAGCGATGGGTCACTTCGTAGTCGTCCGGCAGATCCAGAAGAAAGGCGGCATCGCAGACCAAAAGAGCGGTTCCGTCCCCCTGACCCGCGAGGAACTGGACGGCATCGTCGGACTTGCGAAAGGCCTTGACCTCGAGGGTGAGCTCGGGGACCGACCCCTGGATGTACTCGGCGAGCGCCGTCACGCCCTCCGCAAGCCGGCTCATGGACTCGATGGGGGCTTCCGGCAGGTGCACTACCATGGCCTTTTTCTCGCCCGTCGCGGTGGATGCCCCGGCCGCGATCGCAGCCAGCGCAAGCGTCGAAATCAGAAGGGGCCGAAGGACTCTCATCGGTAGACCCTCCGGATGCCCTCCGCCCAGTTGCGCGCGTCCGCGCCGCGCCGGCCGCCGAGAGCCAGGTACTCGTCGTAGAGCGCGAGCGCTTTCTCCGGCTCTCGCCTGTCGTGGTAGGCGATGGCCAGGTTCAGAACCGACGGCGCCGTCTTGGGGGAGGCCGCACGCGCCTGTTCGAACAGGCGCTGCGCCTCAGCCGTCGCCCCCATCCGATAGAGAGCGACCCCCAGGTTGTTCCGAGCGGTGGCCTTCAGACTCTCGGCGAGGCCGGAAGCGAGCGCTTTCTCGAGATCGGCGCGCGCGCGCGCGTCCTGGCCATCGAGAAGCTCGACCGTCCCCCGCAGGAAGTGAGCTTGCGCGAGCGCCGCTCCATCGAGGCCGAGGGCGATGGCTTGGGAAGAGAGGCGGTTAACCTCTCGCCGCCCCTGCGCCTCCGCGATCCTCTCCCCGGCCGAGGCTACCAGAGCAATCGCGAGAGCCCTTCGCGCGCGAGCGCAGGGCGCATCCGACGGTGCTGGACCTTCGAGAACGAGATCGAGCCTGGTCGAGGGCTTTTTCGCCGGAGCGGATAAACCGCCCTTGCAGCTTTCGACCGCTGCGCCGAGCTCGCGCACGGCGCCGGCGTGGTCCCCTTTTCGGAGCGCGATCTCTCCGAGCGCCGACCGCACCACGGCATTCTCGGGAAACTCCTCGGCAGCCGCGAGAAGGTGCTCGCGCGCCTCGTCGTAGCGGCCCGAGAGCCAGAGTGCCTGCCCGAGGTTCGCGCGCACCAGAGAATCGATGGAGGAGCCCCCGGACCGCCCGAGAATGCCCCGGAAGGAGCTGGACGCTTTCTCCACGTTGCCCTCGATCGCGTCGATCGCGGCCCCGGCGTTGACCGCGGGCGCGAACGCCGGGTCGCCTTCGAGGACAGCGTCGAGCTCGCGGCGCGCAACCGTAAGATTCCCCTCGCGCGCGGTGAGAAGCGCGTAGGCGGTGCGAAGCTCTTTCACCACCTCGGGCGCGCTCGCCTGGATGGCCTCCGACTGCTTCATCAGAATTTCCATCTGGAGGCGGGCATCCTTGACGTCACCGCTCTTCACCATGGCCGCCGCGAGATTGACCCGCACCGGCCACATCTCCGGGCGGTCGCCGTCGCGGCGAAGAGCTTCTTCATACATGGCGCGCTCGCGCGCGGAGTCTCCCTCCGCCCTCGCGAGAGCGGCGAGCTCCAGAGCGACCCCGGACCCATCGAGGACGATCTCTCCGGCCTTCTCCAGGAGCGGACGCGCGTCCTCGAGCTTTCCCTGCTGGCGGAGGAGGCGGCCAAGCCCCACGAGAGCGGTAACTTCCTGAGGGTCCTCCGCGAGCGCGGCCCGATAGCTTTCCACTGCGCGCGGCAGGTCGCCGAGGGCCCGGTAGGCCGGCCCGAGAGCCAGGAGCGCTTTCAATCGATCCTCACCGCTGAGCTTCCCGAGACCCTCCTCGAGCCATCGCGCGGCGTTCTCCATCCGCCCGGCGCCGAAGTCGATGAGTCCCATGTGGAGGTAGGACAGGGGAAGCGAAGGGTCGAGCTTCACCGCGCGCTCGTACGCCTTGTACGCTTCATCGTTTCGCCCCAGGCGATAGAGGATGAAGCCGACGTTGTACTGCGCGGCGGCGAGCGACGGATCGAGACGCGCCGCCTTGCCGTAGGCGTCGAGGGCCCGGTCCCAGCTCTGTCGCTTGAGAAAGATCGCCCCGAGATTGAGATAGGCGCGTGCATGGACCGAGGGCACTTCACGGCCCTTCGCAAAATCCTTCTCCACCGGCCCGAGAGCGATCTCGTAGGCCTGGAGCGCCTCGTCGAAGCGGGCCAGGTCGAAGAGAACGGCGCCCAGGTTGTAGTGCGCGGGCTGGAAATCCTTGTCGAGCTTGATGGCTTCTCGGAAAGAGGCGAGCGCCTCTTCCTTCCGGCCGAGCTCGTAGAGGACGTTTCCCAGGTTGTAGTGCGCGCGAGCGCTCCTCGGGTCGAGTGCTGTGACCTTGCGGAACGAGTCGACGGCCTCTGCCTGACGTCCCAGCCGGCGAAGGATGGTTCCCCGAAGCGAGAAGATCGCGACATCCCCTCCTCCGGCCTTGATGGCGCTGTCGGTATGGGCGAGCGCGTCGTCGAATCGCTCGAGCTTCGCCTCGGTGGCGGCAACGTTGAACAGAAGCGCGGCGTCACTCGGAAATCGCTTCAGGCCGGAGGCGAACACTTCGAGCGCTTCCTCGTACTGCGCGCTCTCGTGGTAAAGAGCCCCGAGCTCGACATAGGCCTCGATGACGTTCGGCGCCGTAGCGATCACTTCCCGGTAGCGGTCGATCGCCTCGCCGGCTCGTCCCGCCTCCCGGTGGCGGTTCGCCT
This sequence comes from uncultured Acidobacteriota bacterium, assembly GCA_964553925.1. GTDB lineage: Bacteria > Acidobacteriota > Vicinamibacteria > Marinacidobacterales > SMYC01 > DAISKN01. Next base: position 16,918 of record CAZKNR010000213.1, read on the forward strand.
CATCGAGCTTCCGCTGAGCGACTTCGGGGACGTCCTCCTGGGCGGCGGCGGTGAAGCCGCCGCCGGTGACGAGGAGAATCAGGAGGACGTCCCACGATCGCATGCCGACCTCAGAACTGGAACGTGGTGCCGAAAAAGAACTCGCGGCCTACGAGCCGGGTATCGACTCCGATATAGGTCTGGAACGGCATCTCGTCGAGGAGGTTCTTCCCGTAGAAGCTGATCCGCCACGGCCGCTCCTTGCCGTTCCATCCGATGGGGATGTCGTAGTTCACGCGGAAGTCGACGAGCCCATAGGACGGAAGCGGACGGACCGTTGGGTCGGTGAAACCGGACCGCACGAGATAGTAGAACGACGGTCCCACGTACTCGCCCACCCAGTGGAGCTCGACGTTGCCGCTGACGCCCTCGAAAGGACCCCAATATCCGCCTACGTTGAACTTGTGGGCCGGAGCGTAGGTCATCTCCATCAGGTTCCCGACGGAGTCTCGGAGCTCACCTGCCTGATCCTGCGTCTGGTGGGCGTAGTTGGCGAATCCCCGGAAGCCCTTCCCCGCCCGGAAGCGCAGCTCGACTTCAGCTCCCCAGAGGTTGGCTTCATCCGGATGGTTCTCGAAGTGGACGCTCGAGGGGTTGGGTGGAGGAGCGAGCCCGTACGTCAGCACGATGAAGTTTGTGAGGTGCGAGCGGTAGAAATCGACCTTGGCGGAGAGGTTCGGGTTGAAGCGGTACTCGGCTCCAGCCTCGAAGGACTCGATCTGCTCGGGCTCGAGCCCGGGGTTTGGCGAGAAAACCGCGAAGGGCGCGGCGAAAAACGAGTTCCCGGCGAAGATGAACCAGCTGTTCTGGTAGAGCTCGCTGAAATTCGGAAACCGGAACGCCGTGCTCCATCCGGCGCGCAGCACCAGCCGGTCGGTCGCGTCGAACACTCCCGCGAGCCGGGGCGAGAGCTTGTCGTCGAACAGGTTGCTCTTGCCGTCGTAGCGAAAGCCGCCCACCACGCGGAAGCGATCGTCGGCGAACGACATCTGATCCTGTACATAGAACGCTTGCTTCGAGTAGTAGTCGGGCGCCTCGCCCGGCTGTCCGAAGCCGAGACCGAGCTCGTCCGCGTGGTCGTGGGTCGTTACCTTGCGCGCCTCGACGCCCACCAGGAGGTCGTGGCCTGGAACCATATGGAGGCCGACGCGGAAATCGCCGATGGTCTGGCCGCCGTGGTTCGCGGGCTCCGCGTACCCCTGCTGCTGGACGGACGCATGGCAGCCGGCGCAGTGCATTCCGAAACGCCGCGAGTACGAGAAATCGCCGCCGACGGACCATTTCCCGCTCTTGGTGTAGTCGTACTTGGTGGCGAAGATGTCCACCGTCTGCTCGAGCTGAGGCGCGCTGAAGAACGCTGAGCCGGGGGGCAGACTGGGCTCCGGAATCTCCTCGCGGAAGCCGTCCACCGTGTCCTGGTGGCGGTAATAGGACATCTGAAGACCCTTGTAGCCGGCCTTGAGGAACACGTCGGACCCATTCACCTTCGAATTCTGCTCCTCGGCCCAGAACACCATGGGGAACTGGCTCTCGAGGTATTTCGCGGAGACCAAGATCGATCCCGACTCTCCGAGCTTTCGCCCGAAACTCGCGCCGACGGAGCCCGTCTCTCGATCGCCGCCGAAGACCTCGACCTCCACCGCCTGAAGGTCCTCTCCCGAGAGCGTCACGATGTTGAGGACGCCCCAGAAAGCGTTCTCACCGTAGAGAGCCGACCCCGGCCCTCGCACGATCTCGATGCGCTTCACGTTCTGGAGAACGAAGAAGTCGAGCGCGGGCTGCTGCGGAAATCCGCCCTTGTCGCCGGCGTTGAAGGGAACGCCGTCGATCATGAGCAGAAGGCGGCTGGTGAAGGGGGTCGACCCGAACCCGCGGATGTCCATGGTCTGGACCATGGGATTCCAGCGGATGTTCATCCCCGCCACCAGCTGCACCACATCGGGAATGGTGCGCGCGCCGGACTCTTTGATCATTGCGTGGGTGATCACCGTCACCGAGCCAGGTGCCTTCGACAGGGGGATGTCGGTCTTGGTCGCCGCCTTGATTCGGATCTCGCTCTCGTCTTCCTCGAAGAGCTTCACCTCGCCGGGCTCCTGCGCCTGGAGGGGGTAAGCGATGGAAAAGACGAGAGCGAAAAGAAGGATCCTCGGTCCCATATTTTACTCCTTGAAAGGGTTCTTCTTTACGGTCATGGTTCTCAAAAGGCGCGGACTACCGCGCCGATCTCCTGTGCCAGGCGATCGAGCGAGAAGGACCCCTTCTGGAGCACCTTCTGGACGTAGCCGTTGAGCCGAAGCCGGTCCTCGTCGGTGAGGTCCTTCGCCGTCACCACGATGGTTACGATGCCGCGGAAGGACTCGTTTTTTCTCAGGTCTTCGATGAACTCGAAGCCGTCCTTTTCCGGCATCATCAGGTCGAGGATGATGATTTTCGGCTTCACTTGGGCCAAGCGCTGGAGGCCGACGCGGCCGTTCTCCGCCTCGTAGACCTTGTATCCGGCCTTCTCCAGCGTGCGCCTTATGATCTCCCGCGTCGCCGCGTCGTCCTCGACCACCAGGACCGGCCCCGTGGACTGGCCTTCACGATGCTTCTCCAGCACGGTGACGAGCCTCTCGGCGTCGATGGGCTTCGTCAGATACTCGGAGGCGCCGAGGGCGAAGCCCATCTCCCTCCGGTCCTCGATGGAGATCATGATGACCGGGATCTCCTGGAGGTCTTTATCGGCTTTGAGCTTCGCCAGCACCGTCCATCCGTCCATTCCCGGCATGAGGGCGTCGAGAGTGATGGCGCGGGGCCGGAGGTCGCGGGCCAGCCGCAAACCTTCCTCGCCGCCCGAGGCGGCGACGACACTGAACCCTTCCTTGCTCAGCATCCGCGACAGTAGATCTCGGGCGTTGGTCTCGTCGTCGATGACCAGGATCGTCCCCTTACCGTTCACGCTCGCGGCCGGCTGACGGCTCTCCTTCGCCTTTCCGGCCTTCTGGACTTCCTCCGGCTTCCTTCCTGCATCCGCGGGAAGCCGCACGGTGAAGACCGTCCCCTTCCCGTACTCGCTCTTGACGTCCACGTCGCCGCCCGCAAGCTGGCAGATCTTCCGGCAGATGACGAGGCCGAGGCCGGTGCCGCCGTACTTGCGGCTGGTGGTGGTGTCCGCCTGCTGGAACGCCTGGAAGAGCTTTCCCGTCTGCTCCGGCGTCATGCCGATCCCGGTGTCGCGCACCCGGAACTGGATCCAATCGCGGCCCTGGACCTGCTTTCGGTCCACTTCGAGAGTGATGGTGCCGTTCTCGGTGAACTTGCAGGCGTTGCTCAAGAGGTTGAAGAGAATCTGCCGCAGCCGGGTGACGTCCCCGAGCATGTTTCCCACCGCCGCCGGGCACTTCACCTCGAACGCGTTGGCATTGCGCTCGACCAGGGGGACCACGGTCGTCGAGACGTCGTTCACCAGCTCCACGATGTCGACGGTCTCGATGAGGAGCTCGAGCTTCCCCGCCTCTACTTTGGAGAGGTCGAGGACGTCGTTGATGAGCGCTAACAGGTGCTTGCCCGCCGCATGGATCTTCCGAAGGTCGGGGATGAATTCTTCCTGGCCCACGTCCTCCGCGTCCTCCTGGAGCATCTCGCTGTAGCCGATGATGGCGTTCAGGGGTGTGCGCAGCTCGTGGCTCATGTTGGCCAGAAAGTGGCTCTTCGCTTTGTTGGCGTTCTCCGCGTCTTCCTTGGCGACCGTCAGCTCGGCGTCCCGCGTCTGGATCTGGGACAGCATCTCGTTGAAGGCGTCGACCAGGACCCCGATCTCGTCGTTGGCGTACTTCTTCGCTCTCACCGAGAAGTCCCGGCGTCCCGAGACGGTGCGCGCGACCCGGTCGAGATCGACGATGGGCCTCGAGACGACGCGCTGCGCGAGCGAGGAAAGGATGAAGCCGACGACGAAAAGACTCGGAAGAAGTACCGCGAGGATGGTCGCGTAGTCCCGGACGCGAGCTCGGATCTCCTCGGTATCCGATTCGAGGTAGATCGTACCCACGGTGTTGTCGTTGAAGGTGACGGGCTCGAAAACCAGGAGTCGATCGCCCTCGAACCGGTGCCCTCGCCCCGAGGCCGCGGGAGGCGGCCTCGAGCTATCGCCATCCCGGGAGTACTGGGCGAACGCTTGACCTTCGGGGTTCAGGAGATAAGCGCGGATGATTCGCGGCCGCGCTTTCAACGCCTGGACCAGCTTCTCGCCGGTGTCGCGGTCATTGAACACCATCGCCGTCGAGGCGTTCACCTGGATCATCTCTCCCAGACCGACGAGGTCCGAGACCATCTTTTCGCGGAAGGTCACGTAGTCGTAGGCGAGAAAGCCGGCGCTCGCGAGCATCAGCACGACGCCGCTCGTCAGCATGAGGACGAGCATCAGCTTTCGCTGGATGGAGAAGTCGCGAAACCGCTTCACGGCGCCTCCGTCTCCTGATAAGCGGGAAGGAGTTTCCGCGCGGGAACCAGGTTCGGATTCGGGGCGACCTCGCGGAGAGCGGCGATGAGGGCGAGGAGGTCGTCTTCGTGGAGGCCCATGGTCGCGCTCCAGGGCATCACCCAGAGGGAGTGGCCCGCCTTCGACCGGCCTTCGAGGAACACCCTTCTCAGGTCCTCGTCGCTATACGCTCCGATGCCTGCCGCGGGATGCGCGGTGATGTTCGCGGAGTAGACGACTCCGAACGGTCCGCTGAAGGCGTTTCCGCCCGCGAGGTCCATTCCTTCGAGGGACTGGCCTTTCTCCATGGGGGTGTGGCAGTCGACGCAGCCCATGCGTACGACCTCCGCGATCTGAGCCGCCGACCGGGACTCCTGCCAGGCGGCGTCGGTGAAGTCCCGCGGGGCGGGGCCGTCCGTAGACGCGGCGCCACCCTGGCCCCGCTCGCCATGGCAGCGGGCGCAAGATCTCTGATAGGTGTCGGAGGCGTTCACCGTGCTTCGTTCTCGACCCGTGCACCCCGTGCTTGCGAGCAGGATTCCGACCGAGACGGCGGCGATCGCCGTCGCTCTTTTTCCAAAGCGGCGCACTCACTCCCCCCCCGATTTGCGCGAGAGCGCCCCGACCGGAGTTCAGAAATGCGTCAGCGGCTCAGTTGTTCGTATGGATCTATTAGGAAGGACGGATTCGGTTTTGTCAAGATACGGCGGCGACGGTCCCGGAAAGGATCTCGACGGCTTTCTCGTATCCGTCGGCGCAGGCGCCGAAGCCGAGGCGGAAATGGGACGGGAACCCGAAGCAATCCCCGGGAACCAGGAGAACCCCTTTGGCCGCCGCCTCCTCGCAGAAGGGGCGGGCGTTGTCGCCGTCGACGAGCCAGGGGAAGGCCGTCATCCCGCCCTCGGGCCGGACCCAGCCGAGGATCTCCCGATGCTCGCGGAAGAGCCGGTCGAGGATGCTGAGGTTCGAGGCCACGACCTCGCGGGCGCGGTCGAAGATCTTCTCGCGGTTTCGCACCGCCACCTCGGCGAGGAGCTCGCCGGGGAAGTTATTGGAGATGCTGAAATAAGCTCTCGCGTTCCAGTAATCCTCGCGGCGCTTCGGGTCGCGCTCGAGGATCCATCCGACACGGATACCGCTCAGGCTGAACGCCTTCGAGAAGTCGCCGAGGATGGTGGCCCTTGTGTACTCGCCCGCGGAGCGTGGGGCACTCCCGCGATAGATCGGGTGATAGACCTCGTCGACCACGAGCTGAGCTCCCCGCTTCACCGTCAGCTCCTCGAGCGCGCGGATGTCCGCTTCGGAGATTACCGCGCCCGTCGGGTTGTGCGGTGAGTTGACGAGAACGAGCTTGGTACGCTCGTCCACGAGCGAAGCGACTCTCTCCGGATCGACCGCGAATCCGTTCTTGGCATCGAGATCGTATCGACGCACTTCGAGACCAAGTGACTCTGGAATCGCGAGAAACGGGGGATACGCGGGGTACGGAAGCACGACGTTGGCCCCGGGCTCGGCGGCGAGAAAGAAGAGCGCCAGGAGTGCTTCCGAGGCTCCAGTGACGATCTGGATCTCGTCGGCCTTCGCCCCGTAAATGGCGGCGAGCTCGCGCCGGAGCGATTCGGTGCCGTGGCCGGGTTGATACGAGAGCGAGGTTTTGAGGAGCCTCTCGTTCTCCTCCGCGGTCATGAGGCGCCGGAGGTCATCGAGCGTCCAACCAGGGCCGGTGCTCGCGGCGAGGTTGTACCGGATCTTGCCCTCGTAGCGCTCGAGCCACTCGTCGAGAAGGAACGTTCGAAGCTTCATGTCGACCTCCTGACGAGGACTCTAGTTCAAGTCGGGGCCGACCCCCTCATGTCTCGTGACAATCAAGATTCATAAGCCGCGGCGATGGCTTCCAGCCTCTTCTGAATCTCTTCGCGGGAAACGTACCTACCCCGGGCCATGACGCCCGAGATTCGGGAGACGTTCTTCACGTCTTCGAGGGGATTGCCGTCCACGAGAATCAGGTCGGCGCCCTTCCCGACGGCAACGGTGCCGAAGTTCTCACCGAAGTAGTCGCCGACGACGCGGGTTCCCGAGGAGATGACCTCGTACGGAGTCATTCCGGAGTCCACGTAGAATTGCATCTCCCGGTGAATGGAGAAGCCGGGAACGCTGAAGATCTGGGGCGAGTCGGTGCCGAGGAGGATGCGCACGCCGCCTTGGTGCAGAGCGGTGAGGATCTTGCGGCGGAGCTCGGCGAGGCGCCGGAGCATATCCGGATTGCTTGCGGAAACCCTCTCGTCGACCGCCTTTACCCAGCGCTCCACCATGTCCTTCGGCATGTAGCGGACCTCCGTCCGCTCCTGCAGCAATTCCGCGCTCGGACGCGTGGCGTAGATGCCGCTCTCCCACAGGACCATCGTCGGGACGACGGAGGCGTCGGCATCGAGCGTGGCCTTTACCACCTGGGGCAACCGCGACTCGTCGATGCGGGAGAGGAGCTGCTCCGCGCCGAGAAGCCCGGGGGCATCCTGCGGTGCCTGCCCTTCGGGAACGAGAGCCTCGACGTAGTTGTCGAGATGGTCGACCGTCGTCTGCCCAGCCGAAAGAGCGTGGAACAGGCCCACGGTGTCGGTCACATGGCCTCCGAACGGAATCCCGGCCTCCTTCGCCGTCGCAGCAATGGCGTCGTAGACCTCGGGCGAAAGGTTCTCGTGAACCTTCAGCAGATCGAACCCCGCGGCCTTGTACTCTTGCACCAGGCGCTTGCCGTCCTCGACGGTCGAAACACTTCCGCCCGACATCGAAGGGCTTCCGAGGATGAGCCGGGGACCTATGAGCTCGCCGCTGTCAATGCGCCCGCGGAGCGGGATCTGAGAGGCGTGCCCCTGCATTCCGCGAACGGTGGTGACGCCGTTCGCGACATAGAGGAAGAGGACGTTCTCCGTGACTGCCGCGGGGAGGTCCGGATTCGGGAGATGTCCGTGCATCTCGGCGAGTCCGGGCATCAGGTACTTGCCCGCTCCATCGATGCGGGTGGCTCCTTCGGGGACTTCCACGTCGCCGACCGGCCCGAACGCCGCGACGTGGCCGTTCTCGACCAGCACCGTCTGGTTCTCGACGACGCGTTCGCTGTCCATTGGAACCACGTTCACGCCCACGAAGGCAGTGACGTTTCGCCCACCGCCGTCGGTGGGCGCTTGCACCTCGCTGCACGAGACCGAGAGCAGAAAAACCGCGAACAACGAGCGATTCATGGAGTACCCCCTTCGGCCAACAGGGCGGGCAATATGGCGACGATTCTCACCGGACCTCCCGAGCCTTTGCCAATTTTCACCGGCAGGGCTACGACCCAGAAGTCTTTCTCGGGGAGCTCCTCGGCCCGGGCGACGTTCTCGAGCCCGACTACGTTGCTCGCGGCCGCGACGCGATGGACGGTAAAGTCTTTCGAGGGACCGTGATCGATGCTCGCGGTGTCGATGCCGAGGGCGCCGACCTTTCTCTCCTCGACGAGATAGCGGGCTGCCTCCCCGCCGTAGCCGGGAAAGTGGAGGTTCGAAGCATCGCCCAGCGTGTCGTCCCCCAGGTACGCTCTCGCACCCTCGGCCCATCGCATTCCCCATCCGGTGCGCAGGATCACGATAGTTCCCTCGGCGATGGGTCCGTTTCGAGTCTCCCATTCGTGAACGGTTTCGAGATCCAGGAGAGCGTCGGGATCCTGGCTCGCGGCATCCGACATGTCGATGACGACACCGGGAGCGATGAGCTGCCGAATCGGGATCTCGCCGGCGGCCCGGCCCGTCTCCGAGAAATGAACCGGCGCGTCGAGGTGCGTTCCCCCGTGCTCGGGTGTTGCGAAGGAATAGGCGGAGTAGAAGTAGCCGCCCTCGGTCGCGCCGCGGGCGAGCTCGGTAAGCTCGAAGCTCGAGGGGGACGTCGGCCAGTAGATCGTCGACTCGTCGTAGGTGTAGGAGAGATCCACGAGCCGAGCCGAAGCGAGGTCGACTCCCGTTGCCGGCGGCGCCGCTCGCTCCTCGGGCGCAGTACAACCCATCGCCGCGAGGAGCGGGATGGCGAAAGCTCTTTTCATGAAGCGCACATTGTCTCAAGCGGCGGCCCAGGTCAACCCCGTTGATCCGCGGGCGCGACGGGTGGTAAACCTCCTGGTATGAAACCCAGTATCATTTTCCTATGGCTCGCGTTGCTCCTGTCCGGCGCTTCCTTCGCTCAGGATCCGATACGGGTCTTCATCTCCGTCGACATGGAGGGCATCGGCGGCATCACCCACGGAGAGATGACGTCAGCGGAAGGAGCAGAATACGAGCGCGGCCGCGCTCTCATGGTGGCGGAAGTGAACGCCGCCATCGAGGGAGCCCGCGAGGCCGGCGCCACCGACTTCCTCGTGAACGACTCCCACGGGAGCATGCGGAACGTCAAGGTCGAGGATCTCCTCTCCCCCGCGAGGCTCATCAGCCACAACTCCAAGCCGCTCGGAATGATGCAAGGCATCAGTTCGGATTTCGACGCCGTGTTCTTCATCGGCTATCACTCGATGGAGGGCGAGCCCGGCATCATGGCCCACACCGGCTCGGGCGGGGTGGTCGGGAAAATCCAGGTCGACGGTCGCCCGATGAGCGAAGGCGGCATGAACGCGCGCGCGGCGGGAAGTTTCGGGGTCCCGGTAGCGCTCGCAACCGGAGACGAGGATTTCGTCCGCGAGATCCGAACCCTCATCGACTCCGACCTCGAGACCGTCGCGGTGAAACGCACGATTCGGCTTCAGACCGCGGAGCTCTTCCACCCCGAGGAGTGCCGCCGTCTCATCCGCGCCGGGGCGAAGCGCGCCATCGAAAGGCTCGCCTCATTCCAGCCCACTCGCGCCCTCCGCCCCACGACGGTCGACATCACCTACAAGAGCCCCGACCTCGCCGACATCGCGTCGATCGTACCGACGGTGGAGCGCACGTCGAGATACTCGGTGCGGTTCCAGTCGGAGGAGTATCTGAAGGCCTACCAGCTCATCCGGGTTCTGTACCGCAACCTGTCGGAATAGCGGGTCGTTACTCCCTGGGCTCGGGGGTGTCCTTCAGGATCTCTTTGAGGAGGATGTCGGTGTCGATGCGCTCCGCCTCTCCCTCGAAGTTCAGGAGCATGCGGTGGCGAAGCGCGGGATACGCGACGGCGCGGATGTCCTCCGCGGAGACATGGGCGCGATCGTTGAGGAGCGCCTGTACCTTGCCTCCGAGGACGAGGGCCTGGGTCCCCCGGGGACTCGCACCGAAGCGGACGTACTTATTGGTGAGGGCGTGCGACTGGGGAGCGTTGGGATGGGTCGCGAGAGTCAGTCGTATGGCGTAGTCCTGGATCGATCTCGCGATCGGGACCGACAGCACCGTCTTGCGCATCTCGAGCACTTCACCCCGCTCGAGCACCGCCTTCACCTGGGGCTCTTCCACCTGGGTCGTGCGGTCCATGATCTCGTGCATCTCGTCGCTCGTGGGGTAGACGATCTTGAGCTTGAACAGGAACCGATCCATCTGCGCCTCGGGGAGCGGGTAGGTGCCCTCGAGCTCGATGGGGTTCTGCGTCGCCATGACGAAGAAGGGCTCCTCGAGCTTATGGGTGATCTTCCCGACGGAGACGCTCTTCTCCTGCATCGCCTCGAGGAGGGCCGACTGCGACTTCGGAGTCGCCCGGTTGACCTCGTCCGCGAGCATCAGGTTGCAGAAGATCGGGCCCGGCTGGAAGTCGAGGTACTTCTCGCCGTCCTCGGTCTCGCGCACCACGTTCGTGCCGATGATGTCGCCGGGCATCAGGTCGGGGGTGAACTGAATTCGGTTGAACTTGAGATTCATCACGTTCGCGAGCGTCTGGACGATCTTGGTCTTCCCCAGGCCAGGGACGCCTTCGAGGAGCACGTGTCCTCGCGTGAGGAGGCAGGACAGGATCCCGCCCACGATCTCTTTGTTGCCCACGATGACCCGGCCCATCTCCGACTGGACGCTCTGGTACTGCTTGTGGAACTGGTCGATTTCTTTCTCGATCTCGATCATTTCGAAGATGACTCCGGCTTCGCCTCGGATTTGGAAACGATGGAAAGGAAGTACTGCTTGACGAGAGAACGATAGATCCAGGGAAGGCTCTCGTGACCGAGGGCGCTGTCCTCGGCATAGGAGCCCCGCTGGGACAGGGCTTCGTAGTTCAGCGTGGATTTTTCCTGTCGGGATAGCCTCTCGAAGATCTCCTCGGGGATGGGCTCCTCGCGCTCCTCGGTCTTCAAGAGCTCCATCTCGAGCTGGACGTCGAGGGTCGTCGACTCGCCGAGCACCGGCTCCTGGCCTCCGCCGGGACCGGTCGCGTCCCCCGCGGGACCGGCGTCGACCGGGACGGCGCTCGACGGATCGCCCTGGAACTGCGCCATCTGGAGCTGGCTCGACATCATGCCGGCGCTTTGGGTCGCCTGTCCCCCCGCCTGCTGCTGCTGTCCCGGCTGCTGCTCTCCCGCTTGTTGCTGCTGACCCATCGCGGCCTGGAGGGACTGCATCTCTTCACCCATAGCCTCGAGAGCCTGATCCGCGGCCATCTGCTCGCTCATCGACTCGAGCTGGTTCGCGGCGTCCTGAAGGGCCTGCGCCATTTCCGCCAGGCTCTCCGGGCTCATGTTCCCCTGCGCCTTCTCGAGTTTCTCCAACAGGTCCGCGAGGTCGCCCTGCTGGACGTTCGCGTCCTTGAGGGATGCGAGAAGCGCCTGAAGCTCTTCGGATGTCTGAGCGTTCTTGAGCTTCTCGGCCAGAGAGCGAAGAAGATCCGCAACCCTTTCGGCGTCCTTGGACTTCAGCGCCTCCGCGAGATCGGCGAGGGCCGGAGTCGACTCGAGCTCCGCGCCCAGGTTCTCGAGATCCATCTCGAGCTGTTCCATCTCGAGCCGGCTCGCGGCGAGGGCCTCCTTCGCTGCCTGGAGATCCCGAAGAAACTCCGGCATTTCGAGCTCCCGCTTCAGGGCCTCGCGAGCGTCGTCCAGTTCCTGGAGCCGCTCCTCCTCCTCGGAATAGACGCCGTCTTCCTCCTCGGACGCCGCATCCGCGGTCAAAAGATCGCTTGCAGAGAACCAAGTCGTCGCATCGACTTCCTGGAGCCACGCCGGATTCCACGAGAGCAGCGCCGCAAGTCCGGCCGCGAGTCCCGTGGAGTAGTAAATAGGTCTCGGCAGAACGGTCGGAGCGATCTCGGCCGCCGACAGCCCGTCTGCGAGGCCGGCGGTCCGATGTATCTGGAAATTCATCCACCGGGTCCGCTCCGGGAGCGCGATGAAATCGAGGGAGCTCTTGAGGGCGTCTTTCGAGTCCGATCGGGCGTCGGCCACCCCGGCAGGCGTCTTCAGTCCTTTGCGCCGGGTGAAACTCCATACGATGAAGCCGGCGAGCGATATTCCATATATGCCATACATAAGGAGGAGAACCGCCCGGGGAGCAGTACTCTCCCAAATCCCGAAGAGCCACGAAACCAGGAGGAGCCCCGAAAGCGCCCAGAGTCCGAGGGTCAACCCCTCGATCGCTTCGTTGACGCGGAGCCTGCGGTCGACGCGGCCCAGGAAACCGAGGATCAGAGTCTGGTCAGTCGTGTTGGCGCTTTGATTCATCGAAGAAGCGATAGGCCTCCCGGGCCGGGGCGCATTCTATCTCAACCGTCTGCTAATATTCCCAACCTTATCCTAGCGCGGGAGACACCCGAACATGAAAGCCCTCACGTTTCAAGGAAACGCCCGGGTCGAGATCGCAACCGTACCGGACCCCGAGCTCGAGGCTCCGGGGGACGTCCTCGTCAAAAACCGCGTGAGCGCGATCTGCGGGTCGGACCTCCACGTGTACCTCGGGCGTGAGACGGGAATCGAGCCGGGAACGGTCATGGGCCACGAGTTTCTCGGCGAAGTCGTCGAGGTGGGAAAGGGAGTGAAGGGACTGAGAGCGGGCGACCTCGTGGTCTCGCCGTTCACCACCAACTGCGGAGAGTGCTTTTACTGCCGCAAGAGTCTCACCTGCCGCTGCATCCAGGGGCAGCTTTTCGGATGGGTCGAGAACGGCCGCGGCCTCGAGGGCGCCCAAGCGGAGTACGTGCGGGTCCCCCTCGCCGACTCGACGCTGGTAAAGCTCCCTCCCGACGTGGACGTGGAAACGGCGCTCTTTCTCGGGGATATCCTTGCGACCGGTTTTTTCTGCGCCGACATGGCGGAAGCCGGGCCGGAGGGGGTCTATGCCGTACTCGGCTGTGGCCCCGTTGGCCTTTTCGCCGTCCTCGGGGCGCGCGAGCGGGGAGCGGAGCGCGTCTTCGCCGTCGACGTCGTCCCCGAGCGGCTCGCCCTTGCCGAGAGATTCGGAGCGACGCCCATCGATGCGCGCGAGAGCGATCCTCGCGAAGTCGTGAAAGACGCGACCGAGGGACGGGGAGCGGAGGCGGTCCTCGAGGTGGTCGGAAGCCCGGAAGCGACGCGCCTCGCCTTCGACGTCGTCCGAGCGGGAGGCATCGTGTCGGCCGTGGGCGTTCATACCGAGGCCCAGTTCGCGTTCTCGCCGGTCGAGGCCTACGACAAGAACCTCACCTACCGCGCCGGTCGCTGTCCCGCCCGCAGCTACATGGAGCGACTTCTACCTCTCGTAACGGAGAAGAAGTACGACCTGGCTGCGATCGTCTCCCACCGTCTGCCGCTTGCCGATGCGGTCCGGGGCTACCACCTCTTCGAGCGGAAGCTCGAGGGATGTACGAAAGTTCTTCTTCGGTGACGCCTACGAAAGGCTCGTCTCACCGAGGAGACGAAGGAGCTCGGGTCTGTCCTTGACCAAGAAATAGACTACGCTTTGGAGTCGACCGACGTCGGTCTCCACGCGGTCTACCTGCCGGAAACCATTTTTTCGAGCGAGTCCAGGCGCAGATGGACGCGCTCGATGTCACCGCGTACGGCGGTGAACCCTGCTTCCATACGGTTCTCGATGGAGTCCACGTGGGTCTCCATAGAACTTACCCGGTTTTCCACGGAGCCCATCCGGTTCTCGAGGGTCCCCAACCGACTCTCCAGGCCTCCCATGCGGCTCTCCAAGCCTCCCATCCGGCTCTCCAAGCCTCCCATGCGGCTCTCCAGGCCTCCCATCCGGCTCTCCAGGCCTCCCATCCGGCTCTCGAGGGCCCCCATCCGATCTTCGAGACCCCCCATCCGGATTTCGATGCCGGTCACACGGTCCCGTATCGCTTCTACCGTGGATGCGATGAACTGGAGCAATTTCAAATTCTCGCTGTCGTCGATTGGCATTCCCAACCTCCTTCATACTACAACGAGACGATATTGGAGCCAATGAACCTCCCTCGGAGCGTGACCAGCGCCTCCGAATTGGGAGCAGAGTCGACTCCAGCGATTCCCGCGGGACCGAGTCCAGATAGCGGCCGACGAGCCACCGGAACGCCGCGGGAATGCCGCGGCTGAGACTCAGCGACTCGCACTCGACCACCACGCCTCCCGGGACCTGCTGGAACCTCCAGTAGGAATGGAGACGCCAGAGAAATCCGCGATCGGTTCCCGGCGGTTTCTCCTTTTCGTCGCGGGTCCCGGCGTCCTCGAGCTCCGCGATCCGCGTCGCCCGGCTCACGCTCGAATAGCGCCCGAAACCGTGGCTCCGATAAATGACCTCGTGCTCGGTCGCGTAGTGAACCGTCACGATCTTCTTTCGGCGAAGTCGCAGAAAGACCTCGAACCTACCCCCCTCCCGCGACAGCAGTCGCGAATCTTCGACCTCGTCGAAACGCTCGTCGTGCTCGTCGTACTCCTGGAGCCAGCGAACCAGGTCCTCGACCTCGACGTCGGGCACGAACACCGCGCCAAGCCAGTGGTGCACCATGCCCCCCGGGATCTCGACCGCGACGGGGAGCTTGGTGGTGAAGACCTCTCCCGCCTCGAGAACGCGGGAGACGGCTTCCCTCTCGGCGCGGGGAAGGAAATCGGTCGCGAGGAAACCCGCGCTCGACGCGAGCTCGGGCGAGATGCGGGACTCGGTGAGCTCGACCGCGCGCTCCCAGGCGGCGACGGTCTCCTCGCGCGGGTCGGCAAGCAGGAGCACGAGCGCGAGCGACGTCATTCGTCCCTCCCCCGCTCGATTCTCTCGACTCCGTCCGGGATCTGAACCTCGAAGAGGCTTTTCGGGAGAGGAGCGTTCCGCTCGATGTCCGTGAGCGTCAGGGTGATCTCGCTCTGGTTCCCTTCGCGGCACTTCTGCCTCACCGGGAGGAGGAGCGTCTTGTCGATGAAAAGATCGATCTCCTGACAGTAGACCGGAACTCCCGGCCTCGCGCGGAACGAAAGGTGGTGGACTCGCCGCTCGTCGAGCGTCTCCTCGCCTCGGTCCGAGACCGAGTAGCTCTTCTCGAGCTCGCGAAACGAATCGGGGGAGCCGGTGAGGAGACCGGGGAAGAGTCCTTTGGTCCCCTGACCCTCGAGCTTTCCCGAGATGGCCTGCCGGATCCGCGGCTGATAGAGAAGGTACTTCCCGTCTTTCACCACCAGGATTCGGACCTCGGGCTCCCGAATCTCGAGCCGCATCTTCCCCGGCTCGAAATAGAGGAATCCCTTTTCGACCGGGTCCTCGATGCCGAGCTGAGGGTAAGACTTGACCTGCTCGAGCCGGGCCTTGAGCGTCCGGAGATTCGCCTGCTCCGTCCGCATGCGCTCGAGAAGCAGCTGGGACGCATCGGCGGCGAGGGCGAACGAAAGTAAAACGAGAATCAACATCATGCCTCCTGAACGACACCGTCTTTCATGACGACCGTCCGCTCGGCGGAAGCCGAAACATGGTGGTCGTGAGTGATGAGGACGATCGTCTGCGACAACTCGCGGTGGATGGTCTCTATCATCGAAAGCACGTTCTCCGAGCTTTCCGAGTCGAGGTTCCCCGTCGGCTCGTCCGCAAGGAGAATCGATGGCCCGTGGACCAGGGCTCTCGCGAGGGCGACTCGCTGCTGCTCCCCACCCGAGAGCTCCGTCGGCCGGTGAAGGAGCTTCGACGAGACTCCGAGCAGGTCGAGGAGCTCGAGGCGTCTCGAGCCGCGTTTCGAGTGGCCGTTGCCACCGAACGAGATCCTCTCCTGGAGCCTCAGATTTCCATCGACCGTCAGCGTCGGGAACAGGTTGAACCTCTGGAAGACGAACCCGATCTTCCTTCGCCGGATCTCCGTCCGCTCGGCGTCCGAGAGGGTCCGGAGCTCCTTGCCCTCGATCCGGATGCTTCCCGACGACGGCGCCAGGAGCCCGCCGAGTGCGTGGAGGAGGGTCGACTTCCCGCACCCCGAAGGACCCATGATGGCGACGAACTCACCCTTGCGGACCGTCAGGCTCGCCCCACGAAGCGCGTGAACGTCGGTTTTCCCCACGCGGTAAGTCTTTCTCACCTCTTCCGCTTCGAGCTGCGGCACGAAGCTACTCATACGACAGCGCCTCCACTGGATCCTGATGGGCCGCCTTCAGGGCCGGATAAAGAGCGCCCCCCATTCCCCCAAGGATCGCGAGTGCGGCAGTCGCGAGGACCCAGGAAGGGGCGAGCTCCACGATGAGGGACGTCCGGGACATGATGAGCCACTTGAGGACGAGCGTAACGGCCCCGCCGAGAGCGATACCGAGAATCGAAAGAAGGAGCGCCTCGCTTTCGATCGTCCAGAGAATGAACCGCTTCGAGCCGCCCATCGACTTCAGGATCCCGATTTCCCGCGTCCTCTCGGTAACGGCGGTATAGAGCGAGAGGAAGATCGTAAGCCCGCTGATGGTGATCGAAAGGGCGATCACCAGGTTCAGGAACACCTGGAGGCTCGGGATTCCCCGCGCCCACATCCCCGGAATGTCGCGAGTGAAGACGATCTGGTTTCCGGGAAACCGTGCGTCGATCGCTCTCGCGACTTCCTCGGGGGAGGCGCCGGGCGCGACCTTCACCATGACCCAGGAGCAACGGTCGGGAGCTCCGAGCAGAGACTGCATCGAGGCGAGCGGCATCTTCACCCGCGCTCCCGCCTCGGGCTCGTAAACCCCGACGACTTCGAACGAAATCCCGAGGAGCTCGAGCTTCGCCCCCAGCCGGGTCTCGGGATCCCTGGCGCGCTGCGAGTCAACGAGAATCTCCCCGTCGCCGCGAGGCGCCCGGCCGCGAGCGATGCGAATCCCGGTCACCTGCGGGTAGCTCGCGAGCGCGCCGTCGGTCTCGAAGGCAACGCCTTCGATGAGCTCGAAGCCGATGCCGCGAGCGCCGCTCCTCACGTAGCGCGCGACCGGAGTCGCCGCCGACACACCGGGCATCTCGACGATGGCGCGGGCGTAGGCGACGGGAAGCGTGAGCGGCGCTGTGGTGACTCCGGCGCCGAGCCCGCTCGGCGGGAGGAAGAGAAGCTCCGCCGCCAGGTTTCCCTCCCTGGCTCCGGAGCTTGCGAGCATTCCCCGAGCGAGGCCGACGGTTACGAGAATGAGCACGACGCCGAGCGCGATCCCGAAGATGCTCGAAGCGCTCCGCACCGGTCGCGCCCGGACATTGGCAAACACGAGCTCGTCCATGAACGTCCCTTAATGCAACTCCCGTTCCATGCGCGGACGGAAACATTTTCCGGGAAATCCGCGGGGGCGCCGAGAGAAGAGGCTAACGCTTCAGTTCAGAGCTATCCTTTCGGATAGATCTCACCAGGGCTACGACGCTGGCCCCAACGGGTCTCCTTCGTTATGATTCGCAGCGAGAATCCCCAGGATATGCCCGCGAAGCTCATCGCCATGGAGGGTCCGCTCGCCGGGAGCACCTTCCTCCTCGATCGCGAGCTCACCACTCTCGGCCGCGAGCCCGATAACGACATCGTGATCGACGCCCAATGGGTTTCTCGGAGGCACTGCGAGATCCGGAAGGGCGGCGACGGGTTCGAAGTCGCGGATCGGGGGAGTCACAACGGCACCCTGGTGAACGGTGTCCCCATCAAAGAGCGGCTTCTCCGCGGCGGAGACCGAGTCGCGCTCGGGGGCACGAGCTTCCTCTTTCTCGACGGCGAGTCCGACCCCTCTCCCGGCCTCGAGCTCGACGACGCTCCATTTCCGAAGCGGGACACCGTCGAGCTCCGCTCGGACGATGCGCTTTATCTCCATCCCGAGCGGATCGAGAGCCCACCCCTTTCGACCGTGCTTTCGTTGATTCAAACGATCGGGGCAACCACCGACGAAACGCTCGCGGAAAAGGTGCTCGACCGCTTCTTCGAGGTGGTGCCGGCGGAGCGCGGCGCCATCGTCATCGGCTCCTCTCCCGAGGATCTCGAGCCTCTCGCGATGAGGGGAGGCCGCGGGGCCCATAGAGCCCATGGAGCGAAGTCGCGTTTTCCTCTGAGTCGAACTGTGCTCGCGAAGGTCTTCGCGGAAAAGACCGCTGTCTTGAGCAACCACGTCGGAAGCGACCTCTCGGCGAAGAGCCTCGTGGCGTCGAACGTTACCAATCTCGTTTGCCTGCCGCTCGTGACCGACGGTCGCATCGTCGGCGCGCTCTACCTCGATCGGTCGACACCAGGGGCGGAGTTCCCGGCGAACCTGCTCGAGCTCCTCATGGGTCTCGCGAGCATCGCGGCGGTAGGAATCGAGAGATCGCGGCAGCTCGGGCGTCTCCGGGTCCTGAACCGTCGAGTCCAGGAAGAGCTTCACCTCGTTCACGAGATGGTGGGCGAAAGCCAGAAGCTGAAAGACGCCCAGAGGATCCTCGCGCGCGCGGCGCCGACGGACTCGACGGTGCTCATCGAAGGCGAGAGCGGAACGGGAAAAGAGCTCGCGGCCCGCGCCATCCACTTCAATAGCCCGCGCAGAGACGGTCCTCTCGTCAAAGTCGACTGCACCGGCCTCAACGAGAACCTTCTCGCGAGCGAGCTCTTCGGCCACGAGCGCGGCGCTTTCACCGGGGCGATCCAGCAAAAGAAGGGAAAGCTCGAGATCGCGCATGGGGGCACGGTGTTCCTGGACGAGATCGGGGAGCTTCCGGTGGCGCTGCAGGCCCATCTCCTCCGAGTTCTGCAGGATCGCGAGTTCGAGCGCGTGGGTGGAACGCGGCCCATCGGAGTCGACATCCGGCTCGTGGCGGCGACGAACCGCGACCTCGCGCTGGAAGTCAAGAAAGGAAGCTTCCGCGAGGACCTCTTCTATCGGCTCAACGTGGTCCGGCTCTCACTTCCGCCCCTGCGGGAGCGCCCGGAGGACATCGAGCTTCTGGCGCAGTACTACGCTTCCGAGCACGGCAAGCGCGTGAAGCGGCGCATCGCCGGAGTGTCTCCGGACGCGCTCGCGATCCTGAAGCACTACGACTGGCCGGGGAATATCCGCGAGCTCGCGAACGTCCTCGAAAGGGCGGTGGTGTTGGGAACGACGGAGCTCATCCTTCCCGAGGACCTTCCCGAGTCAATGCTCGAGGCCAAATCGGTCTCGGGTGCGGCCGCCGGGAGCTACCACGACGCGGTGACCGAGAGAAAGAAAGAGATCATCCTCGAGGCCGTCTCCCGCGCCGGCGGGAACATCACCGAAGCCGCCAAGCTCCTGGGCCTGCACCCGAACTACCTCCACCGCCTCATCAAAAACCTCGGCCTGCGCGAAACCTTGCACTGATCTTACCCTCGAAGAATTCTCGGATCGCCGTCAGCACCTCGGGTCGATCCACCCACACCTGGTGTGCCGCGCCCTCGGCGGTGAGCAGGCGCGCGTTCGGAAGGCTCCGCGCCCACTCGAGGCCGGCGCCGTAAGGAGCGTTCCGATCCTTCGTGCCGTGGATCGTGAGGACCGGATGAGTAATTCCCTCGAGGTCCGAAGGCGTCAGGTCGAAGCGCGACATCGAGCCGAAATGGTGGAAGAGGTGGCGCACGAAGTTCGTCGGCCACTCGTTGGGCATCGAGCAGTTCCCCTCGCCGAGCTTGCCGGCGTTCGCCGGATCTCCCACGAGGAGGACGCGGGTGACGAGCCACTCCTCCTCGCAATATTTCTGCGGTTGCTCGAGGTGGAAGTTCTCCTCGCGTAGGCGCCGGAGCTTCTCGCGGCCTTTCGCGTCCAGGACCTGGTCCCGGTCGTCGTTTCTGAGCTCCTCGGGATACTCCGTCGCGAGCGCCATCGGCACCGGCCCGATCTGGACCATCCGATCGATCCGCTCCTTGTGGCGGAGAGCGTAGAACACAACCATCTTCCCCAGATAGGAATAGCCCACGGTGCTGAAGCGCTCGACGCCGAAGTGCCGCCGAACGGCCTCCAGATCCTCGACGTCGTGCTCGAGCGTCAGGAGGTTTCCGTCCTGGACGAAATCCGAGCGGCCGCGGTTTCTCATGTCGTACGCGATCACCGTGAAGCTCTCGTCGAGCAACCGGAAATCGGGATACAGGAACAGGCGCCCCGGCAGGATCAGCGCCGCGGCTCCGGATCCTGATTTCTCGTAGAACAGGCGCACACCGTCCGAAGTCTCGAGGAAGCCCTCGCTCGTCTGGCTCGCCGAGGGGAGCGAGACCAGGGAGAGGGCCAGGGTCGCGGCGGGAATGAATCGTCGCATGGGTACCTCCGCTCGGAGATTCATCCGGACTCGGCGAGAAACGAAATCCTTTTTCTCTACCCGGCTATACCCATGACGCCGCGAGAGATCGCGCGCTATGATTTGGGGCGTGAGCGCCCGTTACCGGTTCGGCCCGTTCGAGCTCGATACCCGCGCGGGCGAGCTCCTCAAGGAAGGCCGAAGGCGTCGGCTCCCCGGCAGAGCCTTCCGCGCACTCGCCCTCCTCGTCGAGAACGCGGGCGAGGTCGTGACCCGGGAGGAGCTGAAGGAGCGCATTTGGCCAGCCGAGGTCCACGTCGAGTTCGAGCACGGGCTGAATAACGCCGTCCATTGGATTCGCGAGGCGCTCGGAGACGCCCGCGAGACGATCGAGACTCTTCCCCGCCGCGGTTACCGCTTTCTCGGCGAGGTCGAGCGCATTCCGGCGGAAGAGGACCGGCGCAGCGGTCGCTCCTACGTCCTCGCGGCGGGAGCGCTTCTCGCCGTCCTGGGCTCGATCCTCTGGTCTCGGGAACCGGTCGACCCCCGGGCGCGAGAAGCCGAGATCCGCGGGAACTACTTCCTCGCGCAGAAGACTCCGGAAAGCGTGAAGAAGAGCCTCGAGAGTTTCGAGCAGGCGCTGGCCGTAGCGCCCGACCTTGCGTCCGCTCACGCGGGACGAGCCCGGGCTTACCACTTCCTCGCGGCGCTCGGAGCGATCGGGCGCGACGAGGCGCGGAGAGAAACCGCGGAGTCCGCCTCGCGTGCCCTCGAGCTCGACCCGTCCTCTGGTCCCGCCCTCGCGATCCTCGCGGAATCCCGCTTCCGTTTCTCGGATCGCCGCGAGGGCGTCGAGAAGCTCTTACTTCGAGCCCTCGAGCTCGAGCCTGAGGCAGCCGAGACCCATCAGTGGTACGGGAACTTCCTCGCGATCGAGGGACGGATCGAGGAAGGCCTGCGGGAAATGGAGCGCGCCCGAAGCCTCGACCCGCTGTCTCTTCACATCAACTCCGATCTGGGAGCGCTCCTCTACGAGGCGGGAGCGCGCGACAAAGCGATGGCGCAGTTCGAGAGGACCCTCGAGCTCGACCCCGACTACCCGAAGACGCACTTCCTTCTTGGATACGTTCACCTGGCGGAGGGTAAGGTCGACGAAGCCGTGGCTTCATTCGCGAGAAGCGTCGCCCTCTCCCCCGGCACCCCCAAATACCGCGACGCGCTAGAGGCAGCCGCGACCGAGGCCCGGGTGACGGATAGGAAGAGGAGCTAGACTAGCTGAGCGACCGGAGTCGCCGCTCACATGGAGTTCGGTGAGCACGACTCATGCGCGAAGACGACTTTCACGCGAACGCGCGTCAGCGTCAGCGTCAATGCGAGCGAACCCAACAAGACTTGACAGGTTATTTTAACATGACCAGAATAGTCATATGAAGACTGCTGGAGTCGCAGAACTGAAGGCTCGTCTCGCGAGCTACCTGAAGATCGTGAAGTCTGGAAGCGAGATCGTGATCACCGACCGCGGAGTGCCCATCGCCAGGCTGGTTCCGATTGACGCTGCTCGAAAGCGGGATACGCGCCGGCTGCGCCTCGCGGCCGCGGGGTTACTCAAGTTGGGCAGTGGCGCCGTTCCGAAAGAGCTGCTGGAGCCCCCGCAGGGAGATCCTCGAGTCGGCGCCAATGTGCTCGCGGCGCTCCTCTCCGAGCGGGAGGAGGGCCGATAGTGTTTTGGGACAGCTCGGCGATCGTGCCGCTCCTCGTGGCCGAGGCTCGATCCTCCGAGATGACCGGCGTACTGAAGGCGGGGACGAGCCCGGCGGTCTGGTGGGGCGCGGTCGTGGAGTGCCGCTCGGCTATTCACAGACGCGATCGGGAGACCCCGTTTCCGGTCGGGGTTCTCGATTCCGCGCTTCGTCGCCTCGAGCGCCTCCTCGAAGGCTGCGACACGGTGCCGCCCACCGAGGAAGTCCGCCGGCGCGCCGGACGACTGCTCGCCGTGCACCCTCTTCGCGCGGCCGACGCGCTCCAGCTCGGGGCCGCCTTGGTTTTTTCTGAAGAGGAGCCGGGGGTCGATTTCGTTTGCCTCGACGACCGGCTGCGCAAAGCGGCGGCGAAAGAAGGGTTTCGAGTTTTGCCGGTGTAGAGATGATGGGCGAGAGAAGACTCCCGGACGCCGAGCGAGCCCGGTCCCTGCGAAAACGCTTTTCCGAGCTCCACGCCGCCGGTACGTTCGTGATTCCGAATGCGTGGGACATCGGATCGGCCCGGATCCTCGAGTCGCTCGGCTTCGCGGCGATCGCCACGACGAGCTCCGGCCACGCCGCTTCGCTCGGCCGGATGGACCAGCAGGTCTCGCTCGATGAGCTCCTCGACCACGTGGAGGCTCTCGTCCGGGCGGTGGACGTGCCGGTGAGCGTCGACTCCGAGCGTTGCTTCGCCGACGACCCCGAGGGTGTGTCCAAAACGGTGGAGCGGCTTGCGGAGAGGGGTGCTTCGGGCGTCTCGATCGAGGACTACGACCCGGACTCCGGTATCGATCCAATTCCGGTGGCATCCGAGCGGGTAGCGGCTGCAGCACGGGCCGCCCGAGCTTGCGGACTCGTGCTGACCGCCAGAGCCGAGAATCACCTGTACGGCATCGACGATCTGGACGACACCATCACCCGGCTGCGGGCCTACAGGGACGCCGGAGCTGACGTCGTCTACGCGCCCGGCCTCGTGGACGTTGACGCCATCACCCGGGTCGTCGGAGATCTTGGCATCCCGGTCAACGTCCTCGCTCGGCCGAACGGTCCCAGCGTGCCGCAGCTGGCAGCGGCGGGTGTCCGTCGCGTTTCGACCGGCGGATCATTGGCCCTCGCCGCCTACGGCGCTCTCGCGGCCGCTGGCCGGGAGCTGCTCTCCTCCGGAACGTCGACCTACGCGTCCGCGGCGCTGTCGGCCGACGAGCGTCGAAGAGCCTTCCGTGGTTAAGGAGTCTCCCAACAGGTTTACCGAAAGCACGATCCAGAAGATAAATAACCCGGGGAAGACCGCGAGTCAGGGCTCGGTTGCGAGCGAGGCCTGGGCCCCGTAGAGGAGGTTTCCGAGGCTCGGGTCGGGAGGCTGCACTCCGAGGCCGAGAAAGATCAGGACGGACTCCATCACGATCACCCGACCGACGAGGATCGCCGCCGCCACGATGAGCGGCGCCGCGGCGTTCGGCAAGAGGTGACGCCCGATGACGCGCGGGCTAGATGATGAGCGCCCTCCGCCCGTCTCACCCAGGGGCGCCGGATTAACGCTTTCTAACGACGTTAGGACTCGCTAGAATGGGGTGTATGAAGACTTCGCGGCGCAAGGCGCCCGCTTCCCGCTCGACACGTACGCGCAGGGTGCGCGGGCTGTCGGCGCTGGCGCCCGTGGTGCGCCAGGTTGAGATCCCTCTGCCGGCAGCCCTCAGGAAGGAAGCAAGCCTCGAAGGTGGCGGACTGGCCCTCGTCGACGTGGAAGGAGAGCGGCTGATCCTGCGTTTCCTGCGTCCCTCGCTGGCGGGGGATGCTGGCTCGACGCTCACGGAGCCCGAGGAGGCCGCGCTCATGAAGGGCGGAGTGGGGCAGGTGTCCGAGGAGGACATGCGTGTGGTCGACGCTCAGGCGGCGGTAGCGTACCGGCAGTTGCGTGCGACCAGTCTAAGGGTACAAGAGGCGGCACGACGTCTCGGCGTCAACGCGAGCCGCATCCGGCAACGGCTGGCGGAGCGATCCCTCTACGGCTTGAAGGACGGCAACATGTGGCTCCTCCCCGCTTTCCAGTTTCGGGGGGACGGGCTCGTGCCGGGAGTGGATCTCGTCGTGAGGAGGCTTCCGCCCGATATCGGGGCTCTCGCGGTGGCGCGATGGTTCAGCAACCCGAATCCCGATCTCTGCACGCGGGACGATGACGAGCGTGCGTTGACACCCCTGCAGTGGCTCATGGGTGGCAATCCGTCCGAAGTGGCCGCCGAGCTCGCCGCCGCTCTGTAGTGCCCAAGCTCCCCGGACCACCGTCTCGCGGACAACTCGCGGCGCGCCTTCCCCCGGAGGCCAAGGTGCTCGGTCGAGGCACGATCGTCTGGCGGATGTACTACCGGGGCGGAGCTCACCCCACGGCCTGGAACCGCTTCCGGCACTGGGGGCCCGCGGCGAACATGCGGTTCGACCACCATTCCCCTCCAGCTCGGACGCAGGTGCGTGGAATCGTGTACGGTGCCCTGCGCGTCTACACGTGCTTCGCCGAGGTGTTCCAGGAAACGCGAACCATCGAGCGCTCGAGGAATCGTCCCTGGCTCGTTGGCTTGAAGCTGGCCCGCGCCGTGTCGCTCCTCGACCTCACCGGCACCTGGCCCACCAAGGCCGGAACCTCGATGGTAGTGAACTCAGGACGGCGCGATCGAGCGAGGGCCTGGTCTCTGCGCATCTCCGAGGACTACCCGATGATCGACGGGCTCTACTATCCGTCATCCATGGACAGCAACCAGCCGGCGGTGGCGCTCTACGAGCGGGCTCTAGGCGCTCTGCCCGCGCGGCCTCTCTTCCATCGGGCGCTCGCAGACCCGGCGTTGAACAGCGCGGTCGTCAAAGCCGCATTGCTCTTCAACTACGGCGTCGACCCCTGACGGTATTCCGGGAATGAGGGTGCGGCCCAGGCCGCGCCCACTTGCCGGAAGGCGAGAAGGTAAGAAGAGGACCACGATTCGGGAGGCCGCGAGAAGTGTCATCCTCTCACCCGACACCCACAAATACCGCGACGCGCTAGAGGCGCCCGCGGACGGAGAGACCGTCTCCCACTAAGGTTCACGGCCAGCACGATCCAGAATTGGAGGGAATGGAGACCATGGACAGGGTTTTGGTATTTGGGCCAGTGCAATTGTGTTGGATCCGTGTATCAGCGGGGAACGTCATCAGAGGCGTATAATCTCCGGAAGGGGTCCATTGATGCCCGCGAGCGAGATCATTTTTGCCATCGAGGAGTCTCCAGAAGGCGGCTATGAGGCCAGAGCCTTGGGTCATCCCATCTTCACCGAGGCGGATGGGATGGAGGAGCTGAAAGCCATGCTCCGGGACGCGGTGCGCTGCCACTTCGATGATGCGGAGCGACCCCGGATCATCCGCCTTCACCTGGTAAAAGACGAGGTCATCCCCGTGTGAAGCTGCCACGACAGATCTCCGGCGAGGAACTGGCGAGGCTTCTTCACCGGTAGGGCTATCAGATCACACGTCAAACCGGAAGCCACCTGCGCTGGCATCGAAGTTCAAGGGCAGCGAGCACCACGTCACGATTTCCGCCCATAAGGCCTTGATTTAGAACTCTTGGCGTGCGATCTTTTCAAAGGCATGTTGCCAACCGGAGGAGACCGAGATGAAACCGGAAAATACCAACCAGAATCAGATCAACCAAGCGGTTCTGCAACAGCTTGACAACGCCAGCCGGATCGTTGAAGGGTGGCCACCGTGGAAACAAGGAATCCTTGCCACCAGTTCACTCACTGCGAACTCTGCGCCGCGGACGACGGACACGACTAACGTGGCAAATAGCAACACGGAGAGAGAGTAGAGGATTCAGGCGGATGGGGTCTCGCGACGCCCGCGGAACGAAAGACCGTCTCCCACCAGGTTTACCGCGAGCACGATCCAGAAGATGAAGAGTCCAGGGAAGACGGCGAGCCAGGGCTCGGTTGCGAGCGAGGCCTGGGCGCCGTAGAGGAGGTTTCCGAGGCTCGGATCCGGAGGCTGCACTCCGAGTCCGAGAAAGCTCAGGACGGACTCCATCACGATCACCCGGCCGACGAGGATCGCCGCCGCCACGATGAGAGGCGCCGCGGCGTTCGGCAAAAGGTGACGCCCGATCACGCGCGGGCTCGAGGCGCCGAGTGCTTTCGCCGCC
>CAZKNR010000214.1:0-9283 GCA_964553925.1 uncultured Acidobacteriota bacterium
TGGGCTCGTCCCGATCCCTCATGCGATCCCCCTTGCGGTAGGGGATGTATTCCAGAATAGCGGGAACGGGGGAAGAGTCGGCGTCCTCAGGGAGCCAGATCCTGGCTGCCAGCCGACCGCCACGGGACACGGGAATGAAAACGTTCTCGATGTCTCGGACTCGGCGCGGAAAAGAGCTGACAATCCTCATGATCCCCCGGTGATTTCGGTAGCATACACCCACCAGCGAGCCGGAAATTTACTGCGACACTCCAACCAACCAGATGTGAACCTGGGAACGAAGTTCGGCGATTACGTCATCGCGTATGTCCTGAACGACGATTAGAAAACGGCCTAACCGAGGTGCTATCCGTGCTCCCAGTACGGGTTGCCTCCCTTTCACAGCCAGGCGGACAGTTTGATGTCAACCGCCGTTGACACTTCCGCCAAACCACTTCTTCCTGGACGGCAAGAACTTGTCCGCTCAGGCGACTCTCGGCCCCCCCGCGTGTGACACTCACCGACAACCGCCGTTGACACTCTTCGACATTCGAGGGCGTCGCTCCCGCCTGGATTGATGGCTTCAAGTCGTTGTGCGTCGTGGCGTTGATGGGCTTCGTCAACGTTTATCCATGCTTGGCACGCGCTTCGCCTTCGAAGCGCTCTTGTGCAAGCCGCCGCAACAACCCTCGTTCCCAGCCCACAACCGGCGCTGTACCGCCCCAGAAAGCCGCAACTTTCCGACCTGTACCAACTCCTCGAGACCCACTACGATGACGTCAAGGCTCAGTGGGAGGACCGATTCGAAAAAGCTTATGGGTATTGGCGCGGGTTTGTCGACAACGTGGTGCTACGCTACTTTGACTGCGGGGTTCCCGAAGGAGGCTTCGCCCGGATCGTTTGCGAAGATTGCCGGAGCGAACTCTTACTTTGCTTCTCCTGCAAAGCCAGGAATCTTTGCCCGTCATGCGACGCCAAGAGAGCCGCGGCATTCGCAGCTTTTCTTCAACAGGAGCTTTTGGAAGACGTCGGCCATGCGGTTTGGAGTTTTTCCATTCCCAAAATGCTCCGCCCCTACTTCCTCTTCCACCGCGAGCTCCTCACCGAGCTCGCCCGCGCCGGCTACGAAACCGTCCACGAGCTCATGGCCGCTGCTGTCGATGATAAAAACGTTCGCGTCGGCATGGTCGCCTCCATCCAGACATTCTCCGACAACTTGGTTTGGAATCCGCACCTGCACTGCGTCGTTTCCCGAGGCGTCTTTTGTGCCGACGGACAATGGATTCCCATTCCCTACGTCGACACACACGCCGCGGAAGTTCTGTTTCGGGAGAAGGTCTTTCGACTGCTACAAGAACACGACCTTCTCTCGGACGAACGCATCAAAATTCTACGTTCATGGCGCCGGAGCGGCTTTAGCATCGACAATGATGTCTACCTCTACCCCTCCGATACCCAAGCTCTCGAAACTCTCTGTCGCTATATCGTTCGGTGCCCCGTCTCCCTCCAAAGACTCCACTACGACAAAAAGAGCAACTATGTCCTCTATCAGCCCAAATCCAAAAACACCAAGGCCGAGCTCCTCAACCCTCTCGAATTCCTCGCCCGTGTGCTCATCCACATTCCCGAGCCCAACCAACACTCGATCTTGTACTACGGGCACTACGCCCGACGACGAACAAAACATGCCCGAAAGAATCGATCCGCAGCTGACGACGGCGAGCTCAACGCCACAAAGCGTAAAACCCTTCGCCGACAATGGGCCAATCTTATCCGCCGTGTGTTCAAAACCGACCCGTTGATTTGCAAAAACTGCGGCGGCAAAATGCGCGTCGTTTCTTTCATCACCGAGCCCAGCGTCATCAGCCAGATCTTGGACCATCTCGAAAATCGTAATAGCCGAGACCCTCCTTTACCATCTGCCGCCCTGCCGCGGGCATAGCGCTTGGCGCCATTCGGGGGTCATTCGAACAAGACCCCTGTTCCCAAAATCACCCTCGCCTCACTTGTCCTAGGCTCACTGCCCAGGCGGCTGCTCCTTTCGCCTACCCGCGCCACCCGCAAACTCCTTCGCACCCCGTCGGGCACAATTCCGATGGTTTCCAAGCAGCATCCTGGATCTAATGTCCTAAGTTTTGTCCTAAGTTTCTAAGTTTTTTCGAGCCGATTCCAAGGCGGACGGAAAGCCGAAAGGTCGCTGAATCGCGCGCCGGCTCGGCCTTTCGTCGGCCGCCCATTGCGGACGGTCTTCAACCTCGTGCCGGTCGGCTCGATCGAATTCTCCCCCCGGATGAGCCTCTTCGGGAAGCTGGGAGGTCGGTCGGGAACTTTTCCGCCCGCTCGACTGTTCACTGCTTTGGGTGTGCATTTCGCGCGCTCGAAGGAGTTCTATCAAAATGCGTAAGCATGGTTCTATACTGTTCTCGTTCCTCATCCTGGCGCTGACGTGGACGGCCTCCGACTCCCGGGCTCAAGGCGAGCGCCCACGCCGGTTCGTAGTCTCGATCACCAACCTCACGAAGGGACAAACCTTCACCCCCATCCTGGTGGCCACCCATCGCGCCGGTGTCCAGCTCTTCGACCTAGGCTCCGAAGCGAGCCACGAGCTCGAAGCAGTGGCCGAGAGTGGCGACACCGGCCCCCTCGCCGCATTTCTCGGTGGTCTTCCCGAAGTAAACGACGTCCAGGTCATCGGGGGTCTCCTCGGCCCAGGTCAAACCGCAACCGTGGAGGTCGACGCCCACGGCCCCTTCCGCCGCGTGAGCGTCGCGTCCATGCTGATCCCGACGAACGACGGCTTCTTCGCGTTGAACGGCGTCGAGGGACCGACGGGCCGTGAGCCGGACGTTCACTTCTCGCCCGCGTATGACACAGGAACCGAAGTCAACGAGGAGGTCTGCGCCGACATTCCCGGTCCGCAGTGCGGAGGCTCGGGGGCCCTGGACGCCGGAACCGACGAGGACGGCGTCGTTCACATCAACGCCGCGATCCAGGGGGTTGGCGACCTCGAGCCGAGCGTTTGGGACTGGAGGAACCCCGTGGCCCGCGTCGTCATTCGCCGAGTCCCTTAGTATGATCGAAGGGGGGACCGCCTCCCGAGGCGGTGCCCCCGGCTTGATGGAGGAGTGAATCGATGGGCGTCGTCACCTGGCTTGCGCTTTCACTGGCGATCGGTAGCGCAGCTCAGAGCTCGCCAGCGGGAGGGGAGCTGGAAAACGGAACCGGCACCGTGCTCCTGGAGCTCTTCACGTCCGAAGGCTGCTCGAGTAATCCGTCGCTCAATGTGGGGCGAAGTAGCTAACGAATGAGAGGCCGAGCGATGGGAACGAAGACCGAAATCTCCCTCGACCAGCGGGCCGACGGTCCGCTCTCGTGGCACGGGGCGTGGCCTGGCGCAGCCATGTGGCGATGAGCGCGGCCACGCCGCTCTACGGGACAGGCCTCCACCGCGGTCACGAGCGGCGCCACCTTCGGTGAAGAACTGACCTAGGTGACCTAGGGCCGCTCCGTCGTCGGGTTTCCGCCGGTTCCGGGAAGGGGACGCTTGCGCCGCTGGCCCTCCTCCTCCGCCAACAGAGTCGGAACGTCGAAATAGGCGTAGACCACCGGCGCCTGATTCTGCATGAGCCCGCCGGTGTCCGCCGTGGGACCATAGGTGCTATGGAGGCTTCGACCCAGCATTCTCAAGAGCGCGGTCTGCTGCCCTCGATGGTGTGACGTGTGCGCGATGCGGCGCGTCAGGATCCAGGCGCGCGAGCGCTTCACCTCGAAGAAGTCGACGACGTCCTCGAACCACGCCTCGTCTTTCCTTCGCAACGCTTCGAGGCGCTTGCCGGCGTTCTCGGCATAGGCCTTCATGAACCCGAGTCGGGTCTCTTCTCGGGGAACGGGGTTGTCGGACACTCGGATGCCCAGCATTCTCTCGAACCAGAGGTTCTCGCTCAGCGACTGATGGACGAGATGCTCGTGGAAGTGCCGCCCCCGCTTGTCCGCCGGATGGGGTCGTTTCTTAAAATCCACATCCTCGAACATGGCCCAGACTCCGAGCACTTTCTCGATCTCGGTTTCGTAGGTGTCGACCAAAAACTGGTAACGCAATTCGTCCTCCGCGAATGTTTCGGGATTCTTCCAGAGGTTCACCTCACGGAAACGGGTAGCCGCCCGCCTCGGCGAGCGCCTGGGAAACGGGCGCGTAGAGCGGCCGGTCGCCGGCCATGAGGCGCGACGGAAGTTGAAGAGCGCGCTCGAGTACTTGGACCAAGGGGCGGCGACTCCAGGATTACTCTCGAGCCAGCCTGACGTCGACCTCACGCTCGACGTACCGCCATTCCTCGGTCTCCCTCAGTCGGCCCACGAGCTCCTCGAATCGGGCCGCGTGCTCGGGCGCGAACTCGAACCAGGTCAAGAAGTCGAATGGGCTCTCCCAACTCGCGGCAGTGATAGAGCCTCCGAGCCACCGCGGGAAGGTATTGCAACCCAAGAGAGATGTGAGACGACCGAGCTTCGAAGATCGCTCGGCGTTCGTCTTGCGGCAGGTCCCACCATTCCCGCGTCTTGCGGATGGGAATGAGCGCGGCTCGCTTGGCGCTCGACCGGTTGAGCCCCTCCTGCACTGCCTCCAGCTGAGACCTCTCCGAAAGATTCGTGTAGCGGGTGTTGCTGGTCACGCCCCGTAAGGTCCAGCGGAACGTCCCGGTGGGTGGGGATTCGTTTTCGACGCGATCGAGGCGGGCCGCTTCCGGAAGAGACTCTCCTAGCACGGTGTGGATTCGCTCGATCCGCCAGAGACCGGTCGCGCCGGCGATGAAGGTGACCGGTGCCGTGCCGCGTTCCGTGGCGGGGGACTGCATCGGTTTGTCCTCCTGGAGAGCGCTCAAGCGGCCCGGAAGCATAGCGGCGACACCGCCGTAAGCCGTTAACCGAACAAGGCGCCTCCTGCCCATCGACTCCCATCCGCCACTTCAGTTTAGCGCAGCCGCGGTGCGACGCGCGGTGAACAATTTCACGGATGATCGGCGCCTCGCTTTCTTTTTTGCGGTCGCTCTGCCGCCGCACTAACATGCCTTCATTCCGGAGAAGCCTCCCTGGGTATGCGGTCCATGGGGATCCCCTCTCTGAGACGCTCGTCCATACGCCGGAACTCGACTTCGCCCGGGAGCTCGTGCTGCCCTGAACCGGCTAGGTCTCTTTTTCTTTCACTGCGTGCTTCCGCTCGATCGCGGTTTCTGCCACAATGTCGCACCAGTGAGGTCAGAGGAGCTAATGAATGGGTTCGTCAGCGAAGATGGGCCTCCTCCCCGGGGGTCGTGGCGCAATGAGCCGCTGAGCGGGTCGTGAGCGTTCTCAGCAAAGAGACCCTGCCGCGAAATCTGCGCGCGGAGTTCGAGGAGACGGCGCTCCCGGTGGCGCCCGCCCTCTACCGCACCGCGCGTCGCCTCACCCGCCGGACCGAAGATGCCAGCGACGCCGTCCAGGAGACGATGCTGCGGGCTTACCGCACCTTCCATGGTTTTCAGCCGGGAACCAATGCCAGGGCGTGGTTGTTTACTATCTTGTATTCGATCCTGACCAACGACTGGCGCCGCAGACAGCGGGCGCCCGAGGAAGTGCCATTGGAAGTCGTCGAGGAGCGGTTCGCGAAGGCACTCCGCGCATCGGGCGTCGATGCGGAGTCGGCGCTGCTCCAGCGGCTCGATGCCTCGCCGGAGATCGACTCGGCGCTCAAAGACCTGCCCGAGGAGTACCGGGCGGCCGTCTTGCTCGTCGACGTCGAGGAGCTCTCGTACGAGGAGGCGGCCGCCATTCTGGGATGCCCCGTGGGCACCGTGCGATCGCGGCTCCACCGGGCGCGCAAGCTCCTGTTCGTGGCGCTTCACGACTATGCGCGCCGGACCGGAGTGGCAGAGGGATAGACCATGGGCGACGAAGCGCAGCATCCGACCGACTCTCTCCAGGACGCCCTGGACCATCGTCTCGATCCCGCCTCTCGCGCGGCGCTGGACGCGCATCTATCGACTTGCGAGAAGTGTCGCCTCGAGCTCGCGGCGCTGCAATGGACGAAGGAGCAGGCTCGTTCCGCAAGGCATTCCGAGGAGCCCGTCGGCCTCGAAGCCCGTCTTCGCGCGGTGCTCGATGAGGAAGAGCGAGCCCTTCCGGGCGCAGCCTCGGTGTCGCGCGCGCGCCTTCGCCGACTGGTGCCCTGGCTCGCGGCGGCGGCAGCGCTCGTGGTGGCGGTATGGATGGGCGGGCGGTTCCGGACGAGCTCGGTGCCCGATTCCGTCGCCGGCGTCTACCGCGGTTATGCTTCGAACGCGCTCTCGCTCGAAGTCGCATCGGCCGATCCGGCCGAGCTCGAACGGTATCTGGGGCGCGTCCTGCCGTTCAGAACGAGGGTCTTCGATCTGGGCATGATGGGGTTTCCACTCGAGGGCGCGGGGGTTCAACCGGTGGGCGGCCGAGACGGCGCGCTCATCGCTTATCGCGCCGCCGACGGTCGTGTGCTCCTTTGCCAGATGTACGAGGGGAGCGTAGCCGACCTTCCGGAGCCCATCGGACGCCGCACGAACGACGGCATCACGTTCCACCTCTACCGAGACGGAGACGTAACCCTCGTCTTCTGGCAGGAGGGTGCGATCGTATGCGTCCTGGCGGCGGAAGGAGATCCGGAGACCGCCATCCAGCTTGCGTTCGCCAAGGCCGTCAAGCTCTGACCTCGGACTCAAGGAAGTTCTTTCCCCTCCCTGGAACTTTTCGCCGCCTGGCGGTGTTCTGGACTCCTAGCAGCCCGATATCCCGGCTGTGGACGAAAAAGGAGTCATTCGTGATCAATCGTACCGTTGTGGTTCTTGTCTCGCTCCTCTCGATCGCCGCCGCGGCGAGCCCCCGAGACGGCCGCCCGCCGTTTCCCGGCGCGGTCTACGTCATGTCCAATGCCTCGACGGGGAATGAGGTGCTGGTTTTCGATCGCCTCGCGGACGGCCGCCTGGTCCCGGCGGGCGCGGTCGCGACGGGAGGCATCGGCACCGGAGGAGGACTTGGCAATCAAGGCGCTCTGGTGCTGACCGACGAAGAGCGGTGGCTTCTGGCCGTGAACGCCGCGAGCGACGACGTGTCCGTGTTTCGGGTGCGCCGTCGCGGGATCGAGCTCGTCCACGTCGAGTCCAGCAACGGGTCGAGGCCGGTGAGCGTCACCGAGGACGACGGATTGGTCTACGTGCTGAACGCCGGAAGCGACAGCATCGCCGGGTTCCGGCTCGAGCACGACGGCGAGCTGACGGCGATTCCCGGCTCGATCCGACCTCTCAGCCGCTCGGGCACGGGGCCCGCGCAGATTTCCTTCGATCCAAAGGGCGACGTGCTCGTGGTCACCGAGAAGGCGACGAACAAGATCGTGACCTTCGAAGTCGATGAGGACGGTTTGCCGGGAGCGGCGAACGTCCAGAATTCCAACGGAGCGACACCGTTTGGCTTCGCGTTCGGTAAGCGCGGTCAGCTCTTCGTGTCCGAGGCCTTCGGCGGGGCGCCGGATGCGAGCGCCACGTCTTCGTACGAGGTTGACCGCGACGGCAGCCTCACCACGATCAGCGCCTCGATCGGAACCACCGAGACGGCCGCTTGCTGGGTCGTCCTCACGGAGAACCGACGCTTCGCCTACGTGAGCAACACCGGGAGCGGAACGCTATCGGGCTACTCCGTCGATTTCGACGGCGAGCTTGCGCTCCTCGACGCCGACGGGGTGACGGGAGCGACGGGCACGGGGAGCGGCCCCATCGACATGGCGATTACCGCCCGGTTCCTCTATTCCCTGAACGAGGCGGTGGGCACCATCGGCATTTTCCGCATCGCGCAGGACGGCTCGCTCACCCGCCTTCCGTTTACCGCGGGGTTACCCCGGGGAGCCAACGGACTGGCGGCCCGCTGACAACGCTCTTGAACGTGGACTGCGGAAGCGAGGAGCCTCCGCGGTTCTTTTTCCAGCTCGCCGGTGTAACCTTGGGCAGGGCAGAGTCATCTCTGCAAAGGGAAGAGGTGTCCAGATGATTCATCATGCGGTGAAGGCGTACGGAGTCTCGCTAGTAGTGCTATTGGCTGCGGCCTGCGGCGATGGGCCGCCGTCGGCGCCGACCAACCCTCCGTCTGCTTCCACCACGACGACGACCGCGCCGCCGCCTTCGTCTACGTCGACCACGACCACGACCACGAGCGTGCCCGCGACGCAGGCCCTCCGTCAGGCGACGTTTCAGAGCGCGAACGGATACACGACCGAAGGCTCCGCTCGCATTCTGGCGAACGGCGGGAGCTTCTCCCTGGAACTCGGCTCCGACTTTCGCTCGAGCCAATCGGCGGCGCTCGACGTTCGCCTGTGCAACGATTCCAACTGCCGGGGTGCGAACCTCGACCTGGGCACGCTGCGAAGCTTCTCGGGAAGGCAGAGCTACTCTCTGCCGAATGACGGGAGCGCGTACAGCCAGGTGGTCATCTACTGCCGCGGGGTCCAGCTCGCGTTCGGTTTCGGGACGTTGCGGTGAGGCGGGCTCCGGGCTTCATCGCGCTCGCGCTCCTTCTCGCCCCGGAGAGGGGCGAGGCGGGTCCCTGGCCCACCGGGAAGGGGCATATCTACTGGAATCTCGCCTATGAGTTCCTCGACACGACCGAGCTCGCGACTCCGGACGGGGTGACCCAGGAGATCCCCGAGTATCGTCTTCAACAGATCGGGATCTACAGCGCGTACGGGTTGAGCGACGGCGTGACCGCCGTCCTGGACCGGCTCGGGTTCCGGGACTCATCGATCGAAGGCTTCGAAAGCGCCTCGGGAATCGAAGACCTCCGCGCCGGATTGCAGGTTCAGCTGGGGAAGAAGGGTCCCTGGCTTTTCGCGGCTCGGGGAATCGTTCAAGCCCCGACGGGCGACGAGACCAAGGGGCTCGGCATCTTGCCTACGGGCAGCGGAGCCTGGGAAGGAGACCTGCGCTTCTCGTTCGGCCGATCCTCGTCGGGTGGACGCGCCTATGGGTACGGGGAGGGCGGATACCAGCTTCGCGGCAAAGCGCTCAGGGACGGCTTCATCTATGAAGGCCAGCTCGGGCTCTGGGTATCCTCTCGAGTGCTTCTCATGATCAACCTCCGCGGGGTCCAGCCGTTTCAAAGCGAGCCCGGCGACGGAGAGCTGACGTCGCCGTCGGGACTGGGAGACGGCGTGACCTATACGGCCGTCGGCCCGTCCGTGATTCTCGAGTTGTCCGACAACTGGGGAGTCCAGGTCGAGGCCGAGGACGCGTTCAACGCGAAGAACATCGCGACCGGA
>CAZKNR010000215.1:0-3754 GCA_964553925.1 uncultured Acidobacteriota bacterium
AAGGCCTGCGCTGCGATTAGCATGTCCAGCGGTCCGATGGGTCGCCCCTTCTTCTCGAGTATGGCCCTCAGGTCTCCGTAGGCGCTTGCCGCCTGACTCTCGAAGGGAGAGATGGTAAACGGCGCAAGGAACCGATCCAGCGCTTCCTGGTTTTGCTGGGGTCGCCCGCTCTTGCTCGCTCCGTAACGGAGCTCGGCGACCGTGATCACAGAAACGCCAACGTCATTGGCTCGGGTAGCGAGGAGTTTCTCGAGAACCTGGGCTGGTCTTTGCTTAATGATGTAGACGCAAATGTTCGTGTCGAGCATCGCATTCACGAGAATGCCTCCTCACGCTTCTGGTCGGAAGGCTGGCTTCTTCCTCCTTCCATGAAATCAGAGGAAAACCCATCGAGGCTCTCGATCAAGGGCGCCCACGATCTCCGTTTCGGACGAAGGACCAAGCTGTCACCCCTCTTCTCGATTTCAACCTCCCGCCCTTCGAGCTGGAATTCCTTGGGTATCCGCACCGCTTGGCTGTTGCCGCTCCGGAATATCTTTGCCGTTTTCGTCTTCATGAGAGTCTCCAAGTATGCACTTTAGTATATACAACAACGGATCGGCAGACAACCCCTTCGCTGCTCGGGAAAACTGACCCACCTGCTTTCTCTAGACTTCCCCTAGGTCAGTGGGTCTCGGGCCTGGGGTAGATATCGACGACTTTCCAGCCGGTCGCATGCTTCTCGAGTCGAAGGAGCACCGATTGAGTGTGCGGATTGAGATGCCCGACCGCGTCCGCTGCATAACCGCTCACGACGATCTGAACCAAGGCTTTCGTGCCGGTTACCGACAGCTGGACATCCGTGAAGCGAGGCCTCTTTATCTTCATGAGCTCGACCAGGCCGTGCCGGACGGCATCGGCGCGCTCGTCCCAGGCCTTGGTCTCGCCAGGGAGGAGGTGATTGAAGAGCTCGAGTTGGCCGTTTCGGAGCAGATCGCGCTCGATCTCGCGAACGAGCTCGCGGACCTCGCGTTCGAGGACGGTATCCAGGTCCTGCTCCTCGGGGCGGGTGGGCATCCAGAGGACGCCGCCAAGGCTCACGAGAGCGATCGCGGCCAGGAGCGCCTTCAAAGCGGCCCGTTTCATCGCTGTAGTCGGCTCACGGCATATTCTCCTTCGAGGAGGATGCACGTCGAAGGAGCCGGAGGCCGTTTCCGATGACCAGAAGCGACGCGCCCATGTCGGCGGCGATGGCCGCCCAGAGCGAAG
Organism: uncultured Acidobacteriota bacterium; assembly: GCA_964553925.1. Lineage (GTDB taxonomy): Bacteria > Acidobacteriota > Vicinamibacteria > Marinacidobacterales > SMYC01 > DAISKN01. The sequence continues at coordinate 1,249 of CAZKNR010000215.1, forward strand.
CTTTGCCTGCGAACGTCAGCACGACGAAAACCGCTTTCACCGAGAGCGCCGCGATGATGTTTTGCCGGATGACGGCGAGCGTTGCGCGCGAGTGGGCGATGAGCCAGGCAATTTTGGCCAGGTCGTCCGACATGAGGGCGACGTCCGCGGTCTCGATGGCGGCGTCGCTCCCCGCGGCCCCCATGGCGATCCCGAGGCTCGCCCGGGCGAGCGCGGGAGCGTCGTTCACACCGTCACCCACCATGGCGACATGCTCGTAGCGCTTCACCAGCTCCTCCACCGCCGCGACCTTGTCGGCGGGGAGTAGCTCGGCCCGGACCATGTCGACACCGGTGTCACGGGCGATGCGCTCGGCGGTCCCGAGGTTGTCGCCGGTCAGCATCACCACGTGCTCGACGCCCTCCCGGCGTATCGCCTCGACCGCCTTCGCCGCCTGCGGGCGCACGGCGTCGGCGAGGCCGATGAACCCGCACACGTGCGTCTCGTCGCCGAGGACCACGACCGAGTGGCCCGACAGGGACAGCTCTTCCAGGCGTTGGTGGACTTCCGGGGTCTCCTGGCCGCGTTCCTCCAGGAAGCGGTGAGAGCCGATCCAGTATTCACGGTCGAAGACGCGCCCCCGAGCTCCCTTTCCCTGAAGGATCTGGAAGTCCTCGGGCGCTCGAGCGGCGATTCCCTTCGCGCCAGCGTGCTCCCGGATGGCGATGGCGAGAGGGTGCTCGGTCCGCGATTCGAGCGCGGCGGCGACCGAAAGGACCTCCTTCTCGTCGTGCCCGCTCATGGGCACGAGCTCGACAACCCGCGGCCGGCCCTCGGTGAGGGTGCCGGTCTTGTCCATGGCCACGGCCCTCAAGCGGGAGGGGAGCTCGACGTAGAGGCCGCCCTTGATCAGCACTCCGTTTCGCGCGGCGGCGGCGAGCGCGGCCACGATGGAAACCGGCGTCGAGATGACGAGAGCGCAGGGGCAGCCGATGACCAGGAGCACCAGAGCGCGGTAGAGCCAGTCGCTCCAGGGCGCGCCCAGGAGAAGCGGCGGGACCAGGAGAACGAGAATCGCGAGGGCGAGAACCGCGGGCGTGTAGATCCGCGCGAATCGCTCCACCCACTGTTCGGAGGGCCCGCGGCGGGATTGCGCCTCCGAGACCATGCGGATGATGTGGGCGAGCGTCGTCTCCGAAGCCGCCTTGGTGCAGGCCGCCTCGAGGGCGCCGTCGCCGTTGATGGTCCCGGCGTAGAGGGTGTCGCCGGGCTTCTTTTCGACGGGCAGGCTCTCTCCGGTGATGGGAGCCTCGTTCACGTGGCTCGATCCGCTGAGGACGCGCCCGTCGAGCGGGATCCTCTGCCCCGCCGGGACGAGGAACGTCGCTCCTATCGGAACGGCCGCGACGGGCACTTCCTCGGCGGATCCGTCCGCCTTCAAGAGCCGGGCGGTGGGAGGCGAGAGGTCCATGAGAGCTGCGACGGCCCGGCGCGCGCGACCGACGCTCCAGGACTCGAGCACGTGGGAGAGAGCGAAGAGGAAGGTAACCGTCGCCGCCTCGAACCATTCGCCGATGGCAATGGCCCCGAGGACGGCGATGGTCATCAGCAGGTTCATGTCGGGCCGCAGCCGTTTCAGAGCGAACCAGGCTTTGGGAACGATGGGCCATGCCCCGAAGGCGATGCCGAGAGCGTAGAGCGCGCGCGAAGCGATCGGTACGCCGTGACTGAGCCCCATCCCCTCGGAGCCCAGCGCGACGGCGAAGCCCCCCGCGTTCCACGCGTGGAAAAGAAAACCGGCGGAGGCCAGAGTTCCGCTGGCCGCGGTCAGTATCGTTAGGCCGAGGCCGCGGAAGGGCCCCTCGTTTGAGGACGAGCCGCCGCCTTCCCGCCAGATCGACGCCCTCATGCCGGTCCGAGAAACGGCCTCGACGATCGTTTCGACAGCGAGCGGCGGGCCCTCGGACGAGACCGTCATCTTGCCGTTCAGGACGTCGAACAGAAGCCGCCGCTCCCCGAAGAGCGGCCCCAGCTCCCGCTTGAGGATCGCGATCTCGTCGGCGCAAGTCAGCCCTTCGACACGAAAGCTCAATGCATCCGATCTCTCAGCCATGGAAAAACCTCGACCTCGTTCGCATGTTTCGCCATTGGACATGAACCTTCCAACCGGGCTTCCTCTCTCCCTTTGTCTTCAAATCGCCCGGTCTCCACGCTCTCCGCTTCGTATGCGGACGACATCGATGACCTTGCTGATGAAGATCTTCCCGTCGCCGGGGTTGCCCGTATGAGCGTTTTCGAGGATCGCGTGAAGGACCTTGTCCAGGAGGTGCTCCGGAATCACGATCTCGAGCTTCGACTTGCGCGCGTACTCGATCGAGCCGTCGACGATCTTGTGCTGGGCATTGGCCGCGCGCGCCCGACCGAACCCGCGCACGTCGGAGACGGTGACCCCGGGGAGCTCTTCGATTTCCTGGAGCGCCTCGATGACGTCGTTGAGCTGGAACGGCTGAATGATGGCTTTCACTTC
>CAZKNR010000216.1:0-11271 GCA_964553925.1 uncultured Acidobacteriota bacterium
GCTGGGCTCGACCTGGTAGACGACCGCCGAGCCGATAATCTGTGCACGATATCCGCGTATGCTGAGAAGGGTCCGTTGGGGTGGGCTCTCGGCGCTTTGATGGACCGGTCATCGGTCGTCGACCTCGTCCGGTTCAAGGCCTCGATGCTGAGGGAGATCCTGGAAAGCGAGCTCGACGTGGAGCTGAAGCGCCTGCTGGTGAACGTCGTCGAGACGTACTTCAAGCTCGATACCGAACAGAAGGAGGAGCTCCGGCGGCTTCTGGCGACAGAGGAGTATAAGGAAATGCAAGAAACCGAGATGACCTATTTCGACGAGCTCGAAGAACAGGGGCGTCAGAAAGGCCGGGAAGAGGGTCGGGAAGAGGGTCGCGAGAAAGGCCGGGAAGAGGGTCGCGAGAAAGGCCGGGAAGAGGGTCGCGAGAAAGGCCGGGAAGAGGGTCGCGAGGAAGGTCGGGAGGAGGGTCGCGAGGAAGGTCGGGAGGAGGGGAAGCGGGAAACTTTGGTTCGTCTGATGACGTCGAAGTTTGGCGCCCTCCCCGAGGCGGTGGTGCTGCGCGTGAATGCGCTCGCATCAGGGAAGGAGATGGACCTCTACCTCGAGCGCCTTCTGACCGCGCGCTCTCTCGACGAGATGGGGCTTGAGGATCGAGCCTCGGGCCGGGGAAGTCCCGGCCCTTGATTCAGACCTCTGGGCCAGAGCTCTCGAATCTCGCGCGGCAAGATAAAGCGCCTTACCACTCCGGGAACCTCGCCCAGCCGGGAAACTGGCCAGGCTCGACTTTGTTGCACCGAGCCGGCATCCGCGACCACCCGCAGATTGGTGAGGGCGCGAAGCTTCGCGAGGAGCTCTTCGTAGGAAAGCGTCTGGAAGGGCGGGCCCACGGGCGGCACCGGGAAACTGCTGTGCGCACCGCGCTCGGCGCCGAGCGAGGCGACATCGCGCGGCTCTAACCTCTCGGAAAGCATGGCGCTCGGCCTCGCGGGAAGCGCCCTGGGCCTCGCTCTCGCTCAAGCCGCCATGATCCTCTTCGTGGGGTATGGGGCAATGGTCCTTCTCTTCAACGGCGCCGGCGGTGGGACCGGTCGCGGCGCTGCGAGCTCACGGTGCCTCTCGCCGGTTGGGCGTCAGCAGGCTTGGGTTGTCCCCGGATCAACGCTCAGGCTCTCGCCCCTGTAGTTGCGGCCGCCAATGAAAGATGGCTTCCAGCTGAGTGACGCTCGTGAGCGGCGGCGAGGCGATGGCGAGGAAGCGCCCTTCTTTATCCTGACCGAAGAGACCGAGTCCACCGATTCCTGGCGGTCCCGATTGCAGCAAGCGTCCGAGCTCCAGCACTTCCACCGGGTGCGTCGCGGAGAGCTCGGGCGTTCGGTATACCGTCGACGCCATCAGTCGATCGTCGCTCGTGAAATACAATGTACTCCCATCCGGAGACCAGAAGGGCTCTCTTCCGCCCGCGCGCGACACCCGAATGGGTGCCAGGCTCGCGGGCGTCGTCTCGCTCGGATCGAATCGCTGCAGCCAGACTTCGACGCGATCGGTTTGGTTGGACTCGTAGGCGAGTACGGAATCGGTTGGAGAGAACATGGGTCCGCTCTCGACCGCTGGAGTCGCGACGATGGGACGGCTCGCGTTTGGTTGCGACAGCTCGAGAACACCGATGTCAAGATCGCCCCTCCCCGCCGCCGAGTAAGAATAAGCGAGATAGAGGCCGTCGCCGGAGACCGAGCTCAGACCCTCTTGTCCGCTCGATCCGCTCGAGGGCACGAGTGGCTCAGGGTTCTGTCGCCTCACGTCATGCCGAAATATGCCACGGTCCGAAACGTAGAAGATGGCACCACCGGAAGGCTCGGGGACGCCGGAGCGGATCTCGAAACCCGGCGCCATCCGGCTCAAGGTCTCGGTCGACAGGTCGTAGGCGTAGACCTCATCGCCGCCTGTACTTCCTCCCTGACCATCGAGAGCGACGAGGCTTCCCCCGGGTGACATATGTCCCCGACGGACTTTGACTTCATCGACCAGGATCTCGACGCGCGGAGGCTCGGCTTTCGGGTCCAGCCGCGCGAGCTTCGCGGACTCGACGAGACCCCCCGCCGCCCAGATCAAGACCCCGGACGGCGACAGGGTGAACTGCGGCGACTCGTAAGCCGGCTCCGCCAGGACGCCATCGAGGACGACCTCCGGATCACCCGTGAGATGGCCGCTCGCCGCGTCGAAAGGCGCGGCGAGGAGTCGTGGCGCACGGGCGTAGACGATGTAGCCGCCCGGGAGGAAGTGCGGGTGACTCCCGCCGTCAATGAGGTGTATCGCGGAGCCGCCGTCGGAGGGGAGCCATCCCACGCGGGCATCGGAGTAAGTGGCCTTCCCCGCCGCCCACATCGTAATGAGCAAATCCGAGCTCCCCGGAACGGATGCGGGAAAGCTGTGGTCGTTCTCCTCCCGCGAGAGGTCGTTCTTGCTGTACACCGTCGGCTCTCCGCCCCCAGCCGAGATCACCATGAGCCCGTTTCCGCGAGTAGATAGCGGATTGGCGAATACGATGCGATCGTCCTCCGTCCAAACGGCGCCCCAAGGGTTCTCCACGGGGTAAAGGCTGACCGGCGCGCCACCCGAGAGCGAAATCTTCTTGAGCTCGCCCTCAGCGATGAAGCCGAGCCACCGGCCGTCGGGCGAGAAGAAGACGTGAGTTGCCCCCTCGGTATCGGGCAGTGGTCTGCTCTCGCCGCTGTCGAAGCGGCCGACGAAAATCCGAGTTTCCCGAGTGAACAACCAACGACCGCTGGTAACGTCGGAGCTTCCGAGAGGAGCGGTGACCACGGCGAGGGTCGTGCCGTCCCGCGATACGGCGATTGAAGATCGCGCCGCGGGGCCAAAAGCGAGCTGGGTCCCGGGCGGAAGGTCGATCGAAGCCCGAATCGGTCGCGGGGAGGGAGATTCACTCAGCCCACCGTAAAGCAGAAGCCCAAGAACGAGGCCCGCCGCGCCCGCGAGCACGAGCGCGAGAGAACGGTGGCGCGGGCTCGCGACCGCAACGATATCGATAGTTGAAGCGGCGCTCGCGTCCTCGAGCTCCAGTCGCGCCGCGCCGATATGAGGAAGCCGGCGACCGAGCTCTCTCGTCAGGCAGCGTCTCAGAACAAGGCGCACGGATTCGGGGGTTTTCGCCGGCAGACGCGACCAATCGAGATCTTCCCGCAGGACGGAGGCTAGCGTTTCCGAGACGTCCTCGCCCATGAAGGCCCGCTTGCCGGTCAGCATCTCGTAAACGACCGCGCCGAAGGCCCAGACGTCGGTTCGCCGGTCGACCCGTTTGCCTTTCGCTTGCTCGGGGCTCATGTAGGCGGCCGTTCCCAGAATCACCCCCATCTGAGTTCCCTGCCGCGCCTGGGTCGGCGACTGCGAAAGCTCCGACTCCGGGCTCGGGAGCACGTCGCCCTCGAGCGCTTTCGCGAGCCCATAGTCCAGCACCTTCACCGTGCCGTCTTCTTTGAGCTTCACGTTCGCCGGCTTCAGATCGCGGTGAATGATGCCGGCCTCGTGGCCTGCTTCGAGCGCTTCGGCAATCTGCCGGGCGATGGCCAGTGCTTCATCGAGGGGGATGGGGCCCTCGGCGATCCGCTCGGCGAGCGTCGGCCCTTCCACCAGCTCCCGCACGAGTGCCTTGAAGCCCTCCGACTCTTCCAGACCGTAGATGCTCGCGATGTTCGGATGATTCAGCGACGCGAGGAGCTTCGCCTCCCTATCGAACCGCGCCAGGCGTTCCTTGTCCTGGGCGAAGGCCTCGGGAAGCACTTTGATCGCAACGGTGCGAGCGAGCTTCGTATCGGTGGCTCGATACACTTCCCCCATGCCGCCCGCACCGAGGAGTGCTGTGATCTCGTAGGAGCCGACGCGCGTTCCCGCAGCGAGTGTCACGGCGGCAACTTCCCCCCTAGTTCGACGACGCCGCGAGCGCCTTCTGGTAGGCGTCCTGGAAACTGGCAACGGCGTCGACAGAGTCGCCCTGGACCAGTAAGTCTTGTCCTGTCTCCAGTGCCACTCGAGCGCGATCCACTTGCTTCAATGCTCCACGGGTTGCACGATGCATATCGTCTCCGGTTGTGATCTTTGATGCCTCGCGGGCCTATCACTATTCATTAGGGGGAGAAGTGTTTAGCAGTTTCACGACCCTTCCGTCAACATCCAGTCACGACCCAGTACTCCATCAAGCGGTCAGAGAACGAGATTTCCCTCGGCGACGACGGCGCACCGGCCTCGGGGATCATAGGCAATTAGATCGGGCCGCTGCAATCAATAGGGCTGAATTTACCGAGGAGGCACGGCGGGCGCGGACGAATCTCAAGGTAGTCAGGAAAACGGAGCCACGGTGGGTGAGCCGGAGCTCGGCAGCTTTCTCGAAGTGCACGTCGTCGTCGGTTCCTTCCGGGAACGCCTCGACGGACCGCACGACATCCCTACCGTGCTTTCGGAGCCCCTTGACGAGGCTTCCACGGATATCGGCGTCAGTATAGAGAGGGAACTTACCGGCCACCTAACGAGAGCTCGGTGGACGACGCTCGCCGAGGAACTCAGCCTTGTCGCGCTCGTACTCGTCGTCCCAAGCTTCGTCTTCCCTGATGTAGCTTTCGATCTCGTCCTGGTGATCGTAGTAGTAGGCGAGCGCGGCATGGACTTGAGCCAAGCTCAACGGATACTCCTCGAGCATCTGCTCCGGCGTGTAGCCCTCTTTGTGGAGATAGACGATGTTGAGGACGCGTACTCGAGCCTGATCGATCCGGTCGTCCTCCGCACACCCCGGGGATCTTCGTGATGTGCGGATACACGTAGCCCTGGTCCTTGGCACAGGTTTCCATTGTCGTCGCCATGGCCTCCTTTAATCCTACCGCGACCTTCCCTTGCTTCCCTTGACGCCGCTTGGTGGAGATTGACCCGCGAGAGGATGCGATAGTGACCGAGGACGGGCTGCGCGCTTATCGCTCGCTAGCCGAAGTAGGGACGCGGCGCTTCAGCTCTTCGAACCAACCTTGAACGAGCTGGATGCGGAGCGGTGCTACCTCGTCTTCGCTCGGCTTGATCATCAGGAATCGGCCGTCGAGCGCGACGTCATGGCTCGCGCCGTATTGCGCGCGGACGTACCTCTGCTCGAAAAGCTTCTGCGGTCTGCCGCTCCTGACAGACGGCGAGGTTTCGATTGCGACCGCCATCACTGTGAATAAGTTCTCGCGGCCTGGCAACATGTAAAAGAGCTCTCGGCCATTGGGTGCCCAGAGGGGATCGCGCCCGCCGTTGATCGAGATTTGCCGCGGGCCTCCTGGACCGGGAAAAGGCTGGATAAAGACCTCAGCGTTCGAAGCATAAGCGATCCAGCGGCCGTCGGGAGAAAAACGGGGTTTGTTATGCCGCCCCCGCGTCCGAGTCAAAGGCTCGGTTCGGGGTTCCCCATCCAACCGGAGGAGCGCCAGGGACCAATAGTCCGTGGGATCGGTCTCCATGAACGCCAGAGTCTTTCCGTCGGGGGACCAGTCCGAGGGCCATTGGCGGAGGTCGCTCTCGGTCAGCCGCTCGGCGACGCCGCTCCCGTCCGCGGGTTTCGAGAAAAGGTTTCGAGCGCTGTCCTGGCCGGACGCAAACGTAAGCCGGCTTCCGTCTGGAGTCCAGATGGGAGACTCGTTCTGGCCCTCGAACGTCACGCGGTGCTCGGTGTCCCGCTCGAGGTCGAAGACCCAGACGTCTTGACGGTCGGCATCCTCGATCGAGACCGCCAACTGCTTGCCGTCAGGGGAGAGCCGTGGATTGGAGAACGCGCGGGGAGCCAACGGGAGCGGCTCTTCTGTTCCGTTTCGATCGATCCACACGAGAGATCGTCCGTCGCGTGAGGGTCGAGGAACATATACGAGCGTTCCGTCCTCCGCCATGGCGTACGAAACATTACCATCCTTTGGAGAGCTGCTCACGTTCTCGACGACCAGAACCGATGTGCCCGAAACCTCCATGCGACCGAGGTCGAAGGGCGCTGCGAAGAGTGAGTATCCCCTCCCATAGACCAGATGTCCCGTCGGAGTGAAACGACCGTAGAACGCGTCCTCCAGCAGGCGCTTCCTTTCCTCTGTCGCGAACCAATACACCTCGATGCCGAAAACACCGCTCTTATCGTGGCGTGTGAGGAGCATCGCCTCGCCTCCGGGGAGGATCTGCGGGTAGTGAAAGTCGAGCTCTCCCCGTTCGGTGTCGGGGTCCAGGATTGACCGGGGCTCTCCGCCCTCCGCGGAGACTTGCCGCAAAGGGCCGTCGATGCTGCCAAAAAAGATGCTTCCGTCCTCTCCCCAGTTCGCGCCAATGAGGCCGTCCACGTCTCCGAGGGTGACCGGCTCCCCGCCGGACAGCGGCACTTTTTTCAGCTTGCCTCCGGCGGCGAAGCCGACCCAATCCCCGTCGGGCGAGAAGAACGGCTCATAGGCCCCGTCCGTTCCCTCGAGCGGCCGGGGTGCGAACTGGTCCAGAGACTGCAGATAGAGCAGCGTTCGGTCGCCCTGCGTTGCGCTAAACAGGAGCCGGGAGCCGTCGGGCGAGAGGATCGCATTCCCGGTGAGCCTGCTATCCGCCGGCGTCCGAATGACGAACCGCCTCACGGGTTGCGATGGAACGTCACCCCTCGGCGTGAGCAGCATCGTCGCGACCGCCGTCGCACCCAGGAACGCAGCGAGGGCCCAGGGAAGAAATCTCGTCAACTTTTGCGCGGCGGGCGCCGCATCGAGCGTCGCGCGCTTCTCGAGCGCCCCGGATTCGAAATCCTCCTTCACCTCCTGGAGGTCGTTTCTCAGGTCGATGGCGTTTTGATAGCGCCGCGTCAACGCCTTCTCCAGAGAGCGGCGCACGATTCGGGAGAGCTCGTAGGGAACTCGGGAGTCGAGGTCGCTCACCAGCGGAGGCGTATCCTTCAGGATCCCCGACAGAACGGAAGCCGCGCTGTCCCCGGGAAAGGGGTGACGCCCGGCGAGCAACTGAAAGAGGATGATTCCCAAAGAGAAGATATCCGATCGGGGATCGACCTTCTTCCCTTCCGCCTGCTCCGGAGACATGTATGCGACCGTGCCGACGATGACGCCGGGAGAGGTCACCGACTTCGTCGGTAGGTGGCTGAGGTCGAAGGGCTCCGAGTCCCCGCTCGGCTTCGCTCTCATCTTCGCGAGACCGAAGTCGAGGATCTTCACCCGGCCTTCGTCCGTCACCATCACGTTGTCGGGCTTGAGGTCGCGGTGAACGATCCCCTGCTGGTGCGCGGCGGAGAGGGCATCGGCCATGGGAACGGCGACCTCGAAGAAATTGCCAAGGGTCATCGAGTGACGGGCGGTAGTAAGCGTCTTCCCCCGAACCAGCTCCATGGTGATGAAGCGGATGCCGTCCGCTTCCTCCACCGAGTGAACGGTGACGATGTTCGGATGGTTCAGCGCCGCGACCGCCCGGGCTTCGCTCTCGAATCGCTGAAGCCGCTCGGGCGACGCGGCCAGTTCCGGGGGGAGAACTTTTAGCGCGATCCTTCGGCCGAGCTTCGAATCCTCCGCGAGATAAACCTCGCCCATACCGCCCGCACCCAACTTCTCCAGGATCCGGTAGTGCCCGATGACGCTCTGCACGGCGAGATTCTAGCTCCAGTCGGGAACAAACGCATCGTGCTCCGCGTGTGTTACCTTCATCAGGGCGAGAAGTTCCGTGCTAGACAAGACCCTCAGCCATTACCAAATCCTCGAGAAACTCGGAAGCGGCGGCATGGGGGACGTCTTTCTCGCTCTCGACACGCGGCTCGGGCGCAGAGTCGCTCTCAAAGTCCTTCCGGAAGACGTCGCCGGCTCCAAGGAACGCCGCGACAGATTCGAGCGCGAGGCTCGGGCGGTGGCCGCGCTTTCTCATCCCAATATCCTGGCCATCTATGACTTCGGAGAGGATCATGGAATCGCCTTCGCGGTGATGGAGCTTCTCGAAGGAGAAACCCTTCGCGCGCATTTGAGCCGCGGCGCTCTTTCTCCCCAAAAAGCGATCGACACCACGCGCCATATCGCCGATGGGCTTTCGGCTGCCCACGAGAAGGGCATCGTCCACCGCGACCTGAAGCCGGAAAACCTCTTCATCACAAGGGACGGTCAGGTGAAGATCCTGGACTTCGGCCTCGCCCGGGTCGCTCCGACGCCAGCGAGCCTCGCTCCCGGCTCAGAAGCGGAAACAGCCGCCCGCTTGACGGAGACGGGAGCCGTCCTTGGAACCGTGGGATACATGTCCCCAGAGCAAGTGAAGGGCGTGAAGGCGGATGCGCGGTCGGACATCTTCTCTCTCGGCGCCGTATTCTGCGAGATGCTCACCGGCCGGCGGGCGTTTCGGGGCGACTCGGCCGTCGAGACCCTGAACGCGATCTTGAAGGAGGACCCCGAAGAGATCCCGGCCACCGTCCCGAATGCCACCGGTCTTACGAGCGTCGCCCGGCGCTGCCTGGAGAAGAACCCCGAGGAGCGTTTCCAGTCGGCCCGGGATTTCCGTTTCGCGCTCGACGCGCTCTCGGGGATTACGACTCCCGTCGTGAAAAAACGAAATCCACTCCGTTTCGCAGCTGCGACTTTCGGACTGCTCGCCGTGGTCGCTTCCTCCATCCTCGTCTATCGATACGTCGTGCCGCCAGGGCCAGGGAGGCCAGAGAGTGAAGAGGCGATGAGGATCGTCGTCCTTCCCTTCGAGAACCTGGGTCCGCAGGAAGACGAGTACTTCGCGGGGGGCATGACGGAGGAAATCACGAGCCGCCTCGCGGTGGTGAACGGGCTCGGGGTGATCTCGAGGAACAGCGCTCTTCAGTACGTGGGCGCGAGAAAGTCCACGAAGCAGATCGGCGAAGAGTTGGGGGTAGGCTACATTCTCGAGGGAACGGTGCGCTGGGAGAAAGACGCGAGCGGTCGTGGCCGGGTTCGGGTCACCCCTCAGCTCATCCGGGTCTCGGACGACACCCACGTCTGGGCGGAGCGGTACGATCGCGTCGTCGAAGAGGTCTTCGAAGTCCAGTCCGAGATCGCGGAGAAGGTCGCCTCCGAGCTGAACCTCGCCCTTCTGGCGCCGGAGCGTCGCGCGATCGAGACTCGTCCGACGGAGAACCTCGAGGCCTATCAAGCGTACTTGCGGGGTGTCCACGACGACTCCGGCCCGGATCGAGTGAGTCAGCGCGTGACGAGTCTCGTCGTCCAGATGTTCGAGCGAGCCGTGGCCCTCGACCCGAGCTTTGCTCTCGCTCATGCCCGTCTCTCACAAGCTCATTCGAACTTCTACCGCTTCGGGTATGACCGCACCGAAGAACGCCTGGCCAAGGCGAGGAACGCAGCCGAGAGGTCTCTCGAGATCGATCCCGATCTTGCCTGGGGCCATCTCGCCCGCGGCCTCTACTTTTACACGCTCACGGATTACGAGAGGGCTCTCGACGAGCTCGCCGTCGCCCAGAAAGGCATGCCCGGGGATGGCTTCGTTCACTTTGCCATTGCGGTGACGCTGCGACGGCAGGGCAAGCTCGAGGAGGCTCTGGAGACCTGCCGGAAAGCCGCGGATCTCGATCCTCGAGCGCCGGATCTCTGGCGAGAGTGCGGGCACACCCTCGCTCTTTCCAGAAACTACGAGGAAGCCACCCGCTACTTCGACCTTTCCATCGCCCTCGCCCCTGACCAGATCACGGCCTATTCCCAGAAAGCGAATGCCCAGGTGCACTCGGCGGGTGACCTCGGAAAGGCGCGCATGACCTTGGAGAAAATGCCGGACACCGGAGATCCGGACTTCGTCATCGCTTGGCTTCGTCAGGAAACCTGGGAACGAGACTATGAACGGGCGCTCGCTCGCGCTCAATCCATGCCCTTCGAGGCGCTCGTCACCCAGTATCGTTTCCATCCCAAAGCGCTGGTTCTCGCGGAGCTTCATCGCTTGCTCGAGGAGTCCGGTCTGGCCCGCGCGAAGTACGAGGAGGCGAAGCTCTTTCTAGAACGAGAGATCGAAAAGCGGCCCGACGACGCCCGGGTTCACAGCGCCCTCGGCCTCACCTTCGCCGGCCTCGGCCGGAAAGACGAAGCCACGCGTGAGGCCTCGCTCGCGGTCGATCTCCTTCCCCTGTCGAAAGACGCAATGGTGGGTCCCTACCCCCTCGAGGATCTGGCCCGGGTATATACGCTCGTCGGCGAGGCCGACCGGGCTCTCGATACGATCGAGCGACTCCTTTCGATGAAAAGCCAGCTCTCCGTGAAGGTGCTGGAGCTAGACCCCGCCTGGGATCCCCTTCGGGAGCACCCGCGTTACCGAGCCATTCTCGAGAAGTTCAGCCGGTAACGACACCGACTCTCAGCGCGAGCCGAGTGTCACCACACCCACTTTCTCCAACAAACGGAAGTACCCCTCGATCTCTTCGAGAGGCGCGGGGCCGTACTCGACTCCGACCGCGGCGCGAATCTCCTCGAGGTTTCTTTTGCCGTCGGCGAAGTTGAGCGTCTCGTAGAGATAGTAGTGTCCCCGCCCGGCGAGGCGAACCTTGTCGACGAAGGCCGGATCGCCCGTCTTCTCGATCATCCAGTCGCGGCCGTACTCCGGGCGGAAGAAGTTCACGGGTCCACGGACCAGAGACGTGCGGGTCGGAACCAGCCTCGCGCTTGCGGAGACTGCTGGGGGAGTCGCCTTCGCGCCGTGGCTTTCGAGCCGGGCGAGCGCCCGAGGAAGCTCGGCTTCGAGCTCGGCAGCTCGATCGCGCACATAGCCGTCCCCCGAAGCGAACACCTTCAGGGTTTCGATCGCCTTCACCTCCCGCTCGTAAGCCTGGCGCAGAATTTCGCTCGCCAGATCTGCCGCGTCCATCGCGCGGCGCTCCTCCGAAGCGAGCCGCGCCCGGGCTTTCGCCAGCGCGTTTTGCGCGAGCGCCGGGACGTCGTCGTCGGAAGCGGTTGCGAGAATATACGCGGACGCGCCGGCGATGACCTCTGCCCGCTTCATCTGGGTCGCGTCGGCGCGCTCGAGAGTATCTTCCTGGGTGCCGATGTAGGGGTCGGGCCAGCTATTGAGGAGGACGGCGTGGATTCCGAGGCTCGCTTCCGCGATGTCCTCGTGATCGCTCGGTCCCCAGAAGGGCTCGATGTAGTAGTAGAACGCGTCGTTACTACCCGAGGGCTCCACGATCGGAAGCGAGAACCCGCCCTCGAAAGCGAGAAACCGCCCCTGGCGGATCGAGATAGAGTTCCCCCTCCCCACGACGTCGAACATCTCCTCGAC
>CAZKNR010000217.1:0-62654 GCA_964553925.1 uncultured Acidobacteriota bacterium
GACCCACTCCGGGCTCAGGTTTCCCGCGACGCGCGCGAGCTCCGCGCGGGCGGCGATCTCCGCGTACCGGGCTTCGATGAGCCCGGCCTCCGCCGCGAGGCGATCGGCCTCCGCGCGAATATAGTCCGTCTCGGTTCCGACGCCAGTCTCGAGCCGGAGCTTCTCGATACGGCTCACTTCGTCGAAACGGACGACCGCCGTCTTGAGACTCTCGATCCGCGCTTCCGCTTCCTCCTTTGCGGAAATGCCGCGATCGATTTCGCCCGCCACCTCGAGCTCCATCCACCTCAGTCTTTCCGCGGCGCTTCGCTCGGCCGACTGCGAGCGCGCGACAGCATCCGAAACCGCGCCCCCGTTGAAGACGGTGTAGGCGAGCGAGACCCCGACGTTCCATTCGAGAGAGTTCGCGCCCGACGCGCTTCCGTAGTTGATGTATCTCCCATCCAGGCTCACCGAGGGAAGCCGCCGGCTTCGGTTTCCGTCGAGGGCCGCTTCGGCCACCGCGAGCTCGTCTCGGGCGATCCGGGCGCTCGGGCTCGATTCAAGAGCGTCTTGCAGAAGCTCCTCCCGCGAGGGAAGCGAGACGCCGGCAAGAGCGAGGGGGACGAGGTTCGACGCCCGCGTCTCGGAAGTCTCGACGCCGACGAGCCGCGCGAGGTGCCTCTGCGCCAGGTCGAGGGAGGAGGCGAGGTGAACCCTCTCGGCCCGGGCCGCGGCGATCGAGGCTTCGACCCTGAGGACGTCGACTGTCGCCGCGCGGCCCACGTCGAAGACCTGCTTCACCCGGGAAAGCTCGGCCTCGAGCGCCTGGAGCGAGCGCTCCTGCGCGTCGAGCGTCCGCGCGCGGGAGAGGACCGTTAGGTATTGCTGGATGAGCTGCGACAGGAGCCGCTGCCGCGCTTCGAGAAGCGAGGACTCGGCGCTCTGCCTGCGAGCCCTGCTCTCCTCGATGCGGGCGGACCGGCCGCCCCCATCGAAAAGGGAATAGCGAATGTCCGCGAGCGCCTGAAAGAGGTTCTGGTCGAACGGAGGGACGAGGTCGGGGGTGAAGGCGTGGATGGGGTGAACGATCATCGGCTCCTGATAACGGGTGGCGCTCGCTCCGACGCTCACCGTCGGGAATCGGGCCGCCTCCGCCTCGTCGAACGCCGCCTCCGCAACCTCGACCTGTGCCGCCGATGCCTGCACGCTGGGGTAATACGAGAGCGCCCGGGTCACAGCTTCGACGAGCGTGAGACGGTCCTCAGCCTCGACCACGGCTCCCGACAGCACCCCGGCAAGCACCAACGCCGCACTCTTCTCACAGAGCCCGATATCCGTCATCCCTCGCCTCCTGCGCCCGCAAAGCGTGGCATCGAGGAGGCGACCCGTCAACCTCGGTCCAGGAGGGCGATAGACTCGCGCTCGTGCCGAAGTCCGACGCGACCAGAGCTATAAGGACGAGCCCGCCGAAGCTCGGCTTCCGCTACCACGGCGTTCTGCGGCCGGTGTGTCTTCGTCCCTTCTCCGCCGCCTCGCGGTTCGCCGAGCCGATCATGACGCCCTCGTCGATCATGGCCTCGACGTCGTCCTCGGTGACCGAGTTCAGAAAGAAGATCCCCGCGGCCTTCGTTGCCGCGAGAACGCGCGACCGAGCTCGCTGCATCGCCTCGGGATAAGGACCTGGAGGTCTCTCGAGGAAACCGAACGAAAACCCCATGTCTCCGGGTCCCCACTCGGCGAAGGCGATGCCGGGGACTCGAGTGGTAGCCTCCGCGTTATCGAGGGCGTGGCGATCCTCGATCTTGATCCCGAGGAGGAGCTCCCCTTCCGGGTTCAAGGGCCAGGGGTCCGCGACCCTCAAGTACTCCTTCTCGGGGATTCCCCAGATGGAAGCGGCGTAGCTCTGGCTTCCGCTTCCTCGCAGTCCTTCCTCGAGCCCCTCCCCCACCTTCTGGTCGTGAAAGGGATAGCGGCTCGCGGCGACGAAGACACGAACCGCGTCTTCTGAGCGGGCGTGGCAGAGGAGAACACCGTGTACTCCCGAGGCGAGCACTTGCTGTACGACCCAGAGGTTGGCGCGCATGGAAGCTTCGTCGAGACCGAGCACAGGGAGCGAGACCACGACCGCGGGGGTTCGGTGTCCGCTCGCCGTGGGGCCGCCGTCGACGAGACCTTGCATGAACTCCCGGAGCTTCGTCATATCGAACGCGCCGTGCTCGAGCTCGTAGTTGATGTAGTCGGCCCAGGTGCGGGCGAGGTCCTTGCCTTCTTCGTAGCCCCCTCGGCTCGTCGTGTAGTAGACGGGCTGGCCCTGCTCCAGAAGCTCGATGGCCTTGTTGATGCGCTTCGGTTGGACGGACAGGGTGGCGATGAGAATCAGTAGCGCGTTCATGGCGACGGAACCTCGACTCGATGGATTTTCCACCCTCCGTCCTCACGTCTCAAGTGGGCTTTCAGCCTCTCGGGCTCGAAGGGCGCCCCGAGCACGACGTAGCGTTCTTCGCCCCGGAGGGCGACTACCACCGCGTCGAACGTGATGCGGGCCTCCGTCCCCGCAGCCTCGATCTCGATGGGATCCAGAGTCACGTTCATCCGATCGACGCGGCCGAAGCTCTCCCTTACCATCGCTTCAAAGG
This sequence comes from uncultured Acidobacteriota bacterium, assembly GCA_964553925.1. Taxonomy (GTDB): domain Bacteria; phylum Acidobacteriota; class Vicinamibacteria; order Marinacidobacterales; family SMYC01; genus DAISKN01. The sequence continues at coordinate 2,619 of CAZKNR010000217.1, forward strand.
CCGCGCGATTCGGGTTCATGAAATCGGAGTAGTCGGCGGAGAAGAACGACAGGAAGGTCTCGAGGTCCGCGGCCTCGGCAGCGGCGGCAGCGGCGGAGAGAGCTCGCCTCACTCGCGCCTCAGGCGACAGGTACCGATCCCAGGCGACGTAGCCCAGGAGAAGCGCCGCCGCGAGCCCGATGATGGCGGCGGCTTTCGCTCGGCTCACGTCATGGAACCGCTTCGGGCGCGCCCCGGGCGAGACCGCGCCAGAGTTTGAAAGCGGGAAAGCCGGCGAGCGAGATCGCGAGCCCCAGAACGGGCGCCAAGTCCCCTCGCGCGACGTTGCTCCAGGCGATTCCCAGTAGAAAGAGGCTCACCACGAGGACGAAGACCAGCGGAACCCAAGGATAGCCCGGAGTTCGATAGGGGCGCTGAGCGTCCGGCATCTTTCGCCTCAGGACGAAAATCGCGCCGATGGCGAAGACCAGCGCCGTCCACTCCACGAGTACGAAGTAGGTCGAAAGCCGGCCGAAGCTCCCGAGCCAGAGGATCAGGGCGACGGTAATCGCTCCCTGCACGAGAAGCGACACGTGCGGGGTCGCGAACTTCGGGTGACAACGCCCGAGGAACGCGAAGCCGAGGCCGTCGCGAGCCATGGCGTAAGGCACGCGGGAGTTGGTGAGCACGATGGCGCAGAGCGTCCCGAAGACGCTCGCGAGGATCACCGCGTTCATCGCCGCTCCTCCAGCCGGGCCGAAGAGATCGAAGGCCACGCGGCGCGCGACCACCGTCTCCTGCGCCATCTCCGAGATCGGGAGGCTCAGGTGGTACATCAGGTTCGTCCCGAGATAGAAGACGATGACGATGAACATCGCGCTGAGGATGATGCGGCTGATCTGCTTTTCCGGATCCTTCACCTCGCCCGCCACGAGACCGAGATAGGCCCAGCCGTTGTAGGTGAAGATGATAAAGGCCGCCGCCTGCGCGAGGCCGCCCGCCAGAACCTCGCCCCCTCCCGAAAGACGCGACCCGTCCCATCCCCCGGCAGCAAGAGCGAGGAAGAAGAGCGCGGCGAGGGCCGCCATCTTTATGACGGTAAACAGGCTCTGTACCGTCGTCGCGAGCGCGACCCCGAGAACGTTGATCGCGGTGAGAACTACGATGATTCCGACCGCGATCGCTTTCACCAGAAGAGGAGACGTGGTGGCCGGCTGGCCGCCCGAGAGCTCGACGAGCTGCTCCGAGAACACCATCGCCACCGCCCCGAGGGACGCAGGGATCGCGCCCACGAGATACATCCAGCCGAAAGTGAACGCCGCCGCGTCCCCATAGGCTTTCTGGAGGATCACATAGGTACCGCCGGTGCTGGGAAGGAGCGATGAGAGCTCGGCGAGAGTGAGGGCGCCGCACAGGCTCACCAGGCCGAAGATCACCCAGAGTGTGAGGACGATCCCGGGATTCGGAAGCACTCGGGCGATCTCCGCCGGCGTGCGGAAGATGCCGCTTCCGACGATGCTCCCGATGACGATGGCGACTCCCGCCCAGAAACCGATGGCGCGCTTCAGGTCGGTCGCGGGAAGACCGCCTTGTGGATTGAGCACGGCGGGGCGATCCTATGAGCCGTTCCGCGAGGAGTCAACTAGGCCAGGGAAACCAAATACAAGGGGGATGGGGAGATGGGAAAGGATAAGGGGGTGACACGGATCCAGGCGACTTCGGCTGTGGGAACGACGGCGAGAGCGAGAAAAAGCGGCGTGAGCATTGGCACCTCCTCTTGTCGAAGTGAGGGGAATGATAGCATCTGCGCTCAGGAGGCTCCCCCGATGAAGACTTTGCTGGCTTTCTCGCTTCCCCTGCTCCTGACGTTGGCGCAAACCCGCGACCGCCTGGGCGAGGTGCAGGAGCTCGCCCCGGGTGTCTACTTCCATCAGGGGAACCTGAAAGAGAAGGGCCACTGCAACCAGGGCTTCGTGGTCTTCAAGAACTTCGTCCTGGTCATCGACGGAAACTACCCCGAGGGCGCTGAGGTGGTCCTCGCCAAGATACGCAGCATGACTGATAAGCCCATCCGGTTCGCTTTCGACACCCACCATCATGGGGATCACATGTACGGGAACAAGGTCTGGGTGGACGCCGGCGCCGTTCCCGTGGCCCACGAGGGGGTCATCGAGGAGGCGAGAAAGTACGAGACCGGCCACTTCGGAGGGGCGCCCGGGCGCTGGGAGGAAGAGGCGAAGACGCGGAAAGACGTCCGCGAGAGCGAGCTGGTGCTGCCGGTGATCCTCTATCCCGACCGCATGGTCTTCGACGACGGAACCCAGCGGGTGGAGCTTCTCCACTTCGGAGTGGGTCATACCCACGGAGACGGCTGGGCGTGGCTTCCAAAAGAGAGGATCTTGTTCAGCGGCGATGCCTGCGTGAACGGCCCCTACAACTTCGTGGCCGACGGCGACATTCAGGATTGGATCGCGACCCTCGACAAAGCACGAAAGCTCGATCCTCGCACCGTCGGCCCCGGCCACGGGCCGCTTTCCGACGGAAGCGTTCTCGCCGATCAGCAGGCCTACTTCGAGGAGCTCTCTCGGCTCGTCGCCGCGGCGAAGACAGAGGTCAGAACCGCGGCCGAGATGGAGGCGCGCGTCCCGGCGCTGCGGGAGGAGATTATGAAGAAGGCGTCGATCGCTCGCTACGCCGGAGACGGCTTCCCCGCTCAGGTCGAGAAAGTCTGGGTCGAGATGGGCGGCGCGCCGTTCTCCCCGTCACCGCTCGCCCTGCACCGAGAGCAGCACGATCGCGAACACGGCGTCGGGCACCCGGGGCGTTAGGTCTCTTCCAACCGCGCCTCTACCTCGAAGGGGTTTCGCCAGTAGCCGTACCGGAAGTGAAACCAGACGTAGAGGAGAGAGAACCGCACGAGCCCATACTGCTTCCACTGCCGCACGTGGACCTCTTCGTGCCGCAGGATCGACTCTTCGAGGTGCTCGAGTCGGGTGAAGACGTGATCCGAGAGAGTCACGGCTACGTACTTTCGCGGGAGCGCCCAGCGCGCGAGCCGGGAGCGATAGTGAACCTTCACCGCGATGGCTCGAGACCGGCGACGGGCGCCTTCCCCGAAGCCGCGATCTCTCCCTTGAGAAGCCGAACGAAAGCGTCCGCGTAAACTATCTGGTTCCCGTAGAAGCCGCCCTCGCCGTAACCAGTGACGAACGCCGATACGTCACGAAGATCCTCGGCCAGATACGGATTTCCAAACGAGAGCACGATCGTTCGGATGCCCGCGGCCGCGAAGCCTCGGATGAGCTCGAGGTCTCTCGCGGGAAGGACGCCGCGATCCCGATACACGTTTCTCTGATGAAAGAGCGCGACGACGACGGTATCCGCTGTGCGCCCCGCCTCGTGGGCGGCCTCGTACCGCGCGGGGTCGACTCCCGGACCGAGGAGGAACGTCTCCTGAGCAGAGACCCCCTCGCGAATCTTCTGGGCCGCCGCGAGCGCGGCGGGATCGCCCTCGTTTTTCTGACTCGAGACGTAGACGATCCTTCCCAAGGCTTCGCGCTTCGTGGGGAAGACTCCTTTGTCGACGAGGACGGTGAGCGACCGCTCCGCCACCTCCCGAACGAGCTCGCGATGCGCTTTCGCGCCCACCACCGAGCCGATGCGCTCGGGATCCACGAAGCGATCCCGGTGAAGCCCGAGGCGCGCCTTCGCGTAGAGGATCTTCTCGACGGAGGCATCGATGCGCGAGAGCGGGATGTCGCCGCTCTCGACCGAGCGGACCAGAGCCTCGATAGTCGCGATGGCATTCGCGGGCTTGAGCAGCACGTCGTGGCCAGCCTGTACCGCCATCACACCCGCCCTCTCGGCGCCGAAGCGCTTCACGACCTTCGGGTACCAGAGGTCATCGGTAGTGAGCACTCCCTGGAATCCGAGGCGCTCCCGGAGCCAGTAGGACGCGAGCTTGGGCTCGACGCTTGCGGGAAGATCCGAACCGCCGGTCAGAGCGGGAATGGCGATGTGCTCGCTCATGACGAAGGCGACGCCGGATTCGATCGCCAACCGGAAGGCCCGGAGATCCTCCGCCTCGACTTTCTCTCCCGTCTTGGAATTCAGGAGGAACTCGTCGTCCAGGATTTTCACGTCCCCTCGGCCCGGGTAGTGCTTCGCGGTCGCGAGCATTCCATTCTCCTGGTAGCCGCGGATGTACGCCCCGGCCATCCGTCCCAGAAGATCCAGATCCGAACCGAAGGAGCGCACGCTGAGGACGGGATTGTCCGGAACCGTCTGGACGTCGACCACCGGAGAGTACGTGAGATGGATTCCGATCGCGCGCCCCTCGAGGGCGCCGACTCTTCCGACCTCGTAGGCGAGTCGCTCGTCGGAGGTGGCCGAGAGAGCCATGTTCGCGGGAAACTCCGAGGCGCCCTGGAACTGCTGGCCGGGGCCGCCTTCGAAGTCAGAGGAGATCAGGATCGGGATCCGGGCGCGCTTCTGGAGCCGGTTCAGAAGGTGCGCGGTCTCGTACGGCGCCCCTCCGTAGACCACGAACCCGCCGATGCCATACTCCTCCGCGAGCTGGCTCCAGTAGCGGAAGTCCTCGGCGTCCTCGGCGATGTAGCCTCCGCGGATCTGCTCGCAGACCATCTGCGCGGCTTTCTCGCGGAGCGAAAGCGAGGTCCGCGTCTCCCTCGCCCAACGCCGCGCCTCATCGTCGCTTTGCGACCAGGCCTCGCCCGCGGACGCAAGGCAGAGCATGCAGGACAGAAGCCGCCGCATCATGGGCATCCTCCCCCGTTCATCATAGTCTCGATCGGCCGCCGTCGACCCATCAGGGCAAGAGCAGGAAGCAGACGGCCAGAATCAGCGTGGGTACGGCCGCGCCGAGGGCGAGGCGGAGGGGCGAGACCCCCGCGGGAAAGAATCGTCCGAGGATGGTTTGCCCCGCGGGATTGGGCGCGTTCGCGATCACGGTGAGCCCGCCGGCGACCATCGCTCCGGAGACGACGGCGTACTTGAGCTCCTCCGTGAGGCCGGGCACCAGCGAGGCCAGATAGGTGATCGCGGCATTGTCGTTGAACGCGGTCAACACCATGGCGCCCGCGAAGAGCGGCAGGGCCGTGAGCCGGCTCAGAAGAGGCTCGATCCACCACTGCTGGAGCGAGCCGTGGATCACCAGACCGCCTAGAAAAAAACCCACGAGAACCGGGGGGCCGAGTCGGAGCTCGCTCTGGTAGGGGGCGGTCGCGCGCATGAACGCGATGAGAAACAGAAGACCGCCGATGAACAGGACGGGAGTATGCGCGGTGAGTACGGTCCAGCCCAGAAGCGCCAGATGCACGAGCGTCACCGGGATGGGGACGCTCGGGCCTTCCTCCAGCTCGACTCCCGTTCGGTCCGGGGCCTTCTCCGCCAGCGTCCGGAGCTCGGATCGGAAGACTACGGCGTAGAGGGCGTTCGCCGCGACGATTCCCAGAACCGCCTTCCAGCCGAAGTTCCTCAGCATGAACTCCGTTCCCCAACCGAACTTCTCCGCCACGATCAAGACCGGGGGCGCGGCGAAGTGGGTCAAGGTGCCGCCGACCGACACGTCGACGAAAAGAAGACCGAGCGTCCCGTACGCCAGCCGTCGCGATGCGCCGAGCGAGTAGATGTGGTGCGCGAGCAGGAGCGCGCAGATGGTCATGGCCGCAGGCTCGGTGATAAGAGAACCGAGAAGCGGTCCGAGGGTGAGGATCGAAATCCACCAGGCAAAGGGGGTTCCCCCGAAGACGCCAGCGACGATCCCCATAGTCTTTTCCGCGAACGACATTATCGGGCGCGTGGAGGCAATCGCCATGATCACGACCACGAACGCCGGCTCGGTGAAATTCACGTGCTCCATGAAGGACTCGGTCGCGTGCCAGCCCCGCTCGAGGGTGATGACGGCGAGGAGCGGTACCACCCAGATGCCGAAGACCGCCTCCACCTCGCCGAAGAGATGAGCGGCTTCCGCCCTGAAGCTGTCCTCGGCGTCGCGGGTTTTGAGCTCGTGCGCGAGGCGGGTGATCCGCGGCGCCAGGAACGTGTGAAGGATCGCGAACGCGAAAATCAGCGTCGCGACCAGGTTCAGCGGCTCCTTCCTCACCCGGGAGACGAGCACCTGGAAGAGCGAGAGCCCTTCCTCCCCGGTATAGGTCTGGAGCGGCGGTGGGAAGACCGGTGCCGAATCCTTGGCCGAGGCTAAGGTCGCGAACAGAATCCCGGCGGCTGCAAAGAAAGCGAGCCGCTTCATTCGCGCGAGGCCGAGGCCATCTGGGGAATCTCTTCTGGAGCACTCTGCTCGCGGATTGTGTCGGGGATGGCCGTTCCTCCGGTCAGGGCGATGCGAACGGCTTCCTCCACGCTCAAATCGGAGACGCGGAGGTCGGATTGCGGGAAGCAGAGGATCGCCCCCAGGTAGAGGTGATTCGTCGGGACGTAGACCGATGCAAAGGCTTCCCAGCCCCCGCCCTCGCGCTGGACCTGGAACTCGCGGGTCAAGAACCCTACGGCGAAACCGGTGGTTCCCACGCAAGGCACCAGCACCACCCGCTTGAACCCAGACTCGTTGTCGGGGGAAAACGCGGTCACTAGCTGCCTCACAGGCACGTAGATGGTCTTCAAGAGCGGAACCCTCGCCATGAAGTTCGCGCCCTGGTGCAGGAGGCGAGAGCCGACGACGGTGGTGGCGACGAGCCCCACGATGGTGACCAGGACCAGGGCCGAGGCGAACCCGAGCCCGGGGATGCTCCGTCCCAGAAGCCACTCGAGAAGCGGGCCCATCTTCCCCTCGATGAGGCGCGCGACCAGAACCAGCACCTGGACGCTCACCAGGAGGGGCAGCACCACGACGAGACCGGCGACGACGCTCCTCTTGAATCGATTGCTTACAGTCATCGGAGGAGTTTAGCGCAGCATCAACACAAGAAACCCAATGCAAGGGGGATAAGGGGATAGGAGGGGATGGAGAGATAAATTCCAAATTATCTTTCGTCTTATCTCCCTATCCCCTCCCATCTCCGCATCCCCCTTCTTACACTCTTTTGTTTTCACGCGAGGATCTTCCGCACGACCTCGCCCTTCACGTCCGTCAATCGAAAGTCCCTTCCCAGGAACTTGAAGGTGAGCTGCGTGTGGTCGATTCCGAGGAGAAACAGCATCGTCGCGTGCAGGTCGTGGACCGAGACCACGTCCTCGACCGCGTGGTAGCCGAGCTCGTCCGTGGCTCCATGGGTCACTCCGCCCCGGATGCCACCCCCGGCGAGCCACATGGAGAACCCTTTGATGTGGTGGTCCCGTCCGTCGCTCTGAGCCATGGGTGTCCGTCCGAACTCGCCTCCCCAGAGGACGAGGGTCTCCTCGAGCATGCCTCGCTCCTTCAAATCCTTCACCAGCGCCGCCGACGCCTGGTCGGTTTCGTTCGCCTTCATCACGATGTCGGGCCGGATCCGGCTGTGGTGGTCCCAGTCGCGGTGGTAGAGCTGGATGAAACGCACGCCGCGCTCCGCGAGCCTTCGCGCGAGAAGACAGTTGGCGGCGAACGTGCCGTCCATTCCCGAAACCCCGTAAGCCTCGAGGACCGACCGAGGCTCGCTCGAGAAGTCCGTGAGCGCGGGGACGCTCGACTGCATCCGGAAGGCCATCTCGTACTGGCTGAGGCGGGCCGCGACCTCCGGGTCTTCGATCCAGCCGGGGCTCGTCCGGGTGAGTGCGGAGACGGCGTCGATGACGTCGCGCTGCTCCGATGCCGTGACGCCCTCGGGATTGCGCAGGTACAGGACGGCGTCGCCCTTCGATCGGAACTGCACTCCTTGAAATCGGCTCGGAAGAAATCCGCTGTGCCATTGCCTCGCGGCGATCGGCTGCATCTGGCCCCCTCGACCCTGCGACACCAGGACCACGAATCCAGGGAGATCGACGGCTTCGGAACCGAGACCGTACCAGATCCAGGATCCCGCGGACGGACGGCCGGAGATCTGGGTCCCGGTGTTCATGAAGGTGTGAGCGGGATCGTGGTTGATCTGCTCCGTTTGCAGGGACCGGACGATGGCAATCTCATCGGCGATTCCGCCGATGTGCGGAAGGAGGGTCGAGATCTCCTGCCCCGATTCTCCGTAGCGCTGAAACGGGTGCTGCGGTCCCAAGCACTTCAGAGGTTGCCCCTGGAGCTGGGCGATCGGCTGTCCCTCCGTAAACGTTGAGGGCATCGGCTCTCCGTCCATCGCCGCGAGCTTCGGCTTGTAGTCGAAGAGCTCGAGGTGAGAGGGCCCTCCCGCCTGGTAGAGCTGGATGACCCGCTTCGCTCTCGGCGCGAAATGGAGCGGCTGAGACGAGAACGCCAGGGCTCCGAGCCCCATGCCCGAGCGCGACAGAAACGCCCGCCGCGTCCAGCGCTTTTGAAACTCGGCGACGTCGTCGGTCAATATTTCCATGTCATTTCTCATGAGCTCACGGCCTGGTGATGAGCTCGGGAAGGTTCAGAATCGTCCGCGCCACGGGAGTCCAGTCCGGGTGCTTCTCGTAGAGGCCGCGCAAAATTGAGACCTCTTCTTCCCTCGGCGGGCGTGAGAGGGCGCGCCGGAAAGCCCAATCGATCCGCGCTTCGAATGTGCGCCCGCCCTCCTCCGCGATCCTGGAGGCGAACGCCCGGGCGGCGTCGACGTACGTTGGATCGTTGAGAAGCACCAGCGCCTGCTGCGGGACGTTCGAGCGCGTCCTTTCGGAAACGCACTCTTCCCGGCTTCCCGCGTCGAAGGCGAGAAGGCTCGGCTGCGGGAACGATCGCTGCCACCAGGTATAGAGCCCGCGGCGGTTCTGGTCCTCGCCCACCGAGTCCTCCCATTCGCGCGGAGGAAAGTTGAGGAAAGACCAGTAGCCCAAAGGCTGATGGGGAAAGACGCTCGGCCCGCCGATTTTCAACGACAGAAGGCCGGAGGTGGCAAGCGCGTTGTCGCGCACCATCTCGGCCTCGAGGCGAATCCTCGACTGACGAGCGTAGAGGCGATTGTAGGGGTCGCGATCGAGAAGCTCCTTCGAGGCGATAGACGAGCGCCGATACGCCGCTGAAGTGACGAGGGTCCTGACGATGCGCTTCACGTCCCACCCACTCTCGACGAATTCGACGGCGAGCCCGTCGAGAAGCTCCGGGTGCGTCGGCCACTCTCCCTGCGTTCCCAGGTCCTCGAGCGTTCGCGAGAGCCCCTGGCCGAAGAAGAGCTTCCAGAGCCGGTTGACGAAGACTCTCGCGGTGAGAGGGTTTTCGCGCGAGACCATCCACCGGGCGAGGTCGAGACGCGTCGCCCTCCGTCCGTCCGCATCGATTTGCGGGAGGAAATGAGGGACCGCGGGATCGACCACGGGCCCGGAGTCATCGAGCCAGTTGCCGCGCGGAAGGATCCGGACGGGATCGGGCTCCCGAGTGGTCGTGATGTAGGACTGCGGAATTTGCAGAAGGACCGCATCCCGGCGAAGCTCCGACAGACGCAGGCGCGCGCGCAGCGGCGCGAGCTCGGGCGCCGCCGCTCGATAGTAACCCTCGAGCTCCTCCTGCTGCAGCGGCGTGCGCTCGGAAGAGGGAGTCGCAGCGATCGCCTTGAGGTCGCGCGAGACTCCGGGGCCGAGGTCGCGGCACACGGGGTCGGTTTCGGCGGTAGCGGAAACGCGGAACCGTCCCAGAGTCCGGCCGTCGCCGGCATTCTGACGAATCACCACGGTGAAGGTCGTCTCCGGCTGCGTTCCCACGGGAGCAGCCGTCTCGAGGATGAGGCGATGGGTCTCTCCGTTCGCCGCTTCCAGAGCCCAGGAACCCGCCTCGGAACGGAAGCTGACCGGCGTATCGCCCTCGTCGCGGATCTCGATCTGGGAGACCACGAATCCGCCCGCGGGGTCGCGACCTGGCCCGCCCATCGGGAGCTCTTCGAACGGAACCGCTTCGAAGCGAAACGCGCTGATGTGCCGAACGGCCGTCGTGAACCGAACGGTGTAGGTATCGGAAGAAGGCCTCGGTCCGTTCTGAGTCGTGGCGATGAGAGAGAAGTCGTTTCCCTGAATGAGGACTCGCGTGCCGCGCTCGGACGAGACCGACACTGGCTCGAGCGTCGTCCAGCAGACTGGCGTCGTCCGGATCGCCTCTTCCCAGGCTTCGTCCGACTTCTCCTCCTTCAGCTCGTCCGCGATGCGCTCGACTTCGGCCTCGAGGGCCTCGAACAGGGGACGCTCGGCCTCGCCCGGAAGCGCCGTCGGTTTTCGACGCCCCACGGGCTCTTCGACCACGTCGGCGAAGAATGCGGCGAAGCTGTAGAAGTCCTTCGCGAGGTAGGGATCGAATTTGTGGTCGTGGCACTGAGCGCAGCCGAGCGTGCCGCCGAGCCACACCGTCGAGGCGTTGCGCACCCGGTCCGCCAGATAGATCGCTCGATACTCCTTCGGCTGCCCGCCCCCTTCCTCGGTGGTTTGCAGAAGCCGGTTGTATCCGGAGGCGATCTTCTGCTCGAACGTCGGGCCCTCGAGCAGATCGCCCGCGAGCTGCTCGAGGGTGAAGCGATCGAAGGGAAGGTTCTGGTTGAACGCCGAAACCACCCAATCTCGATAGCGCCAGAGCGGGCGGGAGTTGTCGCTGTGATAGCCGACGCTGTCGGAGTATCGCACGAGGTCGAGCCAGTAGGCGGCCATCCGCTCTCCGTAACCCGGCGAGCCGAGCAGACGGTCGACTTGCTTCTCGTAGGCGTCGGAGCTGATATCGGACTCGAAACCCCGGACCGCTTCCGGAGTCGGCGGAAGACCCGTGAGGTCGAAGCTCAAACGCCGGAGGAGCTCGTACCTCTTCGCTTCCGGCGACGGGACGAGCCCCTCACCCGCGATCGCGGTATCGATGAGATCGTCGACAGAACGTGCCCTGGGTCTTCGCGGGGCGACGTAGGACCAGTGCGGCTCCCACGACGCTCCGTCGGCGATCCATCCTCGGAGCGTCTCGATTTGCGCGTCGGTTAATCGAGGTTTACCGCTCGCGAGCGCCGGCATGCGCAGACTCTCGTCCGGGTGGGTGACGCGTGAAATAAGGGCGCTGCGCTCAGGAGCGCCGGGCACGATGGCGACGTTTCCCGAAGGGAGCACCGCTTTCGCCGCTTCCTCGCGGTCTAGCCTGAGGCCCGCCTGTCGCGGGTTCCGATCGGGACCGTGACAGGAGTAGCACCCGGCGAGGATGGGACGTACGTCCCGATTGAAGTGCCATCGAGCCTCGGCCGCGGCGAGGGGCGGAAGCGCCGCTGAAGGAGAGCTCTCCGGCCAGGAGGCGCCCTCGTCGATCCACCGCCGGAGAATCTCGATCTCTCCGGCAGCCAAGGGTTCCTGGTACCAGGGCATGCGCGTTTCCGGATCCGACGAGGCGACTCGCTGGTAGAGAAGACTCGCGCCGGCGTTGCCGGGAGCGACCACCCTCCCCGAAGAGCCGCCGGAAAGGAATCGCTCGCGGACGTCGAGCCGAAGGTCCGCTTCAGCGAGCGCTGTGCCGTGACACTCGAAGCAAGACCGCTCGAGGATCGGACGCACGTCGCGGGCGAAGTCGATGCCTCCCGATGGCGGTTGCGGGATGGCGAGGAGCAGAAAGAGTGGACTCATGAGTGCCAGAGCTCCCGGTGCTGGCGCTGGGTTTCGCTCAAAGCTTCGGGTTGGTAGAAACGCTCGTAGAAGGAGAGGTCGACGTGCCCCGCCTGGAACCCGAGAATCGTCCGGAGCGGAGGCGCGTACGCGGGGAACCTCCCGTAGCGCCGATGAACGTACTCGCAGTAGGCGATGGTCGCGTCCTCTGTCGCCGCACTCGGCGGTTTCGCCGTCTTCTCGATGGACGCGGGATCGCGCCAGAGGCTGAACGGCGTGCCTCCGCGGAACACCCCGTCCGCGCCGAACTTGAGCTCGACGACCGCGCGCACCGCCGCCTCCATCGAGGGATAGTACGGGGGACAGTAGGGCGCGAGAAGAGGTTTTCCGTCTTTCTCGATCCCGAGCCCGAGCGGTACTGGCGCGTCGCGGCCGAGAGCTCGAGCGAGGGTCGAGAGCACGGGACCCATGCCGAGGTAACGGCTCGCGGGCATCTTCTGCATGCGGCAGCCGATCGCTTCGAGCCAGCCGAAGGGATGGGCGGCCCAGTGGGGAAATCCGCCGAGCCCCATCGCCTGGGTCATGAGCGCCAGGTTCTGGATGACCATTCCCTGCTCGATGGTCACGAACTCCGTCACCAGGCTCTCGACCTGCTGGATGGTGAGGACGCGCTCGTCCTTGGGGTCGTCGTGAAGATGCCCGCCCTTGCTGCGGGCGAACCTCCCGACTCCCGCCGGACGGAACGAGGCGCGCTCGTCCACGAGGAAGACGCCGTTGCCCTCGTTCAGGATCTCCATCACCCCATTGATGTACAGGAGCGTGAGCTCGTTCACGGGAAGGAAGTAGGTGCTGGCCGGATCGTAGAGGGTCCAGTCGTTCACCGAGAGGTTGAAGAGGGGCCGAAGAGGCGGCTGCGCCCGGCCCTTTTTGATCTCGACCCGGCTCCTTCGATAGAGCTCGGTGAGCTCACCCCGTCTCGCGAGCTCTCGAAGCTCGGGGAGCTCCTTCCGGTCGAAATCCCGCGGCCGCTTGAGAAGATACGTGGCCTTCTCGTTGGTCACAACCACCGAGACCGTCTGGATCGCGTCGCCGCTCGCGACGGTGCGGCCCGCCATTCCCGCCATGATCGTGCCGCCCCTTCCGGGCTCGTAGATCAGGTCACCCAGGGCGTGGCCGGTAATCCCGCAGGCGGCGAAAGCGAGGACGGCCTCCTCGTCTTCGGTGAGCGGCAGGCCGGGCTCGGGGCTGCGGTAGGCCATGGGCCCGGCGTCCATGTGCATTCCGACTCCGAAGCGCCGCGAGCGGCGATCGCGCAGGGCATCGAGAAGCGGATAGCGGGCCAGAGTCTCGAACGGCTTTGGTTGGGTCATGAAACGACTCCGAACGGCGTTAGAGTATACAGGACGTGCGCATTCGCGATATCGATTGGGGGAACTGGCAGGCCAAGGATCCGGCGACCCTGGTGTTCGTGGTGAAGGACTCCTCGGTTCTTCTCATCCGAAAGAAGCGCGGCCTCGGCGCGGGAAAGATCAACGCCCCCGGCGGACGCCTCGAGCAGGGAGAAACACCTCTCGAAGCCGCGATTCGAGAGACGCGAGAGGAGGTCGGAATCACGCCCCTGGACTTGAGCTACGCGGGCGTGAATCTTTTCCAGTTCATCGACGGCTACTCGATCCACGTGCACATCTTTAAAGCGCGTGACTTCGAAGGCGAGCCGAAAGAGACGGACGAAGCAGTTCCTCTTTGGGCCCCCGTCGACCGCATCCCCTACGAGGAGATGTGGGAAGACGATCGGCTTTGGATTCCCCTCCTCCTCGACGAAGTCCGTTTCTCAGGTCGCTACATATTCGACGGCGATGTGATGCTGGACCACGAGCTCGATTTCGACTCCGCGGACGACTAGTGCACGAAACGTCTTCGATGCGAGACGCCGGGAAGAGCCTTCGCGAGCCTCTGGTCTTCGCCCTGTTCCTCGCGGGAGCGATGGTCTTCACCTATCCGCTGGTCGGTAACCTTCGGACCGCGGTCACCGACCCCGCCGATCCTCTGCTCGACGCGTGGGCGCTCGCCTGGACCGCGCATCAACTGCCGCGGGATCCCATTCACCTCTTCGACGCCAACCGCTTCTATCCCGAGAGGGGTACTCTCGCCTTCCACGACCCGATGGTTGCTCTGGGCGTCCTCCTCGCGCCGATCCAGTGGGCGTTCGGCGAGCCCATCCTGACGCTGAACCTCGGGATGTTGTTGTCGCTGGCTCTCTCGGGGTATGGCGCGTATCGCCTCGGAGCTCACGTCTCCGGCTCGAAGGCAGCGGGAGGGGTGGCGGGAAGCGTCTTCGCCTTCAACGCCTACCGCATGGACCACCTCGCTCACGTGCAGCTCCAGTCGGCGGGCTTCATCCCGCTTCTCTACCTTTGCCTCCTTCGGTTCCTCGAGGACGGACGCCTCAAACACGCTGTCGGGGTCGCCGTCTTTCTCTGGCTGACGTCGGCCTCAGCCGCCTACTACGGGATGTTCACCTGGATTCTGCTGGCGGTAGCCGTTCCCTACGAGATCTGGCGGACGGGCTCGATGAAACGACCGAAGAGAGTTCTCGGGCTGTCGCTCGCTCTGACCCTCTCTGGTCTGGCCTATTTACCTCTGGCTCTGCCGTTCATGCGCCTTCGGAGCGACTTCGGCCTCGAGCGGCCGCTAACGACCGTCCAGCACGCCTCGGCTCGGCCCGGCGACTACCTTCGCTCGGGCTCGCACGCTCATGAGGCGCTGGGCTTCCGGCCATCCTCGCCGGAACGGACGCTGTTTCCTGGAATCCTAGCCCTGGGGCTTGCCGCTCTCGCGCTCGCGCGAGTGAATCGCAGCACCGGGCTTTTCGTCGTCGTCGGCCTCGCCGCGTTCTGGGCGAGTCTCGGACCCACGTTCTGGCTCTATCGTTTCCTCCATGCCGTGGTCCCCGGGCTCAGCGGAGTGCGCGTTCCGCCCCGCATGGCGATCTACGTCTTCATGGCGGTCGCGATCCTCGCGGGCCAGGGCGCCGCGATTCTCCTGCGGCGAGCACCCGGAACTGCGCGAGCCTGGGCCTTGGGGCTATTTGCGCTGGTGCCGCTCTTCGAGTCGTTCGCGGGTCCAATCGGTTACAACCGGGCGCCCGCGACACCCGCGGTCTACGAATGGGTGGCCCGGCTCCCGCCGGGAACGCCTCTCGTCGAGCTTCCGCTTCCGGAGGTCAAAAGGCAGCGCGAGAACGCCGTCTACCTTTTCTGGTCCACGACGCACTTTCAGCCTTTGGCGAACGGCTACGGCACGGTGGTACCTCCGGTATACGCCGAGATCGCCTCGGCACTCGACGGGTTTCCCGATGCGGCGGGAGTGACGAAACTAGCCGAATACGGCTTTCGCTACGTCATCTTCCATAAGGACCGCCATCTTCGGACGCGAGCGATCGAGCTCGAACGACGTCTCGATGCGGAGCCCGGCCTTTCGGAAGCCCATCGGACCGAAGACGCGATCGTGTACGAGGTCGTCGGACTTCGATCACCGGCGTCACTGGGGAAATGACGCCGGCGCCGTGTCCATGTAGCCCTCGCCCGAAAGCGCCTCCATCATCGAAACCAGCGCGCCGATCTCGTCGCCGGTGAGACCCAGCGACCTTCCGACCCCTTCTTGTTGTTTTGTGTCGACAATCCAGAGTCGGATACAATCCCCCCGCACTTTCGCCCAACGTTCTGACTGGAGTGCGCGGCGAAAACCACCAGCGCCGGAATGCCCCTCTGTGCCGTGAGCCTGTGACCCGAGCGCTTCGGCGTATAATTCGTCCGCGAATTCGAACGACGGAGAGAGACGTTGTCATTGGAGCCGGGTAGACGCCTGGGTCACTACGAAATCATCGCGCCGATCGGCGCCGGCGGGATGGGCGAGGCATACAAGGCCCGGGATCCACGACTTAATCGGGTCGTCGCCATCAAAGTCCTGCTCGAACGCATATGCGATCAGCCTGAGGCACGTGCCCGCTTTGAACGCGAGGGGCAAACGCTCGCCAGCCTGAATCATCCCCACATTTGTGTCGTTCACGATGTCGGCCGTGACGGCGACACGGATTTCATCGTGATGGAGTTACTGGAAGGCGAGACACTGGCGCGCCGGTTGGAGCGGGGTGCGCTTTCGCTCGATCATGCAGTCCAGCATGGGATCGAGATTGCCGACGCGCTGGACCAGGCCCACCGGCACGGCGTGACTCATCGCGATCTCAAACCCGGCAATATCATGCTCACGAAGAGCGGAGTCAAGTTGCTCGACTTCGGTTTGGCGAAGCTACGCCAAGGGGAAAACGTCTCGAGCTTCTCAGAAGCGACAACAGGGGCGGACATGACCGCGGAGGGAACAATTCTGGGAAGCTTGCACTACATGGCCCCCGAGCAAGTGGAAGGGCGCGAGGCGGACGCACGCACCGACATCTTTGCTTTCGGCACAGTCCTCTACGAAATGGTAACGGGACAGAAGGCGTTCGAAGGTAAGAGTGCGGTCAGTGTCATGAGCGCGATTCTGAAGGATATCCCGATCCCCGTTTCCGCTCTGCTCCCGGCTGCTCCACCGGCACTGGACCGCCTGATCGCCGCTTGTCTGGAAAAGGAACCCGACGACCGTTGGCAAACCGCACGCGATCTGTGGCGGGAACTGAAATGGATCAGGACGAGCAGTTCGGAGACCGGCCCTCACAAATCCATCGTAACAAGAGCGGCCGGAGAAGGGACTCGTCGGGCGATCCCTTGGAGTCTGTCGGTGCTGATCACGCTCATAGGCGCCATCCTCGCAGGGTTTGGAACCTGGATGCTCAAACCCGGAGCGCCAACGGGATCGGGAATCGTTCGCCTGACCGTCGCCCTTCCGGTTGGTGATGAACTTCTGGTTTCGCCGATGATAGCCGTAGCGTTGTCTCCGGACGGCACGAAACTCGCCTATGTAGGCAGGCGAGGCGACACCACACGACAGTTGTTCGTCCGTGCAATGAATAGCCTGGAGACAAAACCGATTTCAGGCACCGATGGCGCCGATTCCCCGTTTTTCTCTCCGGACAATCAATGGATTGGTTTTTTCGCGCTGAACAAGCTCAAGAAAGTTTCCGTTTCTGGAGGCGCTCCCGTGGATTTGTGTGACGCCCCCCTTGCCGTCGGCGGAAGCTGGGGCCCTGATGACACGATTTACTTTGCGCCCGACGTGGGCTCCGGCTTGAAGAAGGTTTCCGCTTCAGGAGGTCCCTGCGAAGAGGTGACGCGAGTCGATCGGAAAAACGAGCTCAGTCATCGATGGCCGCAGGTGCTGCCCGGAGGAAAAGCTCTGCTTTTCACCGTCAGGAAGGGTTTCGGGTGGGATGAACACGTTCTACAGACCTACGTCTTCGGAACGGGTGAAAGCCGGGCCATCGTCCAAGGAGCCAGCACCGGACGTTACGTTCGCTCCGGTCATGTCATTTATTCCCGCGCCGGGAATCTCATGGCCCTACCGTTTGACCTCGGCACTCTCAGTCCGACGGGGCCGTCCGTCGCGCTCACGGAGTTAGTCCGGGAGGGCTTCGAGGGCGCTCAGTATGACGTGTCGGATTCCGGGTCCGTCGCCTACGTGCCGGGCCATTCCGAAGCCTCTCGACGCCGATTGGTCTGGGTAGACCGTGAGGGAACGGTCGAACCGTTGCCCGTAGAGCCACGTGCCTATGGAAAACCTGTCATTTCTCCCGATGGCCGCAACGTCGCCCTCGATATCGTTGAAGCGACGTCGGGAGTCTGGATTTATGATTTTTCCCGGGGGGCCTTGAGTGCATTTACCTCTCCTTCACACTCCCCGATATGGACACACGACTCGAAGCGCATTATCTTCACGGCGACTTATCGGAATCTCTTATGGAAAGCGGCCGATGGCAGCGGAGGGGAGGAGGAGCTGACATCGAGCGACAACCTCGGGGTTCCCGGATCCGTGACGCCGGATGGGAAGTGGCTGGTCTTTCACACCGTTGATCCCGCGACCGGACCGGATATTTGGGTCCTGCCTCTGGACGGCGAACGTAAACCGCAAGTTGTCGTAAAGACTCCCGACATCGAGGTCAGCCCGCGACTCTCACCTGACGGCCGATGGCTGGCGTACGTGATTCAGTCCGGACCACGTTCGCAGGTCTACGTGACACCGTTCCCCGGCCCTGAAGGGCGATCGCAGATTTCCACGGATCGCGGTACCGAACCGATCTGGTCTCGGACTGGCCGCGAGCTCTTCTACCGCAGCGGTTCGAAGATGATGGCCGTTGACATTGTCACGCAGCCAACTTTTTCAGCCGGAGCGCCACGGCAACTCTTCGACGGCAGATTCGAATTCGGCACGGGTGGACTCGCTGGCTACGACGTTGCCCCGGATGGACGCTTTTTGATGGTCCAGCCAGTGGAACCTGAGCAGGCCGCCCGGCAAATCAACATCGTCCTCAACTGGTTTGAGGAGTTGAAACAGCGGGCACCGGGCGGAACGCGCTGACGGCCTCTCGCCGTTCTTACCCATGCAGCGGGTTTCTCGGCGGCGCGTTCACCACCGACGTGGCCCCAATCGTCGTGCTTCGCGTCAAATTGCCGCGGGATCTACGCTCACCTCTTCGACGCCAACCGTCACTGAGGAAATGACGCCGGCGCCGTATCCATGTAGCCCTCGCCCGAAAGCGCCTCCATCATCGAAACCAGCGCGCCGATCTCGTCGCCGGTGAGGTCGAGCGACTTGATCTTGGGATCGAGGTACGGGTTCTTCTCCCCCCCGCGCTTGTAGAGCTCGACCACTTCGCGCAGCGTCGCGACCGAGCCGTCGTGCATGTAGGGAGCCCGCTTCGTCGCCTCGCGCACCGTGGGCGTCTTGAAGGCACCGGTGTCGCTCTCTTGATTGGTGATGGCGACGCGGCCCAGGTCCTTGAACTCCCGGGTCTGGGGGTCCCAGCCGACGCCGAGGTTATGGAACAGGGTGTCGGTGAAGTTGTAGCCGAGGTGGCATTGGTTGCAGCCCGCCTTGTCGAAGAACAACTGGTCTCCGAGCTTGACTTGGTCGCTCACCGCAGCCTCGTCGCCGTTCTTCCACCGATCGTAGGGAGAGTTTCCGCTCATCCGCGTCCGCTCGTAGTCGGCGATCGCTTTGGCGATCCGGTCGAGGGTGATTTCCGGAGAGCCGAACGACTCCTGGAAGTACCTGGCGTAGCCCTCGACTCTCTGGATCGTCTGGAGCATCGCCTCGTGGGTGTTGCCCATCTCGATGGGATTCGCGACCGGCCCCAGGGCCTGCTCCTCGAGCGAGGCAGCGCGGCCGTCCCAGAACGTGTGGGGGAAGAGGGCCCAGGCGGCGTTGATGAAGGTCGGCGCCTTGCGACCCCCCTTCTGGCCCCCGATGCCGGTGGATACGGGCGTCGGCTCGGAGAACGCGTTCTCCGGCTTGTGACAGGTGGCGCAGGCGATGGTGTTGTCGGCGGAAAGACGCGTGTCGTAATAGAGCCATCGGCCGAGCCGCACCCGCTCCGGCGTCGGCGGATCTTGAAGCTCTCCGAAAGAATGGCCGACTCCTAGCGGGGGCTCAGGAAGCGCGACGAGCGGATTCGCGAGCTCCCACTCCGGCGTCGCGGGCTTGCATCCGGCCCAGGCGAGCGAGACCACGAGGCAAACAACACAGGACGACGTTATGCGATTCAATCTCGATCTCACGGCCGGGAATCCTAGCCCGAATGCGTCTTCATATCAATTAATACTTATTCTCGTCCTCGCAGGGACGCGTCAGGCTGTGTCACGCCGAAGAGAGACACGATCGGATATTCCGTCCTGTCGTCCTCATAGAACACCCGTTCCAGGAAGAGCCCCGAGGGAGGCGCCGTGATCGCGGCTGCGGCCCTCGACTTCCGGGTCAACAAGCCCTTGACCTCGGTTTCTCCCATGGTCCCTCGTCCCACATCCACAAGAACGCCCACGATCCGGCGCACCATTTTCCATAGAAAGTGAGAGCCCACGATCCGGATCAAGATCAGCGCCCCCGATTCCAACACCTCGACTTCCTGGAGAAGAACTTTCGTCGAGCCCTCCTCGATCTTCTGATCGGTGAACGAGCGAAAGTCGTTCATTCCGCGAAAAAGGCGCGCGGCGGCGCGCATCTTAGGGACGGAGAGCTCGTCCTTGATCCACCAGACGTAGGGCTTTCCGAAGGCAGTGCGCCGGCGCGAGACTTGATAAAGGTAGCTCCTTCCGACCGCATGGTGACGCGCGTGAAAACGCGGGTCCGCCGGCGTGAGCGACAGCACGTGAATGTCGGCGGGGAGGAGGTCGTTGACGGCGAGGCGCAGGGGCTCCGGCAAAATCCGCGTCTCGACGTCGAGATGGGCCACCTGCCCGAGCGCGTGCACTCCGGCGTCGGTTCGGCCCGAGCCGTAGATCTCGAAGTCGCTCTTCTTCGTGACCTCAGAGACGACGCGGCGAATCTCGCCTTGAACCGTGCGGGCGTTCTTCTGGATCTGCCATCCACTGTAGCGGGTTCCGGCGTACTCGAGAATTAGCTTGAATCGAGGCATATGGGAGCGAACCGTAGCCCTCCGTTTCACGCCCGTCAAGCCAAGCTCATACCGCGAGCTCGGCAGCGGGGCCCGGAGGGCCCTCTCCTCCTGAGCGTGAGCGAGGGAGCGAGCGAGCGAAGAGCGAGCGAGCACTGATAAAGGGAGGTTTACCGATCGAAATGTCGTCTTAAAGGAGCGTAGTTCCAAGGAGGCGACCTCGTGAAATTGAAACGATTCCCGCACCGCCGCGAACGGCTCTTCCGGCCGCACAATCACGCCCAGGGCGATATCGAGGTCACCGAGGCCGTAACCCGGCACATCGAGCGCCACGTCGGACCGATCGATTTCGTACTTCACGAAAGCCGGTCCCACCTGGTGCACATCGACGTCCTCCACGTCGCTCCCGACGGCCACCGGCCTTTTCACACGCTCGTGACGAACGGCATGTCGCAGCGGGCGATGAGCGTTCCGGCGGGCGCCGAGGAGCTCGCTTACGGCGAGCTCTTCCTGTTGTTACCGCCGGAATGGGATCTCTCGATCGCCTGGCCGATTCGGCTGCTCCGAGAGCTCGCGCGCTACCCACACGAGCGCGACACGTGGCTCGGTTGCGGGCACACGATTCAAAACGGCCAAGACGGAACCTCTGCTGGCCATTACGGAGACGGCGTCCGCTTCTGCGCTACTCTCCTGACCCATCCGGTGACACTGGGGGGAGAGCTCGCCGAACGGAGGCTTCCGGGCCGATCGATCCACTTCTACCAGCTCATTCCTCTCTACCTCGAGGAGATCCGCTTCGCGCTCCGGTACGGAACCGACGCGCTCCTCGCCCGCTTCGCGCAGTACCAGATGAGCGACATCGTGGACCCCAGGCGGCGGAACACCTGTCGTTTCGACGTGCACTAAACATCGATCCGGCGCCGATGACGGCCACAAAGAGACGCGAATGGCCACCGTGGTGGGAGTGGGAGCTCAAGTTCACCGACTATACTTACAAGCGTATGAAGGAACGCGATTGTACGGAAATCGAGGTGCGCCGTATGCTGGAACATGCGACGAACCATTATCCCTCCAAAGAGGAAGGTCGCTTTGTGATCGAAAACCGATTTCGGCAAAGCCGTGGGAAATCGTGGTGGAACAAAACGCGAAGAAGGAGCGACTGGACGTTGTGACCGTCTATGAAGTCCTGGATTTGAAATGACCGACATCTCTCTAGAAGTCACGTACCGGGACGGCTGCCCCTGGGTGGCCTACCTCTACCTTCCTCGGAAGAAAAAAGAGAAGAGCGCGTATTGCCGGAAAGTCGAGCCGGAGATGGTTTTGGACATCAACAAAGAAGGAAAGCTCATTGGAATCGAGCTCCTGGCTCCCCGCCTCGTCACTCTTGACGCTCTCAACGCCATCCTCGAGGAATATGGCTTTGAACCGCTCGAGGAAACTGTCCTGAAGCCTTTGCTCGCCGCCTAGCCCGCTTCGCGCAGTACCAGATGAGCGACATCGTGGACCAAAAGCGGCGGAACACCTGTCGTAATGCTGCAGGCTGCGGCCTCGTGGCTCCTCACCACTCTTCCCCTCTTAGTCTTCAACGCCCAGCCCTGGGAGGTGACCCGGGCGGGAAACAAGCACAGGAAGTTCGTTCCCGCGAATGCCTACGCCACCAAGGACGGCTTCGTCTACGTCGCCGTCGGAAACGACATCCAGTGGAACAAGCTCGTCGCGACGAACGACTTCAGAGGCCTGGCTCGAGAGGAGCGCGAGACCAACGCCGGGCGCGTGAAGGACGCGAGAGCCATCCACCGAGAGATGGCCGAGGTCGCGGCGAGGTACGTAACGCCAGAGCTCATTGTGCGTTTCGATGAGGCCGGGATCCCTCACGCCCCCATTCACACGGTCGCCTAGGTCCGCGACATGCAGGCCGTTGCACGGAAGCTCACGACCACGCGCACGCCCGATGGACGGACCATTCGCCTTCCTCCGGCAGCGGTCGATCTCGAGGATGTACCTCGGGAGTACGCTTCCGCTCCCCGCTACGGGAGAACACTGGCCCGGTGCTCCGCGAGGCAGGCTTCAGCGAAGACGAGATCGCCAAGCTCCGCGCCGCAGGTATCGTGCCGGCTTGACGGTTCGCCTTCCCGCCGGCTCACGGACTCTGGGCGGGTAGAGCCGGGTTCACTGCCGCGAATTTCAGGCCCGGAATATCCTCGAAATCCTTAGGGTTTCCCGTTAGAAGCGTAAACTTCCGCTCGATCGCTTGCGCCGCGAGCCACAGGTCCTGGATACGGAAGTCATAACTGCGACCGGACCGGGCCAACCGAGCCGCGAGCCCGCCAAAGACTTCCGCGGTTTCGGCGCCGATTCGAAGGAGCGGCTTGCGCCGCATCCTGCGCAGCATCGCCATCGCCTTTTGCTTCTGTTTCGCGTCGGTCATCGAATCGATGCCGAAACGGATCTCGGCAAGATTGACGGGCGATAGATAGATCGGCGCCTGGCGGGTGACGGCGTGAATATCCGCCGCGCTCAGCCGGCCCCGTTCGACGTCGATCCAGAGGCCGGTATCGATTAGGAAGCCCACGGATCGCGCAACTCGTCGAGCTTTCCGTGAGCCCCTTTTCTCGCTCCTTCGATGGCCGCGGCGAGCGCGCTCGCAGTGTCCTCATCGAGCGTGCGGTAGAGATCGCCCAGGACTTCGAGGGCGTTCTGCGCGGGGGGCTCCGGGACCAGGCGCGCAATCGGGCGCCTGTTGCGCACCAGTATCACTTCCTCCTGCCTGCGTTCCACGCCGTCCAGGACGGCGCTGAAGTTCCGGGCCACCTCGGTCACGGTCAGCGTTTTCATACAGCGAGTATATCAGATACTATCTGATTTTGGGTCTTCCTGTCCAGCCGATGACGGCCGAACCTCGAGAGTTGGTACAGGTAGGAACATTGCGGGTTTCGTGCCCGGTAGATGGACGGATAGCCGCCTTGTCGCCGAGCGATGGCGGCCGCAGGACTGCCCAAAGCTCCTGCAGACGATCCATGAAGGAAATCCTCCTCGGGATAGGGTGGCGGCTCACTGGATGAGACTGCCGGCCGAGGTCGCTTTCTTGCCAGATTCAGCCGTTGGGCCGCGGCCTCTCTGCCGGTATTGAACCAAAGGGGGTGTCCGCGTGGAAGAGATCCTTTATCACCGAGGAAAACTGTCCTGAAGCCTTTGCTCGCCGCCTAGCCAGCCTAGCCCGCTTCGCGCAGTACCAGATGAGCGACATCGGTGGACCCCAGGCGGCGGAACACCTGTCGTTTCGACGCGCACTGAAAGTTATTCGGGAAACGTCAACCCGTGAGGAACCAGCTGCGGGAAGACGAACGCGTACGCCATCACGATGAGACCCACGATGGCGCCGAGTGCTATCGAGTGCCAGAGCACGAAGCGAAAGATGCGGCCCTCGTTTCCAACCTGATGTGTGGCCGCGGTAGCGACCACGATGCTCTGCGCGTCCACCATCTTCCCCATGACGCCGCCGCTGCTGTTCGCCGCCGCCATGAGCACCGGATCGAACCCGAGCTGCTCGGCGGTGATGCGCTGAAGGCTTCCGAAGAGGGCGTTCGACGAGGTGTCGCTTCCGGTGAGCGCGACCCCGAGCCATCCGAGAAACGTTCCGAAGAACGGATAGAGGAACCCGGTCCGGGTGCAGGCGAGCCCCAAGACGGCGTCGACTCCGGAGTATCGGGTCACGAAGCCGAGCCCGAGCATGCAAGCGATGGCGACGAGGGGCATTCGCATGCGATGGGCAGTCGAGAGGAACGTCCGGCCGAGCTTCCGCGGCGAGAGCCCGAGGGCGAGGCCCGACACCACCGCCGCGAGAAAGACTCCTGTCCCGGTCGCGGCAAGCCAGTTGAAGTCGAAGAGCGCGGCCTCGGGGACCACTCCCACGACCACCGGTGCGACCCGCGCGACGCCCTGATGGAGCCCGGGTACGGGGAAGACCGGCGTCACCACGTTCAGGACCTTCTTCACCGACGGAAGTCCCCACAGGAACACGAAGACCGAGAGGATCACGAACGGCATCCAGGCGCGGAAAACAGCCCCCTTCGTCGCCGTGGTTTTCGCCGGCGCCGTCAACTCCTCGGGGAACCGCCAGATCTCGCGGGGCTTCCAGAACCGCAGCATGACCACCATCGCGGCCAGCGATACGAGCGCGGCGACGATGTCCACGAGATTGCTGTCCTGGTAGTTCGACCAGTAGAACTGAGGCACGGCGAAGAAAACTCCGGTGACCAGGATCGCGGGGGCGACCGCGAACGTCTCCTTCCAGGGCACCATGGTGCGGACGAGCCAGAAGGGCACGATGATGGAGGTGAACGGGAGGATGCGCCCGATCATCGCGTTCAAGTCCGCTTCAGGAAGCGCCGTCACCGCGGCGAGCGTATGCACCGGGGTTCCCAGCGCCCCCCAGGCTACGGGCGCGGTGTTCGCGATCAAGCAGAGAGCGGCGGCGTAGAACGGCTGGAATCCGAGACCGACCATGAAGGCGGCGGAGATCGCGACCGGGGCGCCGAAGCCGGCGGCACCCTCGATGAAGGCGCCGAAGGAGAACGCGATGATGAGCGCCTGCAGCCGCCGGTCGGCGGAGATCGCGGCGATCGAGTCCTTCATGATCTCGAACGCTCCGCTCGCGACGGCGATGTCGTAGAGAAAGACCGCGGAGAAGACGATCCAGGCGATTTTCACGAGGCCGAAGCCAACCCCGTACAGAAAGCTCGCGCCCGCGAGAGACACGGGCATGCCGAACGCGACAACGGCGATGGCGAGCGCGGCGACGGCGCCTCCCGCCGCCGACCAGGCAGCCCCCACTCGCCGGAAGGCGAGGAGGTAGAAGAGGACCACGATCGGGAGGCTCGCGAGAAGGGTCGACGCCGGCCAGAAGCCCAGGGGGTCGTAGTTCTGCGTCCAGGGAGTCACGACGGCGCGGAAGGATATCCGCGCCTGGCGCCAGAGTCAAAGAGCCTCCACTCGGCACCCAGATATCCCGCTCAGCGAGTCGTGCCGGCGTCCGATGCGAACGGCCTCGAATTCCCTCTCCGTCGGCACGATCAGGAATCGATATCCTTTTCGGATGAGCTCCGCCACGTTCTCCTTGTTCGCGAGCGTTCCGCACGGGATGCCCGTCGAGCGACAGACATCGACTACCTTCTGTATGGCAGCGTCTACGAACGGCTGCCTCGACGGGTCGGCGACGGCGCCATAAGACATCGCGAGATCGACCGGGGACGGGATGAGGACGCCGATGCCCTTGACCTCCCGCGCGATCGCTTCGATGTTCTCGATTCCCTCCTGGTTCTCGATGAGCATGATGAGGAGAATGTCGCCGTTCGGGTCGAGCGGCCAAGTGTCCGCGCGCCCGGCGTACTCCGCCATGGAGAGTCCCCAATAGCGTGAGGCGATGCCCGGAGCGTATCCGCGCATGCCTTCGGGTTCGGCATCGGGCGCGTCGGCGAGGTGGGGATAACGGGCGCCGCTCACGATCGATCGCGCTTCTTCCACGTTGGATACGTGCGGGAACACGATACCGAACGCGCCGACGTCGAGCGCTTGCTTGATGAGCCAATGATTGCGCTCGCGGCCGTAGAAGGGCAACCGCAGGAGAGGGGTGACTTCGGGCTGGATGTTCCCCTTCTCCACGATTTGCCGCCGGTCCAGCATGAACTGTAGAAACGTCCGAAAGCCCACGAAGTCGAGAGGCTCGTGCTCCATGTCGAAGATGACGAAGTCGATGGGCGCGCCGCCGTAGAACGTGCCGCCGCCGGGTGATTTGTCGCTGGCGAAGCTCCCGAAGACGACCTCCCCCGCTTCGAGTTTTTCGATGGTCTTGTTGAGGTGGCGCGGCGTCCTCGGCTGGCCGGCGACGGACGTCGACAGAACGAGTAACGTGGCTGGAAGAATACTCACGCTCCGAACAATTTCTTTCCCGATTGGCATCGCTGTCCTCCCGCGACATTGTGGTACAGCAATCCTCCGGAACCCAACCCCCAAGGCGCCGCTCGAAGTAAAATCTGAAATGCCCCCCCTTGGGTCCCGGGACTATTGAAGTAGAGTTCGAAGTTCTCTACTCTTCCGTTCCATGAGCCTCGGCCCCGGGCAGCGCTTGGGTCCCTACGAGATCTTGAGTCCGCTCGGCGCCGGTGGGATGGGCGTCGTCTGGCGCGCTCGCGACACCCGTCTCGGCCGAGAGGTCGCGCTGAAGGTCCTTCCGGACGATCTTGCCGGGAGCGCCGAGAGGCGCTCTCGCCTGGACCACGAGGCCCAGCTCCTTGCTTCCCTGAACCATCCGTCGATCGCCGCTCTCTACGACGTCCTCGACCATGAAGGAAGTCCCGTTCTCGTGATGGAGGTCGTCGAGGGCGAGACTCTGGCCGAGCGGCTCTCCCGCGGCCCCCTCCCTCTGAAGTCCGCTCTCGAGCTCGCCCTTCCGATCGCCGAAGCGCTCGAGGCGGCGCACGAGCGGGGCATCCTTCACCGCGACCTCAAGCCTTCGAACGTGAAGCTCCCCCCCGAGGGCGGCGTCAAAGTTCTCGACTTCGGGCTCGCGAAGACGCTCGAGCCCGATGGGAGCTCGGACGAGGGAATTCCGTCGTCCCTGGCGACTCTCCCGAAGCGCGTGGAGAAGACGGATACGGGCGTCGCCATCGGAACCGCGCCCTACATGAGCCCGGAGCAGGCGCGCGGAGAGACGGTGAACCGGCGGACGGACGTTTGGGCGTTCGGCTGCATCCTCTTCGAGATGCTGACGGGCCGGCGCGCTTTTCCGGGAGCGACACGCTCGGACTCGCTCGCGGCGGTGCTGGAGCACGAACCGGACTGGGAGAGCCTGCCGAGAGAAACGCCTGACGCCCTGCGGCGGATCCTCAAGCGGTGCCTCCAGAAGGAAAAGAAGAATCGCGTCCGCGACATCGCCGACGTCAAGCTCGAGCTGGAGGAGCTGCTCTCCGAGATTTCTTCTGGACGAGGGGTGCTCCCTCACCGCCCACGGAAGATCGGTGCGGTTGCGATCGCGGGTGTCGCGGCGCTGGTTGCCTTCAGCGCTTTCGCAATTTGGGTTCTGCGACCGAATGCGCCGCCAGCCGATATCCGCGTGCCCCGCTTCCAGCTCTCCCTGCCTCGCGGCGTGAGCCTGCTCGGAGTGAGCAGCAGTGTCAGCGTCCTCGCGATCTCTCCGGACGGGGGCAACGTCGCCTTTGTGGGTTGCAGCGATGACCTGGGTTGCCAGTTGTATTTCCGCGGCGCGTCGAAAATCGACGCCCGGCCCCTCCCGGGCACCGAGGAGGCGTCGTGCCCGTTCTTCTCCCCGGACGGCCGCTTCATCGCGTTCGGCGCCCAAGGCAAGTTGAAGAAGATCGATCTGGACAACGGCGTTGTCGTAACGCTCGCGGAAGCCCCTCAGCTCCGTGGTGGAAGCTGGGGAGAAGACGGAACCATCCTTTTCACCCGAGGGCTCGCGGGCCTCTTCTCTGTGTCGGCCGAGGGGGGCGAGGTCCGGGAAGTGACCCGGCTCGATCCGGGGAGTGACGAGTTCGCTCATCGCTGGCCGATGCTCCTCCCAGGAGGGCGTGCGGTATTGTTCAACGTGGCCTACCACCGCATTATCCTGGGCAGCCAAGCGGACTGGGACGTAGCCGTGACGGACCTCGAGACCGGAACGAAGAAGATTCTCGTCGAGAGCGCCGGCAACCCCAAATACGTGAGCGGGCACCTTCTCTTCGGGCGCGACGGCATCGTTTACGCTGCGCCCCTCGACATCGAGAAGCTCGAGCTCACTCGCGCCCCGGCCCCCGTCCTCGAGGGTGTCTTCATGTGGAGCAGCCCTGGCGAGAATGACAGCATTGCGGGCCACGTGTATTACGACGTCGCCCGGGACGGCACCTTGCTCTTCTCGCCCCGCGAGGCCCGCCTCCCCAGGAGAACGGTGGTCCTGGTGGATCGGGACGGCCGTCGAGAGCGGGCCTCGAGATCGCAGCGGGCTTACGCCAATCCGTTCATCTCCCACGACGGACTGCGTATCGCGGTCTCGGTCACAACCGACGTGGGCTCCCGGGGAGCGTTCGTCGTCGACATCGCATCGGACGCCTGGACGCGGGTCGGAGGCGATGCAAAGCCGGTGGCGTGGATGCCGGACAGTAAGCGCGTTCTGCTGAGCGAGGAGGGGCTTCTTCTCGCGCCCATCGACGGAAGCGAGCCTGCGGTGACGCTTCACGTCGGTGATGCGGCATTCGTGAGCGTCGCGCCCGACGAGAGCACCGTTTTCTTTTGCACGCAGGCGGAACCCAGTCAGTTTGACATCTGGCGCTTGACCCTTACGAGCAAGAGTGAGGCCGAGCCGTGGCTCGCGACGCCGAGCTCGGAGACGAGCCCGGGGTTTTCCCCGGATGGTCGTTGGGTCGTGTATCAGTCGGACGATTCCGGGCGAGATGAAATCTACGTGCGACCTTACGCAGGATCCAGCGGGAGGCACCAGGTTTCCACCCAAGGCGGTTCTTGGCCTCGATGGTCGCGCGACGGAAAGGAAATCTTCTTCGCGAGCCAGGGGAGCTTGTGGTCGGCGGCAGTGCGTACGTCGCCGACGTTCGACGCGGGCCCACCCCGAAAGCTCTTCGATTTGTCCGACGAGCTCCTCACCAACTTGGAGTTTTACGACATCTCCCCCGACGGCCAGCACTTCGTGATGATCCAGAAGGACCCCTTCGAGCTCCGGCCCCTCGACCTGGTCGTCGTTCCGGGATGGGTCGAAGAAATGAAAACGCGCCTCGCCGCGGCAAAGTAGGGTGCGTGGTAGCCCATCAATTCAGTTCCAAGAGAAACGCCCACAAGAGCTTCGCCCCGAGCGTCAGACTTTCGACCGACGTTTCGACGTGAACGAGGAGCATGTCGAGATCCTCACGGCGGTAGAGTCTCCCTCCCAGGACCACCGCTTCGATCGAGCGGGTGTTTCGAATGTCGGTGAGCGGGTTTTCGCGAAGGAGGACCATGTCCGCGGTCTTCCCTTCCGCGATGCTTCCGTACTCGCCTTCGACTCCGAAGTAGCGCGCCGGGCCGATGGTCGCCGCAACCAATGCTTCCGATGGGGTCAGGCCGGCCTTCACCAGCTCCTCGAGCTCGTCGTGGAGGCCGGAGCCGGCAAAGACGTAGGTGTCGTTGGCGTCCGTTCCGGCGAGGAGGGGTACTCCGGCACGATGGGCGGCGCCGGTGAGCTCGAGCCCCTTCTCGTAGAAGTCCATGAATGCCTTGCGGCCTTCCGGCGACGGGTCGCTCGAAACCATCCCGTCCGCGTCCGCACTCCAGACCATGCGCTGCAAGGGATGGACGTAGCGCAGCCGCGGGTCGTCGCGATACGCCGGGTCGTCCGCGAACGCGTCCATCTTTCGCGTGACGTGCGTCGGGACGAACCAGGTTCCGTTGTCCCTCATGGCGGCGAAGAGCTCGTCCGATTGCGTAGCATCGTGCTCGTCGACCATCGCCCGCAGGTCCGTCGTCTCGTAGCGCCGAGTTTCGGATCGGAGCTTCGCGGCGCCCGGAAAACACTCTTCCAGAAACAGACGGGCATGCTCGAGGCTCTGTTGGCCCGCCTCGGACGCTTCCCTGCCGCTCACCGCACGGGGTCGATGTCCAACCACCTCGAGCGACTGGGCTTTTGCCTCATCGAGAAGCGCGAGGTAGACGTCGCGCGGAACCGAGTCGTAGACTTTCAGGAAATCGAAACCCCGCCCTTTGGCGTAGCGCGCGAGCTCCCTCGCCTCGCTCTCGGTTCCGGGCGTGAAAAAGGGGGGCGACTCTTCGTCGCGCCGCGAAGGGCCGTGAACGATGAAGCTCGCGACGCCCATGATGCGCGGCCCCACGAGCTCTCCCTCGCCGACCGCCTCATTCCACGAACGTTTGTCCTCGAGACAAGCAAGGACGCGATCCGAAGGATTCTCGCAGTCCAACATGTCTCGAACTGCGGTTACACCATGCGCCACGACGAGAGGCAGGTGCAAATGAGGCGAGAGTTTCCAGGCGAGATGAACGTGCATGTCCCAAAGACCCGGGATCAGAAATTTCCCCGAACCATCGACCACGAGCCCGGGATGGCTGGAGCCCGCAGCGGACGCCACGCTTCGGATCCTGCCGTTCTCGACCTCCACCGTCATCCCAGGATGAATGGTGGCGGTCTCCGCGTCGACGACGGCGACGTTCTCGATGATGAGGAGCTCAGCCGCGGGTGGCGCTTCGGGAAGCCGCTCGGGCCAGAGGACTCCCGCGGTGAGCGCGAGCGCCGCCATTACGAGTAGGGCGGCGAGCAGAACGAGTGCCCGCTTCAAGAAGCGCTTCATTGGCTAGGCCAACGTGGGGCGAAGCTCCGGAGGCTTTCGGTGTTTGGTTGCCTGCTCGTAGGAATAGGCGATCGCGAGGAGCTTCGGCTCGCTCCACGCCGGTCCGAAGAAGGAGACCCCGACCGGAAGCCCGGACAGGAATCCCATTGGAACCGTGACGTCGGGGTAGCCCGCGATCGCCGCCGGCCCGGCGCTGAATCCGCCGTCGAGCCGGTCGCCGAGAACGTGATCCGTCAGCCACGCCGGGCCGGAGGTCGGGGCCACGATCGCATCGAGCTGATGCTGACTCACGAGGGCGTCGATTCCGTCTCCACGCGTCAACCGCTGGATCGCGCTCACGGCCTCCACGTACTCGGGCTCCGTCAGCGGCCCGCGCGCTTGGGAGGTGAGGAACCGTTCCTGGCCGAAGAAGGGCATCTCGCGATCGCGGTGCGCTTCGTTGAAAGCGATGAGCTCGGTGAGGTTCTTCACCGGCGCTGCCGGTCCCAGGCTCTCCAGATAGGCGTTGATGCCGGCCTTGAATTCGTAATCGAGCACGAGGGAGGGAAGCGTCGCGAATACGTCGCCGTTGTCCATGTTGGGAACGTTGGCGGGATCGACGAGGACAGCGCCCTGGCTCTTCATGTCCTCGAGGGCCTTTTCGAAGAGCGCGAGGACGCGGTCGTCGAAGCCGGGAAAATTGCGGGCGACGCCGAGCCGCGCGCCTCGGAGCCCGTTCGCATCGAGAAACTGGGTGTAGTCGGTGTGTGACTTCCCTTCGCTCGCGGCGGTGGCGCGGTCGCGCGGATCGACGCCGGTGAGGGCGCCGAGGAGAATCGCCGCGTCTCTCAGGGTTCGCGTCATCGGACCCGCGGTGTCTTGCGAGTGCGAAATGGGAATGATGCCCGACCGGCTCCAGAGGCCGACGGTCGGCTTGATGCCCACGATGCCGTTGATGGACGACGGGCACATGATGGAGCCGCCGGTCTCGGTTCCGATGGTGAGCGCCGCGAGATTGGCCGAAGCGGCAACGCCGGACCCGGAGCTCGAGCCGCAGGGGTTCCGATCGAGGGCGTAGGGGTTGCGGCACTGTCCGCCTCGCCCGCTCCAGCCACTCGAAGCCTTGAGGCCGCGCCAGTACGCCCACTCGCTCATGTTGGCCTTCGCCAGAATGATGGCGCCCGCTTCTCTCAGCTTCTCCGCCAGAAACGAGTCCCGCGGCGGGATGGAGCCCTCGAGCGCGAGAGAGCCCGCCGTCGTCGTCATCTGGTCGTGGGTATCGATGTTGTCCTTGATCGCGACCGGGATTCCGTGCAGCGGACCGCGGGGACCTTTGGAGCGCCGCTCGGCGTCGAGCGAATCCGCGATCGAGAGCGCCTCGGGGTTGGTCTCGATGATGGATCGCAGCTCCGGCCCGCGGCCGTCGAGCGCGTCGATACGGGCCAGATACGCCTCCGTGATCGACCGTGCCGTCCACCGACCCGACTCCATGCCTTGCTGAAGATCGGCCACGGTCGCTTCGTGGAGATCGAACGGCTCGTCGGAGGCGGGTTGTGCGCGTGAGGAGTCGCTTGGAGTCTCCCCTGGAGCGCATCCGAAGGGCGCCGATCCGGAAATGAGGGTCGCACTGCCGAAAGCGGTGTAGCCGAGAAAGCGTCTGCGGTTCATAGCGGAGAGATTATCACTCCGGTGCATCGGCACCCGTTCGTCAGGGCTTGTCTTACTGAGGCGCTACACCCATCATGGCCGCGATGAAAGGCCGGGAGGAGGTCGTGGCACTCCTCCTCAGAAGGGGAGCCGACCCCAACGTCCGCAACCCGGACCGCGGCTCCGCGCTCGGCTACGCCAAGCACGAAGGTTTCACGCGGATCGTGGAAATGTTGCGCACGGCGGGGGCGAAAGAGAGGTAGCGCCGCTCAACGTTATAAGCGGCTCACAGCATCCGTCGCGCGATGTTACGTCCGCAACCGTCAGCGGGACGTGAAGGTTCGCGAATTGATCCGGGGCACCGCCGCCCTCTATGTCCAGGAGTACACGAATCCCTTTCCGTCGAGGGAGACGTCGGGTCGCGTCCGGCGAGCGTCTGCTCTTCCAGAAGGAGAATCCCCCAGCTGCCCTATGTGCTCAGGCGATCACCGAAGGTGGCCGCCTCCCAACAGGCTCGCAACCAGGCGATCTCTTCACTCGAGAGGTTGAGGGATTCGACCCTTCCGTCCACGACCGCGTAGGATCCCCAGCCGGCGTCGCCACACCATAAAACTGCCTCACGTGTCTCGTGGCGGTAGACGAAAACGAACTGCTCGCCGTGCCGGTTTTCGAAATAGCCATGGTAAGAACCGGGCTCGTCGGCGCTTACAGACGGAGGTCGCCCCGAGCTTGGAGTGTGACGGTTGGTTACGGCAAAAATCGGGAGAGTCTCGTCCATGGAATTTTTCTGCCTCCCCGCGCCTTCGCAGCTCCTGTGCATTTTGGACCGGCCGTCTTATTGATGATCGCAGCCTTTTCGAAGATTGGCGAAACGTTGACTCCTGTCACGCCCTTGCTATTTTGCAGGTCGGTTGACACGGATCAGCCGTCCAGCGAGTTCCCTCACCCCGGCGACGGCTTCGTGAATCCTGAGCCCCTGTCCACTGAAGTCCGGATCGTAGGTGCAGACAACGATACCAGCGTGGTCGGGCTGTGCTCCGTGCAGCCGAATGAAATGCCTTCGGTTCACGGTGAGTAAGATCCGGTTCTCAACTCGGGCCAGATCGAGCACTTCGTGGTCGGGCAGAGCCTGTCCACCTCTGCCGGTCTCCTGAATCGTGAGCACGTCGTTTCCGAGCCTTCGGAGCTCGTCGACACAGAGGGCGCGGGTAGCGGGAAGTTCTCGTTGGCGTAGAAGCGAGCCACGACTCAAGCAGCCTCGTTCTCAAGTATTTGTCGCTCTATCTCCTCGCGATGAGAACGCACGTAAGCCCAGGCATTCGCGAGGTCCGCGGCGCCCAACGTGGGATAGCTCCGTAGCAGCTCCGCCTCACTGGTCCCGAGTCGCCGTGCCTGCTCCAACAACCACACCGGAATTCGAGTGCGCACAATGCACGGTTCGCCCCCGCAGACCAGCGGACTACTCTCGATGCCTGAAAATGCGTCCCCCAGATCGCGCACCACCCACTGAAGAAGCTGGGCCTTTTCAGCACGGGTCATCTGCGACAATAGCTTTTCGAATTCGTGGATGGTGCTCATTCACCAGAATCATATTCGCTAGCCGGCGACGGCACAACCCAACGAACGCCCGGACGCCTCGCCTTTGACTCAGTCGATGATACCTTGGAGCATTGTCAATCAGGTGTTTCCAACAGGACACCCTTGGAGTCGTTTCCCGCGTCACGCGCCAGCAGGTCCGACCCGTCCTCTGACGTACTCTGCCGTTCAGTCGGACTTGGGTAGGGAGGCGACCTGCTTTCTGATCGCTTCCTGGGCCGGGTCGAGCGAGAGAGATCGCTCGAGGACCCGCCGGGCATCGGCCGATCTCCCGAGTCGCATGTAGATATCGCCGAGGGCGTTGAGAAGGCTGGTACCGGCGGGACGGATTTCCGCGGCGCGCTCGAGGAAACGAGACGCGCTCGCGAGCTCACCCTGGAGATAGTAGGCAAGACCGAGCCCGAGCGCGACTTCGTATTGGTCTCCGAAATCTTGTTCGAGGGGCAGGAGAAGCGCGAGCGCGCGTTCGGGCTCGCGCGAGCGAACGTAGGCGCCCGCGAGCTTCCAGTCGGCCATGGGAAGCTTCGGATTGTCGAAGGCGACCGCCTCTTCCAGCTTCAGACGGGCCTCGTCGAACCGCCCGAGCGACCAGAGCTGGTCGCCGAGGGTCATCGCCAGCATTCCCGGCTCATCGGCATCGAAGCTCCTTCGGGCGGTGAAAGCGGGCCGAGGGACGGCGGTCCTCGGTGAGAGAGTAAGGGTTGCGGTCTTCTCGACGAGCACGCGCTCCGAGCTCACGAGCGCGACCCGCACGATGTAGTTGCCGCCCACCATTTCCGACAGGTTGAGTCGTTGGTCCACGGGCTTGGTCAAGAACTCCGTGGGGGAAAGATCGTGCTCCTGGACGACTCTTTGGCCATCGAGGAGAACGATGTGGAGCCGATCGTCGGCTCCGGCGGAGGCGACTTGAAAGAAGACGTGCGCGGTGTCCCCGATGGCAAACAATCCGTCGGTCGCCGGGTGAACCCTCAGGCCGGCCGCCTCGAACGTCTTCAGACCCCCGACGTTTCCCGTGGTCGGATCCTCCTCGATCTGGAAACCCAGAACGATGTCGCTCAGCGCCGGCCGCGTCGGGCCCACTTTCACGTCTCTCTCCGCGACGGTGTACTGGTGCAGCACCCGGTTTCTCAGAATCACACTGACGTTGAAGTCGCCCGGAACGAGAGGGAGGCCATCCTGGTAGGAGAACGAGGAGCCCGAGCCCGCTTCCATCTGACTTCTCGAAAGCTCGACGAAGCTCTCCTTGTCGTCGGCGAGCACCAGCGCCCCTTCCCGATCCCGAATCTCGAGGCTCACGTCTACGGTGGTGTAGTATTTCGTTCGGGCCTCGTCGGTCTCGACGGGGAAGTTCTCGAAGTCGATCTCGACCGCGTACATCAGCAAATGCGAGCCCCCGGGGCCGAGGAGCACCGCGAACGTGCTGCGGCTCGGCACGAAATTGAACGAGTAGTCCGCCGAGACCCTTTTTCCGTAGCGCAGCCAACCGTCGACGTAGTCGGTCCGGACGGCGCGTTTCGGGGACTCCTCGATCCTCGCCAACATGACTTCCGTGCCGAGAAGCGGCGCCGAGGTGTCCCTGCGATTCACGGGGGCGGTGGCGTCGAAGGTGAGAGAGGCCCGTGCGAGCTCGGGCGAGACTCGATACAAAACGTCGACCGCGCGCCCCGTCTCGGCCCCGGCGTTGCCCCGCAGGAGCGCCCCGGGCGTATCGAGCACGGGGGAGTAGAGTCGAAACTGCCCGACGTCCTGGGGCTTGAAGAAAAGAAGGTAGAAAAACGGCGGGAGGCCCTTCGACGTGTCTCCGTCGTAGAACCACAGCTCGGTCGTGAAGACCTGATTGTTGTTATCGAAACGCTCGATGTTTCTCGGTTCACCCAGGATGACGTACATGCGTCCCCGGTCGGTCTTTCGTCCCGGGCGGGAGGCGATCTCCCGGAACTTCTGGTCCGCATGCTCCAGGCGGCGGTAGTGCTCGTCCTTGAGCTCGTTCTCGGGAGTGGCGGGAATCGGGTCGCGTTTCCTCCAGAACGCGTTGATGAAGGCCTTTCTCTCGTCGCTCGTCTCGAGCGCCAGGAAGACCTCCCTCTCCCTGTCAGTAATAATGTAGGCGACCTCGTCCTGAAGCCAGCCTCGTGCGTCCGCGGGGAGCCGGGCGAGGGTTTCATCCTGCCCGTGGGCGGCCCAGACCAAAGCCGGTACTAGCACCGCCGCGATGGCGATTGAAACCCTCGCTCGCATGTCGATCGGGTCCGCGGCTACCGAGGAGCAGCGCCTCCTTCGTGGCTCGAATCCGTCGGCGCCTGCGACAGGAAGCCTTGATAAATCCGGCGTGCTTCGTCGAACTGAGCGAACACGTGCTCCTTCTCTTTCTCGGATCGCCACCCCGGCCATGCCTCCGCCATCTTGCGCAGTTTGTCGATCCATCGAATCGAGTACTCCGCCGCCGCTCGGTTTCGCACAGGTTTTCCATCGACGCTCACCCAGACGGGATTGGTGAAGCCCTGAGCGTAGGTGGCATCGAGCGGATACCTTTCCTTGGGACTGCCCTCGGCTCGAAGGTGAAACCACCCGCTCTCCCGAACGGGGTAAGATTTTGAGAGGTCGAATCGGGTCCGCTCACCTTGGAGGGGGAACTCTTCCACGACCTGGCCGTTCCAGATGAGAACGACCTTCTCGAGCGGGGTGATGCTTCGCACGTGAGCCACGACGTCGACGGTTCCTCCGGCGCCAGCGACCTCGACCTCCTCTCCCGGAATTCGGCCGTTCACCGTGAGCTCGACCAGAGGACCGGTGGTGACGAAGGCGTGGCCATCTCTCAGGCCTTCGAACCAGGCTTCCATGGTTAGCCCGCGCGCACCGGTATACACGTAGGTTCTCACCGAACCAACGAGCTTGCTGCGCTGAAGATTGCTGAGCG
Organism: uncultured Acidobacteriota bacterium; assembly: GCA_964553925.1. Classification (GTDB taxonomy): domain Bacteria; phylum Acidobacteriota; class Vicinamibacteria; order Marinacidobacterales; family SMYC01; genus DAISKN01. Next base: position 39,235 of record CAZKNR010000217.1, read on the forward strand.
AGTCCTCGCCTCCGGTCGCCGTCACCCGGAGCCCGTTGTTCAGAGTGGCGTACCACGGATAGAAGCCCGAGCCTCCTGCGTTCGACCACTCGACCCCATCCGTCGTTCCGAGGGCGGCATCTACCATGTAGCCTTTCGCACCGCCGAGCTCACCGGCGAGCGGGTCGCTCTCCCCTCCGAAGGAGTGAACGTAGCCGACGGTCGCTCCCTGGGCCTTCGCCTTCCGGAACATGTCGGTATTGCTCGGGTACAGGCTTTCGATCGCGGTGCCTTCGTAGCCGGTCGTGAAGGGCGAGATCAAGTGGTCCCTCATGCCGAACATGAACACGTGGCCGTAGAAAGGTGGGCGGTACTCCTGCCCCACGACGAGGACCCGCTCCGGTGTCGACAACGGGTGGGGTCCCCCGCCGGGCACGAAGAACTGGTAGTCCAGAATGCGATTGTCCTTGTTCGCGATCTGTTCGTTGACGATGTCCTGGTCCTCCGCTTCCGACATCATCATCAAGTTCTCGAGCGTGTTCTGAAGGTTGCCCGCGTAGTTCATGTGAACGTGGGTCGAGCCGCCGTACCATCCCTTCGCCGCCATGTCCGTCATCGGCTCGAGAGGGACGGTAATCCGGCTCACCTCACCCGCTCGAATCTCGACCTCTTGCTGTTTCGGCCAGTACTCGAACCCCTTGACGACGTGGAGGCTCAACTTTCCCGGCGGAACTTCCACCCTGAACTCACCCGTGTGATGGAACATGGGATCGTCCGAGCCACTCGCCCGGGCGTAGGCGTCGCTCGGCGCATAGAACTTGCCGTCGGAGGCGGTCAGATGGACCCGGGAGCCCGTGAGCTCGCCCGTCCCCGCGTCCAACGTCCGCGCAGACAACACACCCATGGGTCGCTTCCACTTCCGGTCGGTAATGTGAATCGTCCGCTTCTCGCCGCCATAGGTCTCCAGGAGAGCGAGCTGCGGCAGGCCCCCTTGGTTCGAAATGTAGGCAATCCACTCCCCGTCGGGCGACCATCGTGGATGAAACGCATCGTGCTGAAAGAAGGTCAACTTGTAGGGCTCGCCGCCCGCAGTCGGCTGCACGTAGAGGTTCGAGAATTGATCCGCGGCGCCGGCGGTCGAGGAGTACACGAACCTTTTTCCATCGATAGAGACGTCAGGGCGCGTGCGGAAAAGAGTCTGTTCTTCCAGCACGGTCTTGGCCTTCGCCATGCCCAAGGCCTCGGCAGGAACTCGGACGACGTTGCCGGAGCCGAGCGGTACGTCGTGGTTCGAGACGAGCAGGAGCTCTTTTCCATCCGGGAGCCACGACGGGGTGATGTGCATATCCCAGTTACCGAAGTACAGACGGTCGCGTCCGTAGTCGTTGTCGCGAGTGACGGCGATCTCCTCTCCGTCCCAGGCGCCGTTTCGAATCGGGCGGATATAGACGTTGAAATTCCCGCTCGGCTTCGTCGAAACGTACGCGACGCGGCTTCCGTCAGGAGAGAAGACGGGGTCCACGTAGATGAAGGCGTCCTCCGTGAGAGGGGCGCTCTTTCCCGTTTCCAGGCTCAGAATCTCGAGCTGGATGGTTCGCCCGCCATCGTCCGCGGTGTAGAGGATCCACTTTCCGTCCGGCGAGACGTCGGGCAAAGAGTGGTACTTCTTGCTTTCGGTCAGCTCCCAGGCGCGGCCGCTCTCGGGCTCGACTTTCCAGATCGAGCCGCTCATCCCGACGGCGATCCACTTCCCGTCCGGCGACCAGGAAGGACCCCAGGGGGTCGAGCTGGGCGCGGGTGGAAAGTAGAAGTTGTGCATGTAGTTGCCTCCCTGTTTCGAGGAGGGATACACCGAGGGCTCTTGGGCCGAGACCGGTCGAGAGAGGCAAAGACCCGATACCAGCGAAAGCGAAATCGCGAGCCGAAGATAGCGGTAACGTCCGCCCATGGGAAGCTCCTTTCATCCCCGCCCGCGCCGTCCACGTAGGAGTAGCGGCCTCGGGGATTCGTCGCGCGCATTCTATTAGCTCGTTGCAGGCGTTGACAAGGCGGGCGGCGATGTCTCCTAATCGAGAAGCATCGATGACGAGAAATCGGATGGTGGCGGCCCTTCTGATCGCGCTCGCTCGCGGCTCGTTCGGTCAGGAGGCGAAAGAACCTCGTCGCCCGACCTTCCACCGTGACGTCCAACCGCTGTTGGTCGAAAAGTGCGCGTCCTGTCATCGACCCGAGGGCTTTGCCCCCTTCCCCCTCGTGAGCTATCCAGACGTTCGAAGCCGAGGACTTCAGATCCTCGAGGCGATCGACTCCGGGCTCATGCCGCCATGGCTCCCCGAGCCGGGGTTCGGCGCCTTCGCGGGAGAAAGAAGGCTAACGCCGGAAGAGCGCTCCATGCTTCGGGAGTGGGTCGAAGGCGGATCTCCCGAAGGAGACGGAAACGATCGGGTCGTCTCGCCTTCGCTGTCCCGAACCTGGCAGCTGGGAGAGCCGGATCTGGTCGTCTCCATGTCTCAGAGCTATACGCTCCCTCCGGGCGGAGAGGACGTCTATCGTAACTTCGTCGTTCCCGTGCCGATCGAGGCACCGACTTTCGTTCGCGCCGTCGACCTCCATCCAGGTAATCCGAAAATCGTGCACCATGCCCGAATCCTCGTCGACGGATCGGGAGTTTCCCGCCGTCTCGACGAAGAAGACACCGAGCCCGGCTACGACGGCATGCTCGTCGACGGCGGAGAGTTCCCAGGGGGTGTCTTTCTCGGTTGGTCTCCTGGCAAGATGCCGATCGAAGGTGATGAGGCTCTCGTCTGGCCCCTCGAGCCATCGACCGATCTCGTGCTCCAGCTCCACCTGATGCCGGGCGGGAAGCCGGAGGAGATCCGCGCAACGGTTGGCCTCTACTTCACCGATGAGCCGCCGAAAAAGCGCGCCGCCGTTTTGCAGCTCGGCTCGAGAACCATCGACCTGCCGCCTGGCGCCTCCTCCCACGCCGTCGAAGACAGCTACGTCCTGAACGCGGACGTCGATGTGATCGGAATCTATCCGCACGCCCACTTCCTCTGCCACGAAATGCAGGCCTTCGCCACACTTCCCGACGGAACCCGCACCTGGCTTCTGTGGATCCGAAACTGGGATTTCTATTGGCAGGACGAGTACCGCTACGAAGCTCCCGTCGCGCTTCCCCGGGGGTCGACGATTACCATGCGTTACGTCTATGACAACAGCGCTTCGAATCCTCGGAACCCGTTCGACCCACCAAGGCGAGTGCGCTTCGGATCTCGCTCCACGGACGAAATGGGGGACTTGCTCCTGATGGTCGTCCCCCGGGACCCGGGAGAGCTCGCGGGGCTGCGTGAGGGCTTCCGCCGAAACGAGCTGCGCCAGGAAGTAGAGGGTTACGAGAAGAGGCTCGAGACCGACGGTGACGATCCGGATGTCCGCCACGAGCTCGCCTTCGCCTACATGGAGCTCGGCCGCGCGGCGGACGCGATCGCGGAGTGGCGACGGGTCGTTCGAGTCCGACCGGGCTTCGCCGAGGCGCACTACAATCTGGGAGGTGCGCTCGAGAACCAGGGACGCCGCGACGAGGCGATTTTGTCCTTCGAGAGAGCGATCGAGGCGAATCCGGGCTATGCGGAGGCCCACAACAATCTCGGGGTGTTGCTTCAGTCCGAGGGCCGGCTGAAGGCGGCGGTCCTCAGCTATCGAAGAGCCATCGAGATTCGGCCGGATTATGCGTTCGCCCATCACAATCTCGGCAGTGCCCTTCTCGCTCAGGGAGAAGTCGCTGAGGCCATCGTTCACCTGGAGAGAGCCGTGCGCATCGCGCCGAGCTACGCGCAGGCGCAATACACGCTCGCGAGCGCCCTCGGTCGGGAGGGCCGAATCGACGAAGAGGTCGAGCACTACCTCCGAGCTCTCGAGGCGAGCCCGGACTACCCGGAAGCTCTGAACAATCTCGGAGGTGCTCTGGTTGCTCTGGGCCGTGCGACCGAAGCCGTCGAGCCCCTTCGTAAGGCGCTGGGTCTTCGCCCCGAGTACGCTTTGGCGCACCTCAACCTCGCCTCGGCGCTTCGCGCCCTGAACGAGCTCGACGAAGCGGAGCTCGAATACCGTCGGGCTCTTTCATCGGAACCGGGGAGCGGCCTGGCCCTCGCCGGGCTCGCCTGGGTGCTCGCCGTCAATCCCCTGGACCAAAAGCGAGATCCCACGGCGGCGGTCGCGCTCGCCGAACGGGCTTCAGCGGGAGCCGCGAGCGACGCGAGGATCCTCGACACCCTGGCGGCAGCCTACGCAGCGGCGGGCCGCTTCGAAGCGGCGGTCGCTACCGCGGAAAAGGCGCTCTCTCTCGCCCTCGAGCGGGACGAACGAGCGCTGGCTGGCGAGATCCGTGCGCGTCTAGAGCTCTACCGGCGCGGCGAGGCGTATCGCGCCCCCAGTCTAGACGAGCACCCCAGCAAGGATGCGCGCCTTTTCGAGCGATTCCACGATCAGCTCGTTGTTACCGGCATCACTCGATCGCTTGGTTAACGAAGAGGCTCTTCGACGGAAGACACGCCAGGCCGCCAATGCGACGATTCGTCGGCGTGTTCGCCGACCTGGTCAGCCAACACCTCAGTCGGCAGGAAGTGGTGGTGACACGTAGAAGGGTTTAGACTGGCAGGGGACGGACTCTTTAGCGAACCGGACAGCGTCATGACAGTCAAGAAGAGATCACAAGATCAAGCCGGCGCTAGTGGACTGCTCGCTCAGTCCACGCCCGCCACCCGGATCCGGGAGTTGATCGAGGAGGACCGTGTCGCTCAGGCTCGCGCGCTTCTTTCGGAGGCGCTAGGGGCTAGCCCCGAAGATCCCGAACTCCTCAGCCTTGCCAAGGTTTTAGAACCGCCCCGCGCCAGGCCCCGTCAAATTACCGACATGGATCGCACTCAGGAGTTCGAGTGGATCCGCGCCAACCGGGATGCGTACCGTGGGCGCTGGATCGCCATTCAAGGGAACGAGCTCGTCGCGGACGCCCCGTCCTTCGCGGAGCTCCAGAGCCGTATCAAGGATCTAAAGAGCGTGCCGTTGGTCCACCGGATCGATTAGTGCCCGCACTGCTCAAACTCGACGGCGAGACCTTTGCCGGTGGACGCTCCAGATTCCTGGATTCCGACGGCGGCACGGAACCCACTCCGAAGATCTTCGTGAAAGTACTTCCAGGGCATGCGGCCGTCCCTCTTCTCGCGCAGCTCGACACGGGTGCGGCATGGTCGGTGCTGGACGGAGAGATCGCGGAAGCGCTTGGGTTCTTGGAGCAGGCGGGCCCGACCGTCAGCCTTTCCACTCGAAGCGGCACGATCCGAGGGAAGCTCATCCGCGCACCGTTGACCCTTGTCGCGGACGAAGGAGAATCGTTCGAGGTTGAGACGACTCTCTTCGTCTCTCGGGACTGGACGCACGGTAATTTCCTCGGCTATTCGGGCTTGCTGGAGCGGATACGCTTCGCTGTGGATCCGTCTGCGAACGACTTCTACTTCGGGGCAATCCCGGAGGGCTAAGTGCTCCATCGCTCCATAGCCTAGCCTGCCTAGACGAGCACCCCGGCAAGGATGCGCGCCTTTTCGAGTGATTCCACGATCAGCTCGTTGTCGCTCGGAAGGACGTGTGGAAGTCTCCGAGCCTTTTCGGGAACCTGCTCCCACACGTGTCTGCTGACCAGGATGAGACGGTAGCGGCCGGTCGAGGCGAGCTCCACCCAATCGCTCACGTCGCGAAGCGCGGTCGTCGTGACGGTCACTTTGTCGCCGACTTCACCCTGCACGTAGTCGAGGACCGCGCGACCGATATGAGCCGCGTCGTCATCCTGTAACACGAACAGAGCGTGAGACCCGGCGGGCATCCGACTCATTTTCCGTATCAACCTTCGGTGGAGGCGGACGCGGATGGGAAGGATGCGTTCGACGGGATAACCGCGGAGCATCTTCCGAAGAGACTCGTAACGATAGGAATTGACGAGAATCGCGGTGAGCGATTCTCGCTCCGCCCGGCTCAGGCGGCCTGCTTCGAGGAGACTACAGCCTCGAACCGGAATCTCCCACGCCTTCGCGATCGTGTCGGCAAAGTTCGCGGCCGACTCCAGGCTAAAGTCGACGTACAGGTAGGTGGGACGCGCCTGCTCCCTCTCGATTGCCCGCAGCAGTAAAATATGGGCGACGGATATGGCGCTGAGGCCCTGCGCGCGAGCCCAGCCCACCATGCGATCGCACTCGGCGGCGACCTCGCTTGCCAACTGCTCCACGTGATCCGGCTTTATGAGTGTGTCCGTGACCACGAGGTGCTTTCGCGGCTCCGCTGACAGTAAGCCCAGCTGGGTGAGCTCCTCGTAAGCTCGCCTGACGGCGGCGTCGCTCACCCGAAGCTGCCGGGCGAGCGAGCGAATCGAGGGAAGAGCGTCTCCCTCGTTGAGCCGGCCGACGGTGTAGGCGAGCTTGATCTGCTCTTTTATCTGCACCCACGGGGGCGAGGAGCTCGTCTCGTCGACTACCATGTTCAGCACGCCCTGTAGTCTAACAGGAAGGCACTCCGGGAGCGCGCAACAAAGGTTGACATGCCCGCCACCATAGGTTAGCTTGCCGCTGTGCGTTTTTGCACACAGGGCTTGTTGATCCCTATCGCGCCAGGGTTCTCCGCGAGCTGCGACGATCCCTGAGCGCGATCGGCGCTTGCATCGGTTCTCGGGCGGTTGGGGTTGTCCCGGCGGCCCGGGACGGTCGGACACCCGGAATCGACCGAGTCCTCTGACTTCTCGAGGGAAGGAGTGGCTTGATGTTCAGATTCCGTGGATTCTATCTTTCTATTCTCATCGGCCTCATCTGCCTCATTGGGCTCATGCTGGGCGGCATCGCTCAGGCGCAAACCGTGATCCTGTCTGGAACGGTTACGGACAACCAGGGAGGTGTGCTCCCGGGCGTCACCATCACCGTCACGGAAACCAGCACGGGTCGGCAGCACGTCTCCGTCAGCGACGAGAAGGGCCAGTATCGTTTTCCAGTTCTGACTGCGGGGACGTATCGCCTGGAGGCCGACCTTTCGGGATTCGCCAAGATCGTTCTGCCGGCACTGGAGCTTCTCGTGGGGCAGAGCGCGAGTGTCCCCGTCAAGATGAGTCTCGCCGGGGTCGAGGAAACCATCACCGTGACCGGGGAGTCGCCGCTCGTGGACCTGCTCTCCTCGGAGATCGCGGGCAACGTCGACCGGCGCATGATGGACGAGCTGCCCGTCCAGGGCCGCAACTGGATGGAGCTGTCGCTTCTCGTCAAGGGGGTTACGGGAAACGACACCAACAACAACCGGCCGGGCGTGGTTCGAGACGAGCACTTTCAGCTCAATCTGGACGGGCAGCAGATCACCCAGAGAGTGGCGAGCTCGTTCTTCGGCCAGCCCAAGTTCAGCCGGGAGGCGATCGCGGAGTTCGAGATCGTCACCAACCAGTTCGACGTCACGCAGGGACGCTCGGCGGGAATGCAGGTCAATGCGATCACCCGATCGGGCACCAACACGCTTGGCGGAAGCGTCTATGGCTATTTTCGCGATGAGGCTCTGAACGCCGCCGATCATGTCTCCGGCACGGTGCTTCCGTTCGAGAACCAGCAGGTTGGCGGCGCCATCGGAGGGCCGATCGTAGCGGACAAGGTGCATTACTTCGTCTCCTACGAGTACGAGCGTCAGCCGACGTCGGTTTTCGCGCAGCCGCCTCTTCTTCCGGGACAGTCGTTCACGATTCCGACCCCGCAGGCGCAGAACAGCCTTGTTGCCCGCGTCGATCACGCCCCGGGCCCGAACGACCAGCTCTCGTACCGCGTGTCCTACTGGGACTTCGAGACTCCTACGGATTTGCCCTCGAACGAGCATCCGTCGAACGCGAGGGCCAGAACCCAGGATTCACTCAACGTGCTCGGGACCTGGACCAAGCTGTGGAACGCCGAGATGGTGACCGAGCTCAAGGTCGGCTACAACGGATTCGAGTGGCAAAACCTGCTCGCCTATCCAGAGCAGGTGGCGGGCTGCTCCCAGGAGTTCGGCTCGACCACGGATCAGACGACCTGTCAGCCCAACTACGTGTTCCCCGGCGGTTTGACCATCGGCCCCCCGCGTAATTTCCCGCAGAGATTCACGCAGGACTTGTTCTCCGCAAGGTACCAGCTCAACTGGAACAAGGGGACGCACGATTTGAAAATCGGGGGGGAGTTCCTCAAGTGGCGGGACGGGGACGAGTGGCACCTGCTCGAGCGAGGGGAGTTCATCTTCGACACCCGGCCTCCCGATCTCAACCGTCGATTCCCCGAGGAGTGCGCCCTCGATCCTTCTTGCTGGGACGTCTCGGGTCTCGATGCCACGGTCAATCGCTTCCAACAGAACGTGGGCGACTGGACCATCGACATCCCGCGACCGTCCTGGGCGATGTGGGTCGGTGATACATGGATGGCCGGGAGCAACCTGACCCTCAACTACGGCCTTCGCTGGGACGTCGACTGGGGGGCCCTGGCGCCTCCGTACGTGACCACGCAAATCCCGTTTTCCCTGGCCACCCCGGGAAGGGAAGCAGGGAGCCCTCTCTTCAGGAGCGACAACCGCGATCTCAACAATCTCGCGCCCCGTTTCGGCTTCGCCTATGACGTCGGCGGACGGGGCGATCTCGTGATCCGCGGCGGAAGCGGAGTGTTCTATACCATCAGCTCCTCGAACGTGACATTCAGCCAACAGTCTTTCAATACCGAACGCATCCTGGTGAACTCCTATCCGAACGACCGACTTCCGGGTTTCCTCGACGATCCCACCCGCGGTGTCACGCCCGACGACGTCCTCAACGGTCGCGTGCCGCTCCCGCCCCAGGCGCCCCGGGTCATCGCCTCCAACTACGTCATGCCCTACACCTGGCAAACTTCGATAGGATTCCAGAAACAGCTCGGTCCGGACATCGGCGTCGACGCGGACCTCGTGTACTGGAAGGGGTACAACGAGCCGCGCGCCATCGATTACAACCAGTTCTTCGATCCCGCGACGGGATACACCCAGAACGTTTCCCGCTTCGGCAGGCCCGACCCCACGTTCACGCAGATCCTGTACATGGAGAGCACGGGCCACATGGACTACGCCGCGCTCCAGACGGGGGCGCGCCGTCGCTTCAAGGACAACTTTCAGGTGGGATTGACCTACACGCTGATGCTCATGAAGCACGACGACACGACGAGCTGGGGCAATTTTCCCAACAACAGCTTCGACCCCGACGCCGATTGGGCCCGCGCCAACGACTTTCAGCGCAACACGCTGCGGCTGAACGGGATGTACAACTTGGGTCTTGGCTTCTCGGTGTCGGGCGCCTACTACTACGGCTCGGGGAACTACTTCGTGACCCAGCTCGCCGGCAACCCGACCGGCAGAAGCGTGACCGAAAACCGGCTCAACCTCGGAGTCCCAATCCCGGTGCGACCCGAGGCCCAGGATCTTTTCGAGGGGCCCGACGTGATTGGGGTGGGGCCGGGCAACGAGGCTCCGCGGAACGCTTTGCGCGGCGAAGGCCTTCACCGCGTCGACGTTCGCCTCACCAAGGAGTTCGCTTTCGGCGGAGTGCGGATCTCGGGTATCGCGGAGGTCTTCAACCTTTTCAACCACGCGAACTTCGGCGCTTATAACGGGGTCATCAACACCGCGACGTTCGGCAACCCGCAGCAAAACGGTGCCGTCGCCTACGGCCCCCGATCGGCGCAGCTCGCGTTCCGAGTCGACTTCTAGCCGCTGTGCGGGGCCGTGCCTTCAGGGCACGGCCCCGACGCCGCTCCACGGTCGAAGCTTCGCTCATTCGAGTCCAACCACTCTCCTCTGAGGTGATTCCATGAAGACTACTGAGGCCAAATCCCGCCGCCCGATGTGGAGCCGCCGCGAGTTCGTCGGGAGCAGCGCCGTCGCGTCTTTTCTAGCGGCACTCGGCTTCGGCAGGACCGCCCGCGCCACCGGACTGCGCCGCCGGGGTACAGAGGAGAGCATCTACACACGCTTGCTGGGCGTCCGCCCCCACCTTCCCGGACACGGCCACACGACCGTCTACGGGGGCTCGCGCATGCCGCCCGAGGTCATGCGGGCCATGGCCGAGGCGAACGAGGAGTTCGTGGACATGCACGAGCTCTTCGACGCGGCGGGTCGCCGCGTTGCGGAAGTGACCGGGGCCGAAGCTGGCCTCGTGACCTCCGGTTCGTTCGCAGCTCTCACGATCGGGGCGGCGGCGTGTCTCACAGGGACGGACGAAGAGCGCATCCAGGCGCTGCCTCATCCCACCTGGCCGAAACACGAGTGCTTGATGCAAACCGCGCATCGGTTCTCCTACGATCGCGCCTATCGAGCCGCGGGGATGACCATCGTCGACGTCGAGTCACGAGAGGCGCTCGCGAGCGCGGTCAATGACAAGACGGCCATGTTGAGCGGACTCGCCAGTTGGGAGCGAAAGCACGATCGCCCGCCGGAGGTCATGCTTCCCGAGGAAATCATCGCTCTGGGAAAAAAGACCGGCGTTCCGGTCTTCATCGACGTCGCTTCGGAGCTGCCCCCGGCTTCTAACCTGACTCGTTACGTTGCGATGGGTGCGGATCTCGTCGCGATCAGCGGCGGGAAGGGCATCCGCGGTCCTCAAGGAACCGGCATCCTCGTTGGCCGAAAGGACCTCATCGAGGCCGCTCGCCTCAACGCGTTTCCATACGGGAACCTCGGGCGGGGCATGAAGGTCGGTAAAGAAGCGGTGATCGGGCTCATCGTCGCCCTCAACCGCTTCGTGGAGCTGGACCACGACGCATACCAGGAAGAGTGGACGAGAAACGCCAGGTACGTGTGCGCGGAGCTTCAGGACGTTCCCGGGCTCTCCGCCGAGTACGTGCCCGCTCGCCTGACGCCTAACGGCTACGACAGCGTGCGCCTCACCTGGGATGAGAAACGGATCCCGGTGACGCTCGAACAGGCGCGGAAGATGCTCCGGGACGGTGAGCCTCGCCTCATTTTCAACGACGGCGATCTGTTCATCACCCGAAACCTGGAGAACGGCGAGGAGGTCCTCGTCGTCCGACGCCTGCGCGAGTTCTTCCGAGACGAAGCGCCGCGGGCCAGGAGCTCGCTGTGATTCGCAAGACGGCTCTCAGTCGCCGGGAGCTCCTTCGCACCAGTCTCGCGTTGCCGCTCGCCGCCGTTCCGGCGGCCAAGGCGTACCCGTCGATGGCTCCCGCGCGGCCTTCGATCTACCAGAAGCTCGGCGTCCGCACGTACATCAACGCTTACGGCACGCTGACGACGCTCGGCGGGACGTTGATGCTCCCCGAGGTCAAGCATGCGATGGAAGAGGCGTCGCAGCACTTCGTACAAATCCACGACTTGCAAGCCAAGGTGGGCCAACGCCTGGCCGAGCTCACCGGAGCCGAGGCGGCGTTCGTCACCGCGGGTGCGTCGGCTTCGCTTTGTCTCGCGACCTGCGCCGTCACCGCGGGAGGAGACCTGGAGAGGATCGATCGGCTTCCAAATCTCGACGGCATAAAGAGCGAGATCGTGATCCAGAAAGCGCACCGGAACTCCTACGATCATGCCTTCCGAATGGTGGGGGTGACGCTCGTCGACGTCGAGACCGAGGACCAGGCGAGAGCTTCGATCGGGCCGAAAACGGCGGCTCTCGCGATGGTGCTCAGCCACAATTCGCTCGGGCACAAGATCCCTCTCGAGAAGATGATCGCCATTGCCCACGACAGAAACCTGCCCGTGATCCTCGATGCCGCGGCGGAGGTTCCGCCCAAAGAGAACCTCCGGAAGTTCGTCGCCATGGGAGCGGACCTGGTGGCCATCAGCGGCGGCAAGAACCTGCGCGGTCCCCAGTGCTCAGGGTTGCTCCTCGGACGGAAGGACCTCATCGAGGCCGCTTACGCGAACAGCGCACCGCACAACCGTTTCGCTCGTATCGCGAAGGTCGGTAAAGAGGAGATCGTGGGCCTGCTCACCGCGGTCGAGCTCTACCTGAACGGGCGGGATCACGAAGCCGAGCGCAACACGCACCATGCCATGCTCGAGCGCGTCGCCCGCCGCCTCGAGGGTCTGGATACGGTCGTAACCGAGTACGCCACGAACGACGACTACTCTCACTCGCCCCGGCTGACGGTGCAGTGGGACGAGAAGGCGCTGGGGCTCAGCGTTCAGGACGTGATTACCGCGCTCGAGGAGGGCGAGCCCGCCATCATCGCCACCGACATGACGGAGTACGTGCCCCCGTGGAAAGGTGTCGGTATCTTCCCTTACAACCTCCGTCCGGGCGAGGAGATCCTTGTGGCGGATCGGCTCAGGGAAATCCTCGGTCGACGAGGATAGCTCGACGAGGAGCACCGGGGTGAATCGACGGGAGTTTCTGGGGAGCTCTTTGGTTTCCGGTCCCATCATGGGAGCCACCGCGGGACAAGAGCAGCCCATCCCGCGCGAGCCGATCTCCTCGGGCACCGGCGGGGTCAGCTACGACGTGGAGGTCACGATCGAGCGCCGGCGTGAAGGCAAGCCCCACGCGGGGAAGATGCTGGCGGCCATCCAGCCCCACTGCGACGACATTCCCATCTTCGCCGGCGGCACGGTCTTGAAGCTCATCGACGAGGGTTACCGCGGGATCTTGATCACCTTGTCCGATGACTCGATGGCAGGTGTGGGAAGCTCCATCGGCGACGTCACGTTGCGAAACGAGAACGACACGCGCGAGGTGGCGCGACGCCTCGGGCTCGAGGAGCTATTCTTCCTCAACTACCCCAACCACAACATGGACGGCTCGTCTCTCCTCGAGATGCGCGCCCGGTTGATTTTCATCTTCCGGTTGATGAAGGTCGATACCGTCCTCTGCTACGATCCCTCGGCTCTCTACGAGCGGAACCCCGACCACACCGTCACCGCCAAGGCCGTCGAATCCGCCTGCTGGATGTCACGCTCCGAGTGGGACTATTCCGAGCATTTCAAAGCCGGGCTCACGCCTCATGGTCCGGCGGACGCGTACTATTTCGCGAGAGGACCCCAGCTGGTGAACCGCGTCGTCGACATTAGCGACTTCATCGACGCCAAGGTGTTCTGCAATCTCGCCAACGTGACCCAGGGCCCCGCGGGCGACCAGGGTGCTCGCCTCAGGCGCCGGCTCGCCGACGAGGGACGGCGGCTTCCGATTCTCGGCGACGACGACGACTCCGCGAACCGCTCCTACACCAAGCACATCGCCCTACGTCGGGATCGCCTCCGGGGGATGGCGCACGGTCTTTCGTACGCCGAGCTTTTTCACTACAGCCCGGCGGACGACTCCTATGAAGAGGATTACGTGCGGGAGAACGCCGTGCCTCTCTAAAAAATGGCGGACTACGGAGTGGGCTCGATGTCTCGGAGGACTCTATCCCGAAGCTCCTCGTAGATGTCCCGGCGTGGGCCGACCAGAATGATGTCTAGGGGTCGGCTCGTCTCCTGGACGCGGTAGATCACTCGATGCCCTCCGACGCGCAGCGACCGAAGTCCCGCCAGGTCATCCTGAAGAGGGTGCCCGTCGAACGGGGATCCTCGAATGCGATCGATGCCGGCTCGAACGTGCTTCTTGACGTCCGGATGGAGTTTCCTCACTCGAGCGGCGGCCTCTTCCGTGAACCTCGCGACATACGCTCTGACGCGAGTCACTTGCCGAAAACGTCACGATAGGAAACCCACCGACCCTCCGTCGCTTGCTTCAGCGAGCGCCGCAGCGCGCGCACCGTGCTTCGATCGGAGAGGATCTCGATGGTTTCTCGGAGTCCACTGAACTGTTCCATGCTCAGGAGCACGGCCGTCGGCACACCGCCGCGGGTGAGCGCAATCGCTTCCTGCCGCTCCTCGAGCTCGCGAACGAGCCTCAGCAGACGATTCTTCGCCTTGCTCACCGGTACGTACTGCGCCAACTCCGACAAATTACTCCTTATGGCCACTATAGTGTCCATTCTACCGGCCATAGCAAAGCGACGCAACCAAGGACCAGAGGACTATTCCTGCCGCAATACGACCGCAGGATCGACCCGCGTCGCTCGCCTCGCGGGAAGCCAGCTCGCAAGGATGGCGACCGTGGAAAGCACCAGGGGAACCAGTAGGAACGTTGCCGGGTCGCTGGGCTCGATGCCGAACAGCAGTCCCTCCAGGAGCCGTCCCGATGCCAGCGCTCCCGCGAAGCCGAGTCCGATACCTGCCAGCACCAGGACCACGCCGTGGCGGAGGACAAAGCGGGCGATACCGGACGACGTTGACCCGAGAGCGAGCCGCAGCGCGATCTCGCGCCGGCGGCAGCTCACGGCGTACGAGACGACGCCGTAGACGCCGAGGCCCCCGAGGACGAGCGCCATCACCGCGAACCCCGCCGCCAAAACCATCGTGAAGCGCTGTACCGCTCGAGCGTCCCGCGCGTAGTCTTCGAGAAGGCGGACTCTCGAGATCGCCAGGTCTTTATCGAGGGCCGCGATCTCCTGCTGAACCGGAACCAGGACGCCGTAGGGATCCCTTCGCGAGCGGACAGCGAGCCCCATCTGATTGCGCGCTCCCTGGGCGAAAGGAACGAAGAACTGCTCCCGTACCTCGAATCGCGGATCGTGATGGCGCATGTGCTTCACGACGCCGACGACCTCGGCCCATACCGTCACGAAACCCATCTCCTTTCGCACCTGCACCTGGAGCTCCTGACCCACCGCCCGCGCGCCCGGCCAGGCTCTCGAGGAAAGGAGCTCGTCGACGATGACGACGTGACGGCCCTCTTCGTCGTCGTGGGAGTCGAACCATCGTCCGTCGACGAGCCTCGCGCGCACCGCCGCGAAGTAGCCGGGCGTCACCACACGCCCATCCGCCTCGTTCGTTTCTCCTTCCGATTTCTCCGCGCTTCGAAGGCGGTAGGGAGACGACCAGTTTGGAAAATCGGAGAGCGGAAGCTGGTTGACGGCGCCGGCTGCCGCGACGCCGGGGATTTGCTGGAGACGGCGTTCCAGCTCACGGGTGAAGTTGCTGAGCTCGACGCCCGTCCCGTAGCGCTCCCGAGGCAACGTGAGCTCCATCGTGAGAACGCCGTCGGTCTCGAAGCCCATGTCCACCTGCTCGAGCCTCTCGAGGGTATGGAAGCACAACGTGGCGCCCACGGAAAGCACGAAGGCGAGAGCGAGCTCGGCGACGACGAGAACGTCGCGACCCCGCTGGCCGCTTCCTCCGACGGCGCGGCTCGTCGATCGAAGGGCGGTTGCGAGCTGTTGCCTTCGGGACGCCACGACGGGAGCGAGCCCAAAGAGAATCCCGCAGACGAGGCTCGTTCCGAAAGCGAGCAGAAGGACGAGCGGGTCGGCGGCGATGGCCTCGGGCCGAGGGAGGCTTCCGGGTGCCAGGGAGAGTAGCGGCCCGAGACCCAAGGCTCCCAGCGCGAGGCCGCCCAGGCCTCCTAACGTCGCCAGAGCGAGGCTTTCGGTCAGAAGCTGGAGCGCGATCTGGCGCCTCGAGGCTCCGAGAGCGGTACGGAGAAGTATCTCCTCCTGTCGCTGTGCGGCGCGGGCGAGAAGCAGGTTGGCGACGTTCGCGCAGGTGATGAGAAGCAGGAACCCCGTGCCCGCGAGAAGTGCGAGGATGACGGGCCTCGCGCGCCCGACGGCGTCGCCCTTGAGGGAAACGACGTTGAACGCTCGGCCGGTAGCCGCGTACTCGGGAAACTCGGACTGGATCTGCTCGCCGATGGCGCGAATCTCCTGCCGGGCCTCGTCGAGCGTCGCGCCAGGACGCATGCGTCCGATAGTGCGCAGGTAGTAGAGCGTTCGCGGGGCGGCGGCGAGATCGCCCGAGAAGGGAACCCAGACATCCGGATCGGTCGCGACACCGGCGTCGCTGGGCAACACCAGACGAAAAGCGGAAGGAAGTATTCCCACGACGGTGAAGTTGCCACCGGGGAATCCCCAACCACCGTCGATGCGAACGCTCTTCCCCAGAACCGAAGGCTCGCCTCCAAAGCGCCGGCGCCAGAGCTCCTCGCTCACGAGGACCGATTGACCGACAGCCGCTCGCTCTTCATCGGGTCCGAAGCTCCTGCCAATGACCGGCTCGGCGCCGAGAATCGACGGGAAGTTCCAGGTGACGAGTGCGACACGCACCGTTTCCGGCTCGTTCTCTTCGACCAGCGCGCCAGTCGTGGTCCAGATCGAGGCGAACTCCTCGAACGACTTGCTGCGGCTCCGCAAATCCCCGAGCTCGGGGCCGGAGATCGGGTAGCGGACGAATCCCGACCGCGGCATTTCCGCCCAAATGAGCGCCAAACGATCGGGGTCCCGGTAGGGCAATGGGTTCAGGAGAACGCCCTTGGTGACGCTCAAGATGGCGGTGCTCGCCCCGATGCCCAGAGCGAGCGTGAGCGCCGCAAGGATCGTAACCCGCGCGTTTTTGGACATCGTCCGAAATGCAAACCGCACATCCATGGCCAGGGTATGCATGTCGACCTCCATTAAGGTATCCGGGTCCGAGCTCCGCCGCCCGACGACCGCGATGCGAAACAGGTCCTAAAAGGGTATAGCCGCAGAAAGTCTTGACGCAAATCCCGGTCACTCCTCACTCGGTTCGGAGCGTCGACGCCAGGTCGATACCCGCGGCTCTGCGGGCGGGAAGCCAGCTCGCCACCGCCGCAACCGTCAGAAGCAGCGCCGCTGCCAGCGCGAGGACCGCTGGGTCCCTTGGGTTCACCTCGAAGAGCAACGCCGCGAGAAATCGCGTGAGCACCATCGCGCCGGCGAGTCCGATCGCAATCCCGAGAGCGGCGACGGCCAGACCCTGGCGCAGCACCATCCGGCGGACTTTGTCCGGCGGCGCGCCGATTGCGAGCCGGATCCCCATCTCCCGGGTACGAAGGGTCACGAGGTACGACATGACACCGTACAAACCGATGGCGCCGAGGAAAAGCGCCACCCCGGCGGCGCCGCCGACCAGCAAGAACGTGAACGACCTCTGGGCCGATGCGTGCGCGACGATATCGCTCAAAGCGCGAATTCGGTACAGAGGCAAAGACGGATCGAGATCGCGGACCGCATCCCGGATCGCGCCGGAAGCGGCGACGGGGTCGCCGAGCGTTCGCACCACGAAGGCGATATCGCGCGGTGTCCATCGCGGATCCTCACGCGCCGGCAGGAGTGGACAGTAGATCATTTGGTCCTCCGGCTGGTCGAGCGCCTTGTCCCTCACGCTCCCCACCATTCCGATGACCGTGTACCACGGCCCTTTTGAAAAGATTCGCACCCGCTTGCCGAGGGGAGACTCGTTCGTCCAGTACCGTTCGGCAAACGCGCGACTTACGACGGCCTCCAGGAAGATCCGCGGAGGGTCGGGACGGGTGAAGGTCTGTCCCGCGATGAATGGGATACCGGTCGCTTCGAAGTACCCGGGGGTGACGTACAAAACGGGATGGATGCCCGGAAAAGAACCGGGCGGGATGGGCCGATCTTCCGCCCACACCGCGCTGTCGGTCCGACCCTGTTCGTCGAGCGGGAGCTTCGACGCTGCGCCCGTAGCCGAAACACCGGCAACGCCCGCGACGGCCTCGGTGGCGCGAATGAAGAATCGGACCGTCTCGTCGGCACCCGGATACGTGACCGAGGGAAGTGCCAGGCGAAACGTGATCGCATTCGCTGGCTCGAAGCCGGGCTCGACGGAGCGAAGGCGCCAGAGGCTTCTCGCCATGAGTCCCGACCCCACGAGCAGGACGAGCGCGAGCGCTACCTGCGCCACGACGAGTGCCTGCCTTGCGCGGTGTCGCGCGCGGCTCGCCGTCGCCAAGCGACTCGTCAGGCTCGAAACCGACGACACAGACGAAGCGCCGGAGTGCAATGCGGGAAGCCCGCTGACGAACAGTGCCGTGAAAAACGTGGTCAGCCCCGTGACGCCGAGAACCGTCCTGTCGATGGTCACTTCCACCAACCTCGGGATGTCGACGGCACTCGCGATCGATCGCAATGCCTCGACGGAAGCCGCGGCGATGATAACACCCAAAACGCCGGCGAAGGCAGAGACGAGTAATCCTTCGCAGAGGAACTCCATCAGGATCGCGACTTTCGTAGCCCCGAGCGCTCGCTTCAGGGCGAGAGCGTTCCTCTGACCCTCGGCCAACACCAGAAACAGGTTCGTGACGTTCGCGCACGCGATGAGAAGCACGAAGCCAGCAGCGCCGAGGACCACCCACAACACGCGCCCGATGTCTCCGACGACGACCGCGGCGAGCGGACGAACCGACACGCGCATGTGTGTCTGTTCGATCGCCTCCCGCGTGAGCCGCCCCGGGAGCTCGTCCGGCAGTTGCTGCAGGAGCGCCTGAAGCTCGGAAGCTCCCTCGTCGATGGACACGCCCTCGCGCAGCCGAGCGACCGCCTGGTAGTCGAACGTGGCCGAGTCCGTCTTCGTCGGATCCAGGCGCATGGGCAGCCACAGTTCCGTGTCCGATGCGGGAAACCGAACCGAAGCCGGCATGATGCCGATGACCTCGTGGGGTACGCCATCGATCTCGATCTGGCGATTCAAGATACCCGGCTCCCCGCCATACTTCCGCCGCCACAGCGGTTCCGCAAACACCACGACGGGCGCCGCACCCGGTCGATCGTCGGACTCGGTGAACAGACGGCCATGGAGCGGAAAAACCCCCAATACAGAGAACAGATCGGCCGTGACGCGGCCCGCAGGCACGCGCTCGGCATCGGTGCCGCTCACGGGGCCCAGCCCGGCGGCCGTAACCTGATAGCCGCCGAAGTGGGTGAAAGCCTGATGGTGACGGCCATAAAACAGAATGCTGGCGTCGGACTGATCCACGCGCAGGCTGCCGCCCACGACCAGCGTGTGCGAGAGCGAGACGAGCCGGTCAGGCATGGGATAGGGGAGCGGACGCAGCAGCACGGCGTTGACGACGGTGAAGACGGTCGTGATCGCAGCGAGCCCGAGCGCGAGTGTCAGGATTGCCGCGACAGCAAGGCCGCGAGCGTAGAGGAGACGCCGCGCGGCGTGATGAAGTGATTGGGTCAATGACAGCATGTTCGATTGATTGCCGGCGGCGAAGCGAGATCGCTGCGGCCAGGTCTCCATTTTCCACGCGGTTTTATCACGATTTATCCGTCCGTCTTGGTTCAGCTTCCTTGAGGTCGGCGACAGATTCGAGGGGCAGCCGCACGCGGGCCGTCGTTCCTTTCCCTTCCGCACTATCGATCTCGATCTGCCCGCCGTGCTCGACCACGATGCTGCGAGAGACGAACAAGCCCCAGTTGGCGGTGGCTACGCGGCGTCCCCGGACTTGAAAGGCGGGATCGAACAGGTGGGACAGCCTCTCTGCTGCAATGCCGCGTCCATTGTCTCGAACTTCCACCACGATGTCTGTTCCGCGCCGGTGGCTCACCACGTGAATCACCCCGTAGTCGTCCATTGCGGCGGCAGCGTTCCGCAACAGGTTCGACAACACGGCGCTCATCTGCTGGGGCCGGCACCTCAAAGAAGGAAGTGGCTTCAGCTCCAGCTTTAATTCTGCCCTCGCTTCGAGCTCCGGCCGGAGCAGCGCCACGGTACTGGCGCAAAGCTCGCTCAAATCGACCGTTTGAGTCTCCGCCCGGTCGAGATTCGCAAGCTGTCTCATCCGGGCCAGCGCTTCTTCCACGCGCTCACTCGACTCGCGTGCCGTGTGTCCGGCGCTGGTAAACACCTCCCGATAGCGCACCAACAAAGCCGGATTCTCCTGCAGCTTGTCGAAGGCACGCAACAGAGTGTCGACGGCGCTCTTCAGGCTTCCGAGAGGCGTGTTGAGCTCGTGGCTGAGCGCTGCAGCAAAGCGTCCCTGAGACGCAGCGCTCTGACTGACTAAGAGTCTGGCTTGCGCTTCGCGAAGCTCCTCGAAGGATTGCTCCGCCGCCCGGCGCGCACGAAACGCCTCCGCTCGCTGCCGGTAAACGATGGCCGTCAGAATCGAGCAAAAGATCGCCACTTGCGTCGTCACAACCAGAGTCACGAAGACTTGCTGACCCAATGCGGCGCGGAGCTCGTACGTCCAAACGAACCCTCCATAAATCAGGGCGATCGAAGCGCCTAGGCCCACCATCTCCAAGGGTCGGATGGGAAGTGCCGCGACCCCCACGAGCATGACGAAGGCGAGATGGCCAGAAAGGAAGTGCGCGCTCGAACTAGAGTCTGAACCGCTCAGGTGTCCCCAGGTGAGTGCCAGGGCAACGAAAACACCGACGAGGACGCCGAGCAAGCGAGCCCGCCGCCGCATCCAACGCGCGCGCGCGAACGGCAACAACACCACGCCGAGCAGGAGAATGGCGGCCACTGCGCGAGGGGAAGGAAGCACCTCGGGAAGCAAGGCAAAGCCCACCACGAGGAAGAAGAGCGCCGCACCGATACAGATCCAGGCGATGGTCCAGAGCCCGGCGAGCGACAGTTTCTCCAACTCGTCGCGAAAGGAGGGATCGTCCCTTTCGTCTGGAGGCAGGAGAAAGCGGACGAGAGTTTTCCAATTCACCATGACAATGTAGCGACGCGAGCGATGTGTTTCAACTGATCCCAGCCATTTTTACCCAAAGTAGAGGGTTTCCAGCAGTCACTCGACCTGGATAGGCAACTTTTCGATTGCATGTTAAGCCGCCTTGCGCTAACCTGCAACCTGCAACCAATCGATTGCAGCACGAGGAACGGAACGGGAGACACTATGAGCACTATTACCACCGATCGCATCGAGAAGAAGATCCAGCTTCGCCACCCAAGGTCCAAGGTGTGGCGAGCCCTGACCGACTCGCAGGAGTTCGGCACTTGGTTCGGCGCTGTCTTCACGGAGCCATTCAAGCTCGGCGCCCGGCTCCCGGGACGGGTCACGCACAAGGGGTACGAGCACATGACGATGGAAGTAATCATCGAGCGCATGGAGCCCGAGCGGCTGTTCTCGTGGCGCTGGCACCCGGGAGCTGCCGAACCTGGGGAGACCTTCTCGGACGAGCCCACGACCCTGGTGATATTCGAGCTCCAGGAGGTCGCGGGCGGCACGCTCCTGACCGTGGTGGAATCCGGCTTCGACCAGATCCCGCTCGCGCGCCGGGCGAAGGCCCTTCGTGAGAACGATGGGGGTTGGGCGATGCAGATGAAGGCGATCGAGGAGCATCTCGGCAGGTCTTCCTAGCATGCCGGCGAAAACGGGTGCGTTCGTGGGCTCGGCGCCGATCTTCGCGGCGCTCGGGGACGAGACACGCTTACGGCTCGTGGCCCGCCTTTGCTCGGGCGGGCCACAGTCCATCGCCCGCCTCACAGCCGGATCGGAGGTCACGCGGCAGGCCGTCACCAAGCATCTGCTCGTGCTCGCCGGCGCTGGCCTGGTCGGAGGCGTGCGGCGGGGACGGGAGAGCCGTTGGGCGCTGAAACCCGAGCAGCTCGAGGTGGCGCGCCGTAATCTGGAGCTCATTTCGGAACAGTGGACCGAGCGCCTCGATGCGCTCGAGCGGCACCTCGAATCCATGCCCGAGACCAAGCCGCCGACGAGAAATCGAAGGAGGGATCCGGCATGAAGGACAGGCTGCAGAGCATCCAGAAAGAGAGGGAGATGGCATGAGCATCCTTATGGATTTCTTGTTTGCGTTGCGGTCGTTGGCCAGGGTCAAGGGACTGGCTATCACCGTGATCCTCACCTTGGCGCTCGGAATCGGCGCCAATGCGGCGATCTTCAGCGTGGTCCAGGGTGTTCTCCTGCGACCGCTCGTCAATCGCGATGAAGATCGCCTGATCTACATTCGCCAGAGCGCGCCCGGCATCGGTGTCGAGAACGCCGACTTCTCGGTCCCGGAAATCCGGGACCTTCGTGAGGGCGTCAGCACGGTGACCGCCTTCGGCGAATTCTCCACGATCGACTTCACGCTGGTGGGCCTCGGCGAGCCTCGCGCCGTTCGCGCCGGGGTGGTCGACGGGTCGTATTTCGACGTCATGGGACTTCGTCCGGTGGCAGGGCGGCTCCTCGGGGCGGCCGACGACGGACCTCAGGCTGCGGGCGCCGCGGTGCTGACCCACCGCTTCTGGACGACCACGCTTTCGAGCGACCCTTCGGTGATCGGAAAGACGATAAGACTCGCCGACAGCTCGGCGGTCATCGTCGGGGTCGTCGAGCCGTCCATCCCCTATCCCGCGGAAACCGAGATCATCGCGAACGTCGTGACCAGTCCCCACCATCTTTCGGCGACGATGGTAGACGGCCGCGTGCATCGAATGACCGAGCTCTTCGGCCGGCTCGCCCCCGGCGCGGATCTCGAAACCGCCCGCGCCGAGCTCGCCGCCGTCCACGGGGCGATCGTGAAAGAACACCCGGAGGCGTACCCGGAGGAGGCCGAGTTTCGAATCGACGCGGTGCGGTTGCGCGATCAGATCACCTCGCCGGCGAGAACCGTGCTGCTGGTGCTCCTTGCGGCCTCGGCGCTGGTCTTCGTCATCGCGTGCTCGAACGTGGCGAACCTGATCCTGGCGCGCTCGGTGCGTCGCGAAGGCGAACTGGCCATCCGGGCGGCGCTCGGCGCGAGCGCTGGCGCGCTTCGCCGGACGCTTCTCGCGGAAAGCCTCCTTCTCTGCGGGACGGGCGCGATCCTCGGCGTCGGCATCGCGCGGCCGATGGTGGCTGTTTTGTCTCAGTATGCCGCGCGCTTCTCGGTGCGCGCGCTCGACGTGACCGTCGATGCGAGCCTCCTGTGGGTGGGGGTGAGCCTGGCCCTGGCCGCGGCAGTGCTCCTCGCGTTCGTCCCGCGGCTGCCTTCGGCGGAGGCGTCGACCGGGCCCGGCATTTCGAACGGCAGCCTCCGCATCACGTCGGGCACGAACCGGCGCCTGCGCCTGTTCGCCGTCACCCAGATCGCGGCGTCGTTCGTGCTCCTGGCCGGCGCCGGGATGCTGCTCGCGACGCTCGTGGCCCTGCAGACAGCGCGCACCGGCTTCAACATGGGCAACGTCCTCGCGGTCAACGTGCCCGTGATCTCCTACGAGCGCGATCCGGCCGACCTTGCCGTGTTCTACCGGGAAGCGCTGCGGCGGATCGCGGAGCTCCCCGGTGTCGAGCGCGTTGCCGTCGGGACCGTGGTTCCGTGGCGCGACGCCGGCCTCTTCGGTTCGGGATTCCAGTTCTCGGTCGAGGGCTACGCCAAGGCCAACGGCGAAGAGGACCCGCGGGCGCGGTTCCGCACCGTCTCGCCCGGCTTCTTCGCGGCGCTCGGCGTCCCGCTCACGGCCGGCCGCGACTTCACGGACGACGACCAGTCCGGCAGCGATCTCGTCGTGGTCGTGAGCCAGAGCGTCGCGCAGCGGCTGTTCCCGAACGGCGACGCGCTCGGCCGCCACATGTGGTGGACCGATCCGTACTTCGGCGAGCCCAGGCCGCGACGCATCGTCGGCGTGGC